>CAMAVQ010000004.1 GCA_945861755.1 Gemmatimonas phototrophica
GACCACGAACCGCTTTTCCGGCTCGCTGCGCCTGCGGCCGCAGACCTTGCCGCTTTTGAAGCGGACGGCTATGTGGCCTTTCCGCGTGTCTTTACCGACGTCGGCCTATCAGGGCTGACCGACGAAATCCTCACCATCGAAGCAGTCAACGAGTTCCTCGCGGCGGCCGAGAATGATCCCAGCAAACTGGGCACCGCCTATTTCGTCAGGCCCTGGAACAACCGGGGCTATTGGTCGGACCAACTGATCGATGCGCCCTTGGTCACCGCGCTGCTCCAGGCGACGGTTGGTCCGGAGTATCATTTCTGTCACTCCGCCCTCAATGTGGCCCTGCGCGGGGTGGGGCGGATCGGCTTCCACCAGGACCACCACCACTGGTTTCACGAAAATCCGATCAATCTCGCTGAAAGAGAAAAGAAATACATCCAGATTCTCTACTATCCGAACGGATTCACCGTCGGAGACCGCAGCCTGTCGGTGATCCCGGGCAGCCAGCGGGTCTCGCCGACCAAAGAGGTCACCCCCGAAAGACTGCTGGCAGGAGAATTCGACGAACAGGCCCAGCGCCCGCTCAAGCTGGTACAGCTAGAACTTCCCCCTGGCAGCATGGTGTATTTGAACGCCCGGATGTTCCACGGGGTGGAGCCCAAACCTCTGGACTCCCCGCAGCCCTTTCGACTCTTTGCCATCGATATCTTCAAAGAGGCCGGCCCTCCCCACCGTCACACCCAGGAAATCCCCCCCGAATGGATCGCAAAGGCAGGGCCCGAGCGGAAGAAGCTCTTCCTGCGGGAAGCCTACTCGCCGGACTCTTGGACCCGCAACGCCCCAACGTATGGGGCGTTGCGCGAGTAGGGTCTTGGGGGGGGCAGCGTTCTTACGCCGCACACCATTCCGATAGGAGCCTGTGTATATGTGGAAAATTAACCTAGACGACGTCCCCAAGCAGCACCAGGTCTGGAGCTGGGAAGACGCTGGCTACGAACGATGGCGCCAGCACCTGTCCGCCGCCCTGGGCAATACCAAAGAGGCGCCGCACCCCTTCGACGTGGAACTCACCAGAGTGCCTCCCGGCGCCGCCCCCTGTCCGGTCCACTCCCACACGCGCTGGTGGGAATTCTTCATCGTCGTCTCCGGCAAAGGCGAGATCAGCCGCAACGGGGAGACATGGGAGGCCGGCCCCGGCGACTGCTTCATCCAGCCCCCCAACACCCAGCACCGCATCCGCAACCTCAGCCAGACCGAGGATCTGGTGTACTACGTGATCGCCAACGAGGATTCGGCCAACGAGACCACCAAGCACCAGCAATAAGGTCACATGAGCCGCATCAACCGCGCCATCGAATTGCTCGCTGAGGGCCAGCCCATCTACTACACCGGCGGGCACACCGGTCACGTGCTCAACTACGAGCAGGGGCGCGAGGATGCCGACACCTGGGCGGACTACATCAACGTCGGCATGGAACACGGCGCCTTCGACATGGCCGGTCTGGACCACTATTTGGGCGGTCTCGTCGACGCGGGTCCTACCCGCAGTGGCCATCGCGCCCCCACGGTGATCGTCGAGGCCCCCGTAGAAGGGGTGTCGGAAGAGATCGTGCGCTTCAACGCCTGGCAGTTCCGCCAGATCCTGGCGCGCGGTGCCCACGGCATCCTGCTGTGTCAGGCAGAATCGGCTGCTGCCGTGAGGGCCTTTGTGGAGAGCTGCCGCTATCCCACGGCCCGCCTCGGGGTCGGCGAAGGGCTGGACGAGGGGCGCCGCGGGGTCGGGTCCGAACCGACGGCGACCAAGATCTGGGGCGTGGATCGCGACGAATACCTGCGACGTGCCGACCCCTGGCCGCTGAACCCGGAAGGCGAGTTACTGCTGGGCCTCAAGATCGAGTCGCTCGCCGCCCTGCCCCACATCGAGAAGATCCTCGCCGTGCCCGGCATCGGCTTTGCCGAGATGGGTCCCGGGGATCTGAGCATGTCGCTGGGATACCCGCGTCCGCCCGACCCCTGGCCGGAGCTGATGGTGGAGACCGAGGTGCGGGTCAGGAAGGCATGCCAGGCCCATGGGATCGCCTTCCTGAGTGTGGGGACACCCGAGGATGTGGCGGTAAAAATCGGCGCTGGTGTCCGTGTCATCGCCGGCGGTCGCGAGGAAACAGCGCGCCTAGGCCGCCAGCACACGCGCCGGAGGATGCCCGTGTGACTTCCCTTTGGATCAGGCTGGTCATGGTGCTCCACCTGCCACCCGGGGCCTCGCCGGGGAACTCCGCCGATCCCGGAGCCGAAAAATGAGCGCTCCTTTGCTGCGCATCGACCGCGCCAGCCTGCACTCGTTGACGCGGGCCCTGTTCGCTGCCTGCGGCATGGACGATACCGACGCTGCGCTGATGGCGGACACCCTGGTCGCCGCCGACCTGGCGGGGGTGCACTCCCATGGCATGCTGCGGGTCCCGGAATATGTCCGCCGGATCACCAAAGGGGGGGTTGATCCCCGGGGCCGCCCGCGGATTGTGCGCGAGTTCGGCGGCTGCCTGCTGGTGGACGGCGGCAACTCGATGGGCCAGGTAGGGGTGCGCTTCGCCATGGACCAGGTCATCGCACGCGCCCGCACCACCGGCGTGGCCGTCGCCGCCGTGCGCGGCAGCAACCACTGCGGCGCCGTGGCCTACTACCCGGCGATGGCCCTGGAGGCCGACCAGATCGGCCTGGCCACCACCCACTCCCTGCCGATCATGCCGCCCTTCGGTGGGGCCGAGCGCCTCATCGGCAACAACCCCTTGGCGATTGCCCTGCCGAGTACCGCACCGCCGCACCTGATCTTCGACGGAGCTTTCAGCGTTTCCGCCTACGGCAAGGTCAAGCTCTACGAGCAGCGCGGTGAGCCCCTTCCCGAGGGCTGGGCCTTTGACGCCGAGGGCCGGCCGACAACGGACCCGACTACGGCGCTAAACGGTCTGCTGGCCCCCGTGGGCGGCCCCAAGGGAGCGGCCTTGGGCATGATTATGGGCATGCTGGCAGCGATGTTGTCGGGTGCCAGCTACGGCACCGAACTGGGTGCGGCAGGCAGCCACGTCCATGCCGGGCAGGATTCGCAACTGGTCGCCGCCATCCAGGTGGTCGCCTTCGAAGACCCAGCCGTATTCCGCACCCGCGTCGCCGGCGCCATCGAGCAGATCCGCGCCTGCAAGCCGGCGCCGGGCGTCGACCGGGTCTACGCGCCCGGAGAGCTGGAGCACCTGCGCCGCCAGGAGTACCGCCGCGACGGCATCCCCTTGAGCCCGCAAACCCTCAGCGCGCTCCTTGAGATCGCGGTGAGCCTAGGGGTCGAGCCCCCTGCACACGGACTGCCCGGAAGCAAATCCGCCGGCAACTGATCGATCTTTTTGTCACGACAACAAAAGGCAAACCATGACCCAGACCCAGCCAGATTCCTTCCTGCGCTTCGACGAAGTGCGCCCCCTGCTCAAAGCCGACCGGCCCATAAAGTGGCTCTTCACCGGCGACAGCATCACCCACGGCGCCCTGCATACCTTAGTTTCGGCGAGCTGCTCTGCGCGACCAGGTGGGCGCCTGAGCCCTCAGACAAACGCCGCTACTTTATCATCGTCTCCCATTCCATGATCTTACCATCGGTGCGCAGCACCACCGCGCCGCGCTGGTCGGTGCGCAGCACCTGCACCCCCTGTTTTTCGTACCGCTCGATCACTGCCGGCGAGGGGTGCCGGAATTTGTTGTGCTGACCCACCGAGACCACCGCGACCTGGGGTTGGACCGCCTCGACGAAGGCCAAATCCGAGGAGGTGGGCGAGCCGTGGTGGGGCACCTTCAACACCTCGCAGCGCAGACGCCCGCCCCAGCGCCAAAGCGAGGCTTCGGCCTCCCGCTCGGCGTCGCCGGCAAAGAGCAGGTCCACCTCTCCGTAGCTGAGTTTGAGCACCACCGAGCCGTTGTTGAAACCGCTGGCCGGCTCCTCGCTCTGGCTGACGAAACCAGTCCCCGGGTGCAGCACCAGCCCTTCCACACCTCCGAGCCCGGTTAGACTGTCGCCGGCAGCCAGGCTGTGGTAGTGAATGCCCTTCTCCCGGACCAACTCTTGGATGCGCTGCGCCGTCCAGGTGTCGCATTGCTGGCCGCTGTCCAGGTAGTGTTTCACCTTCACCCCCTCCAGCACCGCGATCAGCCCGCCGATGTGGTCGTTGTGCGGGTGCGAAGCCACCACGGCCTCCAGCCGGTCTATACCTAAGTGGCGCAGCACCGGCAGGATCACCCGCTCCCCCTGGTCGAAGTCCGGGCTGCGCTCGCCCCCGTCGATCAGCAGGCAGCGGCCGTCGGGCAGCCGCACCAGGGCAGCGTCCCCCTGACCCACATCGAGGAATAAGACTTCCAGCACCGGGGCCTGTAGCAAGGGTGTCCACACGGCGTAATTTCCCCACAGCAGCGCGATGAAAAGGGCGACCTTGCGGGCGAGCCGGTGGTGGGCAAAAGCCAGGCAGAGGGAGAGCAGGACCCAACACCCCAGCGCGACCATGCCCGGTCTGGCCAGCTGCGCCGAGGCGTAGGGCAGGCGGGCAAAGCACTCCACCAGCGCGATGGCCAGCTCGAGCACCAGGTAGTTGCTGCCGTTGAAGGCCGTGGCCAGCAGGGGCAGGCACCAGCCCGTGATGCCCGTCAGCATGCCGATGGCCAGGGCCAGGTTCAGCAGGGGCAAGACCACTAGGTTGGAGACCAGGGAGATGGGTGAGAACTGGTAGAAGTGATAGGCGATCAGCGGGGCGGTGCCCACCTGGGCGGCCAGACAGGCGCACAGAGGCATGAGTACCCACTCGCCAGCCCAGGGGTGGCTGCGCCACGAGGCGGGGAAGAGGGCGACGATAGGCGGAGTGAGTCCCACCAACGAGAGGGTGGCGACAAAGGAGAGCTGAAAACTCAGACTCAACAGGCTGGCCGGCTGCCATACCAGGATGATCAGGGCCGCCAACCCCAGCCCGTTGTAGACTTCGCCGGGCCGCCCACACAGCCGGCCCAGGAGCAGGGCCCCGGCCATGAGCCCGGCGCGCACCACCGGGGCCTGTAACTGGGTCACCAGGGCGAAGAGGGCCACTACCACCAGGGTGAGGACTAGGGCCAGGCGCTCGGGGACGCGGCACAACTTGAAGGCGGTCAGAAAGAAGAGCACCACCAGGGCCACGTTCAGGCCACTGACCACCAGGGCGTGGGTCAGCCCAGTGAGGCGGAAGTCCTCCCGCAGCTCCTCGGGCAGGGCGTATTTCTCGCCCAGCAGCACCCCCAGGAGCAGGCCGGCCGGGCCACCCGAAAGATTGCGGGTGATGCTCCGTGCCACCGAGTGGCGCACCGGCAGCACCACCTGCTCAAAAAGCCAGGAACCGGGGCGTTGTTCGCTGGCGACCAGCTGCTCGGGCCGGCGCAGTCCCAGCAAATAATGGATCTGTTCCAGTTCGAGAAAGGCGCGGTAGTCGAAGGCCCCCAGGTTGCGCGCCGGGGCTGGCCGCTGCAGCCGGCCGCTCAGGGTCAGGCGGTCGCCCAGGTCGGCCTGCAGGTCCAGGTTCCTGGCACTGACCAGCACCCGGCCCGAGACCTGGCGGCAGACACTGTCGATGCGGACCTCTTCCAAGTCAAAGGCAAAGCGGGTGCGCCCCTGACGGTGCTCCGGCTCCTCGGCCACCACGCCGATAAAGAGACCCTCCCGATCTTCGGTGCCCGCACGCAGGATGTGATTTACTGGTAACAGGGTTGTGCAAGTAGCGAAGCGCAGACCGCCCAGGGTGCAGACTAAAAGCGGAAAGAACAGGGTCCCGGCCAGCGGATGCCGGCCGCGCAGGACCAGGCTGGCCAGCAGCAAGAGCAGCGCCGCCCCAAAGAGCGGCAGCACCGGCGGCTGGAAAAAGGCCGCTAGGAGGATGCCGATGCCGAAACACAGGGCGCTCCAGGCAGCGGGCCGGCGGGGACCGGCTGAAGAGACAGCAGCAGGCATGGGCAGGCAGGATGCAAAACTCGTTCCCGTTCGACGCCTGCTGCCGCAGAGGCTATATTATTTTTCAAACCGAGGAGTGCAGATGGACGAACTAACCGGCAAACAACGGCGCTACCTGCGCGGCCTGGCCAACCAACTCAAGGCGACCGTGTACCTGGGAAAAGAGGGGCTCTCGCCAGCCGCGAAAGGCGCGGTAGAAGAGGCCTACACCCATCACGAGCTGCTCAAGATCCGGCTGGAGAAAGGCTGCCCCATCGAGCGCCACGAAGCCGGCCGATTATTGGCCGAAACCACCGGCTCCCACCTGGTACAGGTGTTGGGCCACACCCTGCTGCTCTACCGGCGGCACCCCGAAGAGCCGAAGCTGAAATTGCCTGTCTGAAAGGAACCCGCCCATGGCCTACGAGCAGCAGCTCGTCCCCTCCCACCTCAACCCGGAACTGAGCCCCGAGCAGGAACGCGAGGTGGAGTTCTTCCGGCACTGGGGCTATCTGATAGTGGAGCAGGTCATCACCCCCGAGCAGGTGGCCCTGCTGCGCGTGGCCCTCGACGAGGTTTTGGCCCGGCAGCAGAGCGAGTTCGTCCATCAACTGCTGGAGCAGGATGACCGCTTCGCCTTCCTCATCGACCACCAGCCCATCCTCGGGCGCATCCGCGCCGTCCTGGGCAACTGTATCCAGCTCCACAGCGCCACCGCGCGGGTGACCCGGCCCGGACAGCCCGACCAGGACTGGCACCGGGACGGCCCCTGGCCCATGGATTTTTCCGGCACCCGGTACGGCAGCCTGCCCGGCCAGATCAATTGCGCCTACTTTCTCGACGATCTGACTCCGGAAAATGGGCCAAATATGATTGTGCCCGGCAGCCACCGCGTGCCCTTCCGCCCGCCCCTGGGCCATCCCACCTTCCCCGACGAAAAGCAGGTCTTCGCCAAAGCCGGCGACGTGGTGATCTTCGACGGCTGGCTCTACCACCGGGGCGCAGCCAACCGCTCCCAAGAAAGCCGGCGCGGCTGCTTCATGTGTTACCAGAACGCCTGGATGAAATCGCGCGAGCCCTTCGACGGACCCCGCATGAAAAAGCTGCGCGAAGAAGGCCCGCCCGAGCGCCAGATGCTCCTGGGCGGGGTGGGACCGTGGTAGACGACAGCAACGCGGCGAGGGGATGACCCTGGAAGCCTTTCCCGGGGAGTGGTCGGGTTGGGAAGTCCGCGTGGTGGCAGGGCCGGGTAGCGGAGCGAAGCGAGCGAGAGGGCAGGACGCGCCTGGGGAAAGGCTGGAATGGGTCGCCCCTCGACGCATCCCCACCACTGCGATAGCCGAAAGGATCTCTGGATGAAATACGACCTGCTCCTCAAAGGCGGCACCCTCATCGACCCTGCCCAGGGCATCCACGCCCGCCGCGACGTGGCCTTTGCCGAGGGGAAGGTGGCCGCCGTGGGCGAAAACCTCCCCAGCGCCGACGCCCGCCAGACCCTCGACGCCACCGGCCGCCTGGTAGCCCCGGGCATGATCGACTTACACGTACACGTCTTCTGGGGCGTCAGCCACTATGGCATCGAACCAGACCCCACCTGCCTGGCCAGGGGCGCCACCACCGTGGTCGACGCCGGCTCGGCCGGGGCCGACACCTTCCCCGGCTTCCGCAAATTCATCATCGAAGTCAGCGCCACCCGCATCTTCGCCCAGCTCAATATCTCCTCCCAGGGCATGCTCACCCGCGATATCGGCGAATTCGAGCTCCCCGAATACGCCGACGTGGGCAAGGCCTGCGCCATGATCGAGCAGCACCGCGACCTAATCTTGGGCGTAAAGGTGCGCCTGACCCGCCACAGCCTGGTCAGCGAGCGCTCCGGCATGTTGCCCCTGCAGCGGGCACGCGAGGCGGCCGACGCCGCGGGCCTGCCCATCATGGTCCACCCCCAGGATGCCTGGTGCGACTCCCTCGACGACATCCTGGCGCTCATGCGCAAAGACGACATCCTGACCCACTGCTTCCACGGCATGCGCTGCGGCATTCTCGACGAAGGTGGACAGGTGCGCGACTCGGTGCGGGCGGCGATGGCGCGCGGGGTGATTTTTGACGTGGGCCACGGGGCCGGCTCCTTCAGCTGGCAGGTGGCCGAAGGCGCCCTGGCCCAGGGCGTGGTGCCGCAGACCATCTCTTCCGATTTACACGTATATAACGTGAACGGCCCGGCCTACGACCTGGCCTCGGTGGTGGGCAAGTTCCTGCACCTGGGCCTCTCGTTGGACGAGACCCTGGCCAAGGTAACCTCAGTGCCGGCCCAGATCATCCACCTAACCGACCAGATCGGCACCCTCAAGGCGGGCGCCTGGGGCGATGCCGTGGTCTTTGAGCTGCGCGAAGGGGATTTTCAACTAATTGATTCTCAGGGCCGGACCCGCACCGGCCACCAGCAGCTAGTCCCTGTGGCGGTGGTCAAAAACGGAAAGGTGTACCGGCAGGATTGACGCGGCGGGAAGATGACGCTGGAGGCCTTTACTGGGGGGGGCGGTGGGAGGGAAGAGCTGCGGGACGGGTGGGGCGTCGCCGGCAGACTCGGGACTCGGGAAAGGCCGGAATGGGTCACTTCCCGACGCGGCCCGCTACAACTTCACCGCCAGCAGATGCACCTTTTCCAGCGGCATCCTCCAGGCGACAAAACCCGGATCTCCCTCCAGACCCTCCTTGAAGGCCCGGTAATCCGGGTCAGTCTCCCATCGCTCCTCCTCATCCATACCCCAGCCATCCACAAAGAGCAACCCGCCCGGACGCAGCTTGGCCTTCACCGTGTCGAGGGCCGGCAGGAAGGTGGGGATCCCGTAGTCCACCAGCACCAGATCCAGCGGTGAAGGCAGGGCTTCGGCGAACTCCACCCCGTCGCAGGTAAAGAGCTCCACCACCTCGCTCAGGCCGGCGGCCTCCAGACTACGACGGGCCCAGGCTGTCTTTTCGGGCACATTGTCCACCGTGAACACCCGGCCGCCCATGCGCTGGGCCGCCGCTGCCAAATGAATGGTGGAGTACCCGGCCGAAGTGCCGAACTCGGCGACCAGCCGGGCGCGGGTCTGCAGCACCATCAGGTGGAGGAAGCGGGCCACATTCTGGCGCAACGCCCGCACCCGCATCACCTCGGTGGACCCGGCCTGGCGTTCCTCTAGGTCGCGGGTCTTCAACTCGTCGAGAATCTGAAGTTGAGCAGGGGAGAAAAGGGTGGGGAAATGCACGACAGCCACCGCCTTTCGGGTGTGATTTGCGGAGAGGGGACTCGTAGTAGTTCAATATCTAGGGAGCATCGAACAGTCGCCAGGCCGATTTTTAAGCGCTAGACTAGGATGGCGGGATCTGAGCCGGGTGGTGGCTCACTCACCCCAGGCCTGGGCGAAGAGTTCCAACGAGCCGGGCGCGTACCCAGCGTAGTGGTTGTTGAAGAAAGCGTAGACCTCCATGCCCGGGTGCTGGGCCACCAGGGACTTCAGCTCTGCGGCCCAGCGCCCGGTCTCTTCTTTCCGATCCCAGACCAGTTCGTCCCAGTGCCGCTGCTTGCGCCCGCTCTCTATCAGCTCGGCCACGTGTTCGTCCATGCCCTTGCGATCTCCGAGAAAACGCAGGTAGAGAAAATCGGCGCTCACCGGATCGAGCCGGGCCCGCAAAGCAGTGAGATCGGGCATGGTGTAATAGCTGGTCAGGGCCAGGGCCACCCGGTGGCTGCGCAGCAGCTCCACCAACTCGGGGCGCACCCATTTGGCGTTGCGCACCTCTACGGCAAAGCGCAACTGGTCCGTGGGCAGGTGGGGGAGGAAGGCCTCGAGCCGGCGCAGGAATTGGCCGCCCGATTCGTGTTCGCCCGCGTCGCGGCCCCGGGCGATGTACTCGAACTGCAGGAGCAATGGCCCCAGCCGGCTGCCCAGCGGGCTCATGGCCCGCAGGAACTCCTCCATCTCGCCCTGGCAGTCGACCAGATTTTTTTCGTGGGTGATGACGCGGGGAACCTTGGCGGCAAAGCGGAAATGGGCGGGGGTGCGGCGCAGCCACCCTTCCACCACCCGCGCCGAGGGGATGCGGTACCAGGTCGAGTCGATCTCCACCGCGCCAAAAACCTCGGCGTAGTGTTCGATATAGTCCTGAGAGGAGCAACCCGGCGGGTAGATCAGCCCTTCCCAGTCGGGGTTGGTCCAACTGGTGGTGCCCAGGTAGAGATGGGCGGGCAGACCGGACTGGACCTGCCGCAGCCACTCCACATCGCGCGGCTTGGGCAAGAGATGGGCGAAGAGATCCTGCTGTTCAGGCATAACGCCCTATACTGAAGTCTTCTCATCCAGCATCTGCAGCGCCCGCTCTCGTCCCACCAGGCGCACGAAGGAGCCAAAGCGCGGTCCGCGTTCCTGGCCCAGCACCACCTCGTAGAAGAGGCGGAAGAACTCCTTGGCCTCCAGATTCGCCTCTCTGGCTACGTCAAAGGGCAGTCCCTGCAGCGTATCCTCGTCCTGGGCCGCAGTAGCCGCCAGCCGGTCCCGCAGCTGGGTGAGCACTTGCCGCTCCTCCGGAGTGGGCACCCGGAACTTCTTGTTGAGCAGCTCAAAGTCCCGGTAGTAGTTAAGTCCCTTGTCGATGAGCGCCTGGACCACGCCCAGGTACTGATGCACCTGGGGATCGTAGCGCTCCAGGTAGTCCAGCAGCAGGGCCTGCGAGTCGCTGCCCAGCGCGGCGATCAGATTGTTGACCACCGAGAAATTTACCAGCGCCTGGTAGGTGGGCACCTGGCCACCCGCTGCAAAGAGGTGCCAGATCCCCTCTTCCGGCCGGGCCTCTTCGGCGATTTCGGGGTAGCGGCGCAGGGATTCTAGATACTCGTCCACGCAGCGGGGCACTACGTCCCAGTAGAGCCGGCGTGCCCGCTTGGGGTTCTGGTAGATGTAATAGAGCAGCGACTCCAGGGGCGCATACTGCACCCAGGTGTCCACGGTCAGACCGCGGCCCACACTCTTGGAAATCTTGCGGCCTTCCTCATCCAGAAACAGTTCGTAGGTCAGGCCCACCGGCGGCTGGCGGCCCATCAGGCGCACGATGCGCCCCGAGAGCCTGGCCGAATCGATCAGGTCCTTGCCGTACATCTCGTAGTCGACCTCGTAGGTGTACCAGCGCAGGGCCCAGTCCACCTTCCAGCCCACCTTGGCCTTGCCCCCCAGCACCGATACCTCTCCCTCTGCCCCACAGCCCAGGCCCTCCTCGCCCTTGCCGTCGCAGACAAAACTCACCGTCCGGCGCTCCGGATGGTAGGCCCTCACCCGCGTGGCATTCACCGAAGAGCAGGAGGGGCAGATCGGGAAGAAGGGCGACCAGTCGGTCTGGTTCTCTTCGCGCAAGGTCGGCAGGATCAAGGCGCGCACTTCTTCAGCCTTCTCCAGCAGGATGCCCAACCCCTCGTCAAAATCGCCGCGCGCGTACGCCTGGCTGGAACTGAGGAATTCGTACTCGAAGCCGTAGGTGTCGAGAAACTCCCGCAGCTTGTTGTTCATGTGCCCACTGAAGCTCTCGCAACAGCCGTAAGGGTCGGGGATGCGACACAGCGGCTTGCCCAGGTGCTGGGCCAGCATCTCGGGCTGCGGCATGTTGAGGGGCACCTTGCGCAGGCCGTCCATATCGTCGCTGAAAGCCTGCAGGCGGGTGGGCGCCCCGCTGAGATGGGCAAAAGCCCGGCGCACCCAGGTGGTGCGGGCCACCTCGGCAAAGGTGCCGATATGGGGCAGGCCACTGGGGCCGAAGCCGGTCTCGAAAAGTACGGTGTGCCCAGCGGGCAAGGGGCGGTGCTTGAGGATCTGCCGGGCCTCTTCAAAAGGCCAGGCCTTGTAATCGCTCATGATGGTCTCGCGTGGATGGGCGCCGGAGAACGGACAACCTGGGAACCATCACCGCCCGCAGGCAGCGACAGCCAGAACGACACGCCCGACCTGCAGGCGCAATAGGCGGGGAGGCGGGACTGGGCGGCGGTGTTAGCGGTTGCGGAAGGTGATACGTCCGCGGCTCAGATCATAGGGGGAGAGGGCAACGGTGACCTGATCGCCGGGCAATACGCGGATATAATACTTACGCATCTTCCCAGAGATGTGGGCCAGAATTGGGTGACCGTTTTCCATTTCCACCTTGAAGAAGCCGTTGGGCAGAGCTTCTTTGACCACTGCCTGGACATCGATCGCTTCTTCTTTGGCCATCTTTTATCCTTGAATCTGAGGTGTGCATCGCAACGGCCTGTGAGAGAGAAAATTAAACCATTTAGAGAGGGAAAGTCAACGCCGCATGCTCAGAAGCTGTCTCAGAATTCGCTTTGTGGCCCGAGCGCGAGCGAAATCGGCGTGGACAAGGCGCCCGAAAGAGGCATATTGACCGAAGTATGCCGATTGAGGGCAACGCCGGCCACGTCGATTGCAGCCGCGCGAAGCCCAAATGGTGTTTTGAGACAGCTTCTCAAGGTCGGAATTTCTGGATGCGGTTGTTGAAGGTGTCGGCCACGTACAGATAGCCCTCCTGGTCGCGGGCGATGCCGCCGGCCACCACCTGGCGCTGGACCGTGGCACCGGTGAGCAGGTCTTCGACCACTTCCACCGTGCCGGAGAAGCGAAAGTCTCCGTCCTCGTGACCGGCTTTTCCCCAGGAGGTCAGGAAGCGGTTGTGGCGGAACACGGCGACACAACTGTACCCGGCGTCGACCACAAAGACCCGCGAGATGGACTCGTCCACCGCAAAATCGACCGGCCGCTGCAGCAGCCCCCCGCCCTTGTCCTCGGGCGAAACCGGGTCCCGGCCTACAACCATGACCGCCGCCTCGCGCTCGGGCCCCGCATAGGCCACCAGGCGCGGTGCCTGCCATTCGCTGTCGGTAAACAGGTGGGGGTAGACCAGTACTGCAAAACGATCTCTCCAGAAATGCAAGCTGGAGGAGGGCAGGACCGGCAGGGGGTAGCGGGCCGTCTGCTCGCCGTCGGGGCTGAAACGGTAGAGTCGGTTGAGGCCTTCGATAAAAATCTGCCCCTCTGGATCTACCGCGATGTTGCGGGCAAAGATCCCTCCCAGCGGCTGGGTCCAGATGCGCCGGCCCCGCCCATCGAACTTGGTCCACTGACTGCGGGGGGCCTTGCCTTTTACCAGCAGATTGTAGGTGATGTACAGATTGTTGAAACGGTCCACGGCCAGGGCCGGGGTCTCCAGGGAAGCGCCTTCCAGGCAGGCCAACTGCCCGTTATCCAGTCCCCAGCTGCCCAGCGTGTGGCCGGCCCGGTCAAAGCGCTCTACCCGGGCAGCGCCAGCGCCCACCACGTAGACCACACCCTGGCCGTCCACCGCCAGGCGGGTGGGCAGGAAGTCGGCAGGCAGATGCCAGGTATTCACCAGCCGGTGGATGCCGCCCTGGACCTCGGAGCTAGGTAACACGCGGGGGGGGCGTCCTGGCCGGTTGCAGTGGAGCAACAGACGGTAGCGGTAGGGGGTGTTGGCGCTCAGGCCCGAATCCACTGCGGTGGTTTCGGCGGCGCTTTCGCTGCGGACCATGGAGACAAACTCCTGGTCCGCACCCACGGCGCGCTGGACTTCGTAAGCGACAAAGAGCTGGTCGGAGACTTGGTTCCAGCGCAAATGCGCCGAGGCGGTGGCGCTGTCGAACTCCACCTGTAATACCGGGGCCTGGGCGACCGGCCCGTTGCGGCCGCCGGCCGCAGCGCAGGCGCACAAAACCAGGCACAACAATAGATAACGCATGACAGACGAAGGATACGCCTCCTGCCACTGCACTGTCAAGACGAAGAAAGGGTTGGGAAAAGCGCTGCCGGGCCTTTACATTTCACTCCATGACCTGCCGGCGCTCCGCCAATTCCCGCCTCTTGCTCGCCCTGCTGCTGGCCACCTTCCTGGGCGCTGGATGCGGCGCACCCGAGCGCAACAATCCCCTGGACCCAGCCATTGGCCAAGGCGCCTCACTCACTCTGAGCATCCCGCTGCCCAAGTACCTGGCCGCCGTGGTGCAAAAGGTGGTGGCCCGGCTAGAAGGCCCCGGAATGCAGCCCCTGGTCAAGGAGCTGGACCATCCCCCCCTCGGCCCAGCGACCGGCACCATCGGCGCCATTCCCCCCGGCACTGGCCGCGTCCTCACCATCGAGGGCTTCGACCTGGCGGGGGAAATGCTTTTCAGGGGAGAAGAACGCGACCTCACCATCGTCGCCGGCGACACCACCCGGGTGGAGCTGGACCTGGTGCTGGTCAAAGCCCCTGGCTGAAATACCCCTTATCACCCTGACTTCCGACCTCCTGAAGTGGCCGCTTCAGGAGGCAATTCCGTGGCAACCACAATGCCTTGCCGGCCCTTGGAGAACACCGGGTGGTCGTGAGGGCTGGTCAGGCTGTACAGGGCCCCGCTGATGCGCACCTGGACTTCGGCGAAGGCCGTGCCAGTAGCCTGGACGCGGCCACCTTCCTCGGGACCTTCCAATTGCTTTTGCAGGTTTTCCCTGGTTTTAAGCGCCTGTTCCCTGGTCTGCGCCAACTCGGTCAATCTCTTGACCAGATCCAGCAAATAGGCCCGGCGCGCCGGGGTGGCCTGGGCGACCAGGTCCTTGATCCGGTGAACCTCCAGCATCTTCAGTCCCAGGGTTCTGAGGATACGCAGCATGCCGGCGTCGCAGAAGTCGATGACTTCGCCAAGTTTGCCCAGGCGCCCCAACAGTTCGGGATCGGGGCCAATGCCAACCAAGGTGGGCTCACCGCCGGGCGAACCGATGAAGCGCGCCTCGATACCCAGGGTGGCGCAGACCTCGCCGCCGACGATGCTGCCCCCGCGCGGCCCGCCGCCGGCGCAAACCTTGAGCTGGCCGCCGGCGCGCACCCGGGCGTGCAGGATATAACTGCCGACGAGGATGCTGCCGTGGGCCACCACCGCGCAGTCCTGGATGAACTTGGTCTCCAGGCTGCCCTGGCAGAAGATGCGGGTGTTCTCCCCGGACACACCCTTGGCGATGAGGATATCCCCCTGCGCGTGCAGGATGGCGCCCGGCTCCACGTGGCCGCCGATGACGATGCTGCCGCTGGTTTTCACTGTGGCGCCGGCCAGCACATTGCCGGCGATGCGCAGGTCCTGGTCCATTTCGATAGGACCCCGCTGGGGGCCGGCCTCGGCAAGCTGATACACGAGCTTCACCGAGACCGTGTCCCCCGCCAGCAAGAGATGTCCCTTGGCCTTGCTGATCAGCACCGCGGCCCGATCTTTGTGGCAGAGGACCTGCACATTCTCCCCGGCCTTGAGTGGCAGATCTTCGAGTTCCCGGCCGGCCTTGGCCGGCACTTCCCGGCCGGTGATATCTACCCCTGGCCGTCCGGAAGTGGCCGGGACCACCCGGCCCAACACCTGGCCGGGCCAGACCATCCGCGCCCCGTTGCGCGCGCTGAAGTCCATAGTGCCGTCCTCGGTGATCCGGGAAGATGGGGGCGCCGTATCGAAGGCCCCGCGGAAATGCGCATCTGCCCCGTGTATGGGGGCGGTGCCTCGCGCCAGCAGCACGGCGTGCCTGAGGGGCACAGTACCCTGGCAGAGGGACTCGATCACCTCTTGCTGCACACCGTGCTTCACCCCAGCCAGGTAGAGCAGCTCCTCCAGCCACTCGGACTGCAGTGGGAAAAGCGGCTGTGCCTGGGGGAAGAGGATCAGATGGACTTCCAGCAGGTCGGGGGAAAACCACAAGGGGGGTAGGACACCGAGGCGACCCTCCTCCAGGCAGGCATAACCAAGAATGCGGGAAAGGCAGCGGCCTTCCTCCACCGCGACATGTTCCCCGACCTCCAACCTCTCACTCCCAGCCAGTTCTTCACCGGGCACCACCAGCCGGCTCCTCAGCTGGGCAGCCAGCACCTCTTCGAGGTTGGGTCGCGCCAGGGCGGCGCGCAGCGCAGCTCCGGGCAGGGGATGAGGGCTCAGGGTGGTTGTGGACACCGGGTTAGAGTTCGCCTCCCAGAGGGTCTAAGGGCCCTGCTTCTCTGAGCACTTCGTCGAGCTGGCCTTTCCAGGTGTGGTACGTCTGTTGTAATTGGGCGTCCCTGATGGCCACTGCCGCCTGCAGGGCGAAACTGGCGACTGCCTCCAGTTCCTCCTTGGACATCGGCTGCCGGCTCCAGCGCTTGTCCACCTCGATGAGACCGAGCAGCTCGTCGCCGCGCGTCACCGGCACCACGGCAAAAGGCGGGAGCAGCGGGCTGCCGGTGTCGGCGACCCTGAGCGGCCGGCGCTCCCGACCCACCTGGGCAAAGGCCTCCAGATGGAGGGGGCTGGGCTCCAGACCTGCCAATTCCGCGCCGGTGGTCGCCACCCCCTTTTTGGCCCTGAGGCCAATGGCGACCACCGGACGCATCCCCCCCACCTCCTCGTGCAGATAGATGACCGCCCGGTCCAGCCCCAGCACCTCACAGATCACCTGGACCACCAGCCCCAGGGTTTCCTCCAGGGTGTGTACGGTGAGCAGGTGCTGGGCGATGCGGTCGCGGCCCTCCAATTCCCTCACCTTGAAGCTCAGCGCCCGGGTGCGCTCCCGCACCCGTTCCTCCAGTTCGGCGTTGAGTACCTGCAGGGCTTCGTTTTTCTGAAAGAGTTCCTCGGTCAGCTCGCGGTTGTGCTGCTCCAACTCAAAGCGGTCGAGCAACTGGCGCACCACCAGTCTGAGCTGCCCGTCGTCCCAGGGTTTGCTGCAATAAAAGTGGATACCGCCCTCATTGATGGCCCGCGCTAGGGTCTCCACCTCGGAGTACCCGGTGAGCATGATGCGCATGCTGTAGGGAGAGATCAAGCGGGCGCGGGCCAGGAATTCGGCACCAATCACCACCGGCATGCGCTGGTCCGAGATGATCAGCGAAATCTCGTTGTTCCGCAGCAGCTCCAGGCCCTCGGTACCGCTGGCGGCGGCTAAGACGCGGTAGCCTTCGCGCAAGAGCAGGCGTCGCAGAGCACTGAGGACCAGGGGATCGTCGTCGACGATCAGGATGATGTGGGGCGTCGCAGTGGACATAGGTCGCTCCTAAAGAGGGGGTCAGAAGGAGGAGAACTCTTTCCTGGCGATGCGCTGTTTCAAGTCGGCGGTGATGCTGTCCAGTTCCAGTACTTCCATACCCAAGGCGTCGAGCAGCGGGAGCGACGGGGCTGCCGGCAGGGCGCAGGGCAGATCGGCAATGCCCAGGCGGTGTACCAGCACATCGGCCAGGTGGATCAGGCAGGCCAACGGATCGGGCTCCGGGCTGGCGGTAGGACGGCAGTGCCAGCGGATGGCTTCGGCCAGAGGAGCCGGCAGGTTCCACCACTCGGCCAAGTGGCCGCCCACTGCGGCGTGGGTGACGCCCAGCAAGTCTCGCTCGACAGCGGTAAAGGAGTGCTTCCCCTGGCGCGCCTGGCGGATCACCCGGGCGTACCGCCCGGGGATGGCGCTGGCCAGGACCAGCTTGCCCAGATCGTGCAGCAGACCAGCCAGGATGGCGGCCTCCTGCTCCTGCTGGTCCCAGGACAGGCGCTGGGCGATCTGGCGGGCCAGCAGGCCGCAGGCCAGGGAGTGGCGCCACAGGGCCTCGTGGCTAAAACCTTCGACCTGCCGGATCTCCAGCACCTGGAAAACGCTGTGCGCCAGCACCAGGCCGTGTACCAAGGCCAGGCCCAGGACGGTCACGGCGCGCGCCACGTTTTCCACGTGGCGTCGCTGGCCGAAGAAGGTGGAGTTGGCCACCTGCAGCAGCTTGGCGGCCATGACCGGCTCGCGCAGGATGGCGCGGGCGATAGCCTCGACCGAAGGCTCCTCCTCTTCGAGCAGGTCTCGCACTTCAAAGTAGACCTGGGGCAGGACCGGCAGCGGACCGAGATGACTGAGAATAGCGTGTAATCCGCGCGCCTCGTGCTCCTGGGACTCCTGCTGCCGCAGAAAACCGCGCAGGATGCCCTTGAGTTCCTCGTCGTCCCAGGGCTTGGCGATCATCTCGTGGATGCCCGCCTGTTCAAAGGCCCGCTGCACGGCCTCGCGTTCGGCGTAGCCAGTGAGCACTAGACGGGTCACTTGCGGGTACTGCCGGCGCACCTGCCCGAGAAAGACAGCGCCGTCCATGTGGGGCATGCGCATATCCGAGACTACCAGGTCCACGGGGTTGGCCGCCAGCAGCCTCAGGCCTTCTTGGCCGCTGCTGGCCAGCAGGAGCTTCCAGCCCTCCTTGCGCAGCAGGCGCCGCAGGGCAGAGAGTACATGGGGCTCGTCGTCCACCAAGAGCACGGTGTACTTTTCCGCGTTCATCGCGGTGGAATTCCTCCGGCATCACCTACGGGAATCCTGACCGTGAAGGTGGTGCCCACCCCTTCTTTGCTGTCCACCAGCAGTTCCCCGCCGTGTTTGTGGACGACGATGTTGTAGCTGGTGCTCAGGCCCAGGCCCGTGCCCTGGCCCACGGGTTTGGTAGTGAAAAAGGGCTCGAAGAGGCGCCTCCTGACCTCGGGGGACATGCCCTGGCCCGTGTCGGCAACGGCGGCGCACACCCAGCCCTCCTCCTGGAAGGTGCGGATGGAGACCACCCCCCGCTCGGCGATGGCCTGGGCGGCGTTGACCAACAAATTGATGAAAACCTGGTTGAGCTCCTGGGGATAACACAGCACCTGGGGCAGGAGGGCGTAGTTCTTTTCGACCTCGGCCTTGTACTTGAGTTCGTTCGAAGCGATGCTGAGGGCGCTTTCCAGGCACTGGTTGAGGTCGGCGGGCGTTTTTTCCGTCTTGTCGAGGTGGGCAAATTCCCGGAGGTTCTGGATGATGTGGCACACCCGTTCGGCCCCTTCGCGCGATTCGCGGATGAGCTGGTCCAGGTCCCCAATCAGGTAGTCGACATCCACCTCGGCGCGGCAGCTGCCCACCTGCAGGCGGGCCTGGGCGATCTGGTCGGCGTTCCCGCTCTCTAGGGCCTGGTACAGGCCCTCGTACCCCCGGACCAGCCCGAGGATGTCGCGGCTGTATTCGGCCAGGGTGCCCAGATTGCTAAAGATGAAACCCAGGGGATTGTTGATTTCGTGGGCGATCCCGGCGGCCAGTTGGCCGATGGAGGCCAGCTTCTCCGATTGGAAGAGCTGGGCGACGAATTCCTTGCGTTCCGTGAGGTCAAAGGCGGTGCAGACCACGCCCTCCACCCGCCCCTGCTCATCGCGCAGCGCCGAACGCGAACAGAGCATGGGAATCAGGCGGCCATCCCGCGCCCGGTACCTGGTCTCCACCCGGACCAGGGCCAGGGATTCCGAATGCATGGCCGCCTCGGGCACGGCGGTCACTGGCAGTTCCGCGTTGGTGCAGATGGCGCTCAGGGGCCGGCCCAGCAGCTCCTCCTCGCTATAGCCGAGTAATTCGAGCAGGGCGCGGTTGACGGTCTGGATGAGCCCCTGGCTGTCGGTGACCACCACCGTGCCCTGCATGGAGGAAAACACCTGCTCAAGGTAGCGGTTGGCGCGGCGCTCCTGCTCGTAGCCCAACTTGGGGGCGACCTCTTGCAATGCCCCTGTTTCCGGCACCGACTCAGGCCTCATTGGTTTCCACCTCCGCCACAGCCCGCACCTCGACACCGGTCAGGCGGGAGACCTTTTCCACCAACGCGGCATTCTCAAAAGGCTTACCCAGCACCTCATCGGCGCCCCTGGCCACGGCTTCGTCGAGCCGCGGGCGCGGCAGCCCCGAGACCACGAGGATCTTGGTGCCCTGCAGGCGCGGGTGGCTGCGGACAAAACCGAGTACCTCCAGGCCCCCCAGCCCGGGCATACGCAGATCGAGGGTCATCACGTCCGGAGCCCAGGATTCCATCAGGGCCCCGGCGCTGAAGCCGTCAAAGGCCAGCTGGGTCTCGAAGCCGGCCCGGCGCAGGACCCGCTGTATCGCCCGGGCGGCGCCCTGGTCGTCGTCGACGATCAACACGCGCGGCGCAGCGTGTGGAGCGGGGCGCTGAAACTCCCCGGGCACCGGCAGGTTGTTTTGATGCAGAAAGCGGAGGAAATCATCCACCTCTACCCGGTTGTCGCCGCGCCCAGGCAGTTGGTAGGCCTTGAGGTGCCCCCGCTTGATCCAGCGGATCACAGTGCGGAAATTGACTTTGCAGTATTGCGCAATCTCTCCGGTAGTCAACACGCTCTTTTCCACGGCTCAGCCGACCTCCAGAATGTCTTATTTGACTTAACGATATAACATACATTACCTGACTTTCATGTCAAGTAGAAAATTACTCTACCGCGATTTGTACCTTTAGCACCTTGGGGAAAGGAAGCCCGCATGACCCAGAACCCCCCCCTCATCATCAGCATCTCCGGCATCCGCGGCATCGTCGGCCAATCCCTCACCGAAGAGGTGGCCGGCCACTTTGCCGCCGCCTTCGGCACCTGGCTGGGTGCCGGCCGGACCGTTGTGCTGGCCCGCGACCCCCGGCCTTCGGGCGAGGCCCTAGCCTGGGCCTGCGCCGCCGCCTTGCGGGAGATGGGCTGCCGGGTGCTCGACCTGGGGCTCTGCTCCACACCGGGGGCCAAGCTGATGGTCACTGAACTGGGGGCCGCCGGGGCGATCATCCTCACCGCCAGCCACAATCCGCTGCCCTGGAACGGCCTCAAAATGATCCGGGGGGACGGCATCTTCCTCAATGCGGCCCAGGGCAAGGAGGTGGAAGCCCTCTTTCGCTCGCTGGCCTTTGCCCCCAGGGGGGGCGGCTCCCTGGAGCAGGTGGACCCGGCGCTGGTCTGCCGTCGGCACCTGGAACGCATCCTGGCCGCCGTAGACGTGGAGCGCATCCGCCGAGCCCGCCTGCGGGTGGCGGTGGACCCCTGCAACGGGGCCGGCGGCCTGCTCCTGCCCCAATTGTTGCAGGCCCTGGAGGTGGAAGGCCATTTCATCCACGCCGAAGCGCACGGCCGCTTTGCCCACGAGCCCGAGCCAATACCGGCCAACCTGGTCGATCTGGGCCAGGCCGTGCGCCACAGCCAGAGCGCCGTCGGTTTTGCCATCGACCCAGACGCCGACCGGGTAGCCCTGGTGGGGGAGGAGGGGGAGCCGGTGGGCGAGGACTACACCCTGGCGCTGGCGGTCCTGGCGATAGGCGCGCGGCGGCAGGGGCTCGTGGTCACCACCCTCTCCACCTCCCAGCTGGTCAGCGACGCCGCCCAAGCCCGTCAGTGTTCGGTGGTGCTCACCCCGGTGGGCGAGGTGCATGTGGTGGAGAAAATGGTCGAGGTAGGAGCGGTGATCGGCGGGGAAGGCAACGGCGGGGTCGTGCTCACCGAGGTGGACCCAGGACGGGACGCGGCCCTGGGGGTGGCCATTGTCCTCGAATCCCTGGCCCAACAGCCCCTGGCCGCCTGGCTGGCACAACTGCCCCGCTACAGCATCGACAAACGCAAGGTGAGCTGTACTCCGGCCCAGTTGGCGCAGGCCCTCGAACGACTGCGCCACCACCACCCCACAGCCTTTGCCCATCCAGTGGTGGACGGGGTAAAGCTATACCTGAGCGGTCGGCTGGAATGTCCCTGGGTCCACCTGCGGGCCTCCAATACCGAGCCCGTGGTGCGTATCATCGCCGAAAGCATCACCCCTGTGGAAGCAGCGGCCCTGTGCGACGAGGCGGAGGAATTGTTGAAGGGATGACAGAGCAATACAGGCTACAGGGTCGGATGGCGGAAAATAGCAACAGTGACGATAGCGGCGGGGAGATGACCCTGGAAGTCTTTCCCGGGGAATGGTCGGGAAGGGAAATCCGCGTGGTGGTGGGCCGGGTAGCGGAGCAAAGCGAGCGAGGGGGAAGGACGCGCCTGGGGAAAGGCTGGAATGGGTCGCTCCCCGACGCTTCAGCAACTCACTGCAACTCGAAGCCGGTGATCAGCACCTCCACCACCCGGCCCTTCTTGAGCACCTTCTGGTTGACCAGCATCAGGATCTCCTTCTGCAGCTTCTCCACCCGCAGCGGATCTTCCAGGTACTGGGCATCCTTGCTGCTGAGTAGGGCCAGCAGCGCGTGCTTCAGCTCGATATGTTTGCGCTGGATCTCCTCCAGACCCACCTGCGGCGGACAGACCCTGAAGACCACCTGCACCTGTAAATGCCGGTCAGGAGCGCCGGCCGGGTTGGCGCGGATAGGCTCCAGGCTGTCGTACAGGGGACATTCGTCCTGCTGGTACTGCAGGGTACTCGCACAACCGCTAACAGCCAGCAGCCAGCACAGAGCGAGGCGTTTCATCGGCGTCGCCGATCAGGAGGTGGGGGCGTTTTGTTTCCTGACCACCGGAGCGCGGAAGAGCCGCTCCAGCGGAGCGTTCTCCGGCTGGGAGGCGGAGAGGCTGGCCCGTTCGTCGATCAGGCGGCTCAGCCGGTCGATCTTCTCGTGCGCCTTCTCGGTGATCAGCTGGCGTTCCTGGAGGACGTTGAGCAATTCGGCAGCGATATCCATGGCCGCCAACACGGCCACCTTGCCCCTGGGCAGAGTGCTCTGACGGGCCAACAACTCGCGCATTTTGCGATCCACGTACTCGGCCACCCGCTGCACCTCGGCCGGGTCGCCCTCGCTGGCGATGCGATATTCTTCGCCCAAAATGTGGACCAATACTCCCTGGACCTGCTTGCCCTTCTCGGCCATCGCCCTCTCCTTCAGGAAACTTGGGCGGCGCCGGCCGCCAACAGGTCGCTGTAGGATTCGGCGATCAGCTGATCGCCCCTGATCTCCAGGGCCCGCATCAGGGTTTCCACCCGGGCGTGGCTCTCCTCCAGCTTCTTCTCTTCGGTCACCGCTTCCAGCTCCACGAATTGGCCCAGATCCTTCACATCGTCCAGGTGGATGCGCACATTCTCCCACAGCCAGACCTGGCGGGTCTTCTCCACCTCGATCCAAGTGCCCAACACCTGGCACAGCATATTGCGCATGGCCTCGGGATCGGTGGTGAAGGCCA
The DNA here is from genome assembly GCA_945861755.1 of Gemmatimonas phototrophica. GTDB lineage: Bacteria > Latescibacterota > UBA2968 > UBA8231 > UBA8231 > SICG01. The sequence goes on from CAMAVQ010000004.1 coordinate 22,944, forward strand.
GGTCGTAGTCGCTGCGCTTGGGACCTGGCAGATTCTCGCGGCGGTAATAGATCAGGTGGGCCTCGTCAGGGCCGATCTGGCGCAGCTTCAGCCGGCCTTCCTTGATATTGAAATAGGTGTCGCGTTGGTGAAAGCTACCCGCCGGCCCGGCACCCAGGGCGTTGAGATTTCGCTCAGCGCGCCCTAAGTCCTGACAGTACGCCTTGATCTCGATATTGGTCATGGCAGAGTTTGAACACGGACTGCGGGGATGCCGGCCGGGGAGCCGGACGAATTAAATGTAGGTGTTCACCTGGGCCCAGGCAAGAATCACCGCCTCCAGCCGCCCACCTCCATGCCCAGACCGGCCAGTTTGTCCAACACCACCTGCCACCGCTGCCGGTCAAAGGGAATGCCCAGCTGCTGGCGCTGAACCTGCAATTGGCGGGCCCGGTCGCCGGGGGCCCGCACCTGGTCCACCCCGGCGGCCGGCGGAATGACGCGGGCGCTGTCGGCCAGAAAACCGCAGCGCTCGGCAAAATGTTCAACGCCGCCAAAATAGGCCGGGTCCAGGACCAGGGAGAAAAAGCCGCAGCCATAGGACTGCTTCAGCTCGGTGACCGGCGGCACGTCCCGGCCGCAGGGACCGCCAGCCAGGCCGCCGCAGAGCAGATCCACCAGTAACCCAAAACCGTAACCCAGAGCGCCTCCCACCGGCAGCAGCACCCCAGCCAGCGCGGCGGCCGCATCGGTGGTGGGCTTCCCCTCCCGGTCCAGGGCGATGTCCGGGGCAATGGAACGGCCCTCTTCAAAGGCCTGTTTGATGCGCGCGGCGGCATGGCCGGTGGCCGCGTCGAAAACCAGCGGCTCTCCCCCCTCGGTGGGTGCGGCGTAGGCGATGGGGTTGGTGCCGTGCAGCCCCTCCCGGCCGCCCTGGGGCGCCACCCGCGGCGTGGAGTTGGCCGCGCACAGCCCCAGCATGCCCTGGCGGGCAGGGCGCACAGCATAAAAAGCCAGGGCACCCACATAGTTGCTGTCCACCAGACTCACCGCTCCCACCCCGCACTGGCGGGCCTTGGCCAGGGCCAGGTCCATGGCCGCGCAGGCCAGCACCGGTCCCAGGCCCTGCTGCCCGTCGCACAGCGCCGTACCCGGCCCCTCCTGCCGGATGAGCAACTCCTTGCCCGGAACGATCTGCCCGGAGCGGATGCGCTCGATATAAGTGGGCAGCATGGCCACCCCGTGGCTGTCCACCCCGCGCAGGCTGGCGTCCAGCAGACTTTGGGTGCAGATCAGAGCTTCCCCAGAGGGCACTCCAGCCTGGGCCAGCACCTCCATGCAGAACTCCTCGGCCTTCGCTACCGACAGCGTGATCGTTTCGCTCATGGGTGCCTTCCTCGATGAGTTTTAGGATTGGAGTAATCTACCACGCTCACGGCAGGCAGACCAGCGCGGAGAACTTGCGCCGAGCGGGCAAATGCCGCAAAGTATATCCACTCTATGAAAGCCATGCTCATCGACGAACAGAGCCCCGAGCGCGCCCTGCGCTGGGCCGAAGTCCCCGATCCGGTCCCTGGGCCGGGAGAAGTGCTGGTGGATATCCATGCCACTGCCGTCAACCGGGCCGACCTACTGCAACGGGCCGGCAACTACCCGCCTCCTCCGGGTGCCCCGCCCTATCTGGGGCTGGAGATGGCCGGGGTGGTGGCCGGACTGGGCGCTGGGGTGAAGGGTTGGCAGCCGGGCGAGCGGGTCTGCGCCTTGCTGGCCGGGGGCGGATACGCCGAAAAGGTGGCGGTGCCGGAGCAGTTGCTGGTGCGCCTGCCTGCGGATTGGGATTTCGCCAAGGCCGCCGCCTTCCCCGAGGTCTTCTACACCGCCTTCGTCAACCTCTTCGTGGAAGCCCAACTGCAGCCAGGCGAGTCGGTGCTGATCCACGGAGGGGCCAGCGGGGTGGGCACTGCGGCGATCCAGTTGGCATGCGCCGCAGAGTGTCGGGTGGCGGTCACTGCCGGCACCCCAGTCAAGCGGACCCGCTGCCTGGAACTGGGGGCCGAGTTGGCCATCGACTACCGCGAAAGCGATTTCGCCGAGGTGGTGCTGGAGCGCCTGGGCGGGGTGGATGTAATCCTCGACATTTCGGGCGGGGCGTACCTGGAGCGAAATCTAAAGATCCTCAACCTCAAAGGCCGGCTGGTGCTCATCGCCCTGCTGGGCGGCCCCACCGCTCCCATCGACCTGGGCCTGATGCTGCGCAGGCGGCTGCGGCTGATCGGCTCGGTGCTGCGCAGCCGCTTGCTAGAGGAGAAAACCGCCATTGTCCAGGGATTCGCTGCGCGTTTCTGGCCCCTGCTGGTGGCGGGCCGCATCGCGCCGGTGATCGAGACGGTGCTGCCCATCCAGCAGGCCGCCGAGGCGCACCAACTGCTGGCGGAAAACCGCAATATCGGCAAGGTAGTACTCACTGTGAGGGAATGAACCCATGACCACACCCACCCGCTACCGGGAAATAAACGTCAGCGGCCCGCCCTTTGTGTTGGGCTGCCAGCTCGGCGAGGCCGCCCGCGAGGAGGTGCGCGGCTTTGCGGCTATCGCCCTGGAAAGGGTGAACAAGACGGTGCAGATCTCGCGCGCCAAAGCCATGGAACTGGCCGCCGCCAGCCTGCCCCACATCGAGGCGTACAGCCCTGCCATGCTCGAAGAATTGCGCGGGGTGGCCCACAGCTCGGGGGTGCCGATAGAGGAACTGATCCTATTGCAGGTCCGCAACCAGCTCCAGCCCGAGAAAGAAGCCGGCTGCACCTCCTTTGCCCTGGCGTCCCAGACCGCAGGACCCGGAAGCGTGGTGGGCCAGAACTGGGACAACGACCCGGCTCTGGACCCCTACACGGTGGTGCTCACCCGCCGGCCCGAGGGCAAGCCGGCCCTGATGAACGTCACCCAGGCCGGCCTGATCGCCTATATCGGCCTCAACAGCGAAGGTCTGGGCCTGTGCCTGAACACCCTGCCAGCCCCAAGCCGGCCCCTGGGTGTGCCGCATTATTTCATGGTGCGCGGCATCTTCGAAGCCACCTCGCTCGACGGGGCGGTAGCAGCCGTGGCCCGCGCCCAGCGGGCCATTCCCGCCAACATCATCCTGGCCACCCCACAGGGACCGGCGGATATGGAAGTGACCGTGGACCAAGTCCACGTGCTGCGCGACCAGGGCGGCGGTCTGGTCACCCACACCAACCACTGCCTGCACCCGGACCTGACACCCATCAACGACTCTTTTCCCGAGTTGATCCAATCCGGGCCGCGCAAAGAGCGCCTCGACCACCTGCTGCAAGCGGCAGGCGGACCGGTGGGCATAGAAACCCTCAAACAGGCCCTGCGCGATCACCAGGACTACCCCCACTCCATCTGCCGGCATGCCAACGACCACCCCATCAACGGGTACTGGGTCAGTGTCTTTTCGGTGATCATCGAGGCCGACGCCGGGCGCATGCACCTGAGCCGGGGCAATCCCTGCACCCAACCCTACGAAGTCTACAGCCTCAACTGAGCGGAGGCGGCGATGGCGCGTTTTGGCAAGGTGGGCCTCACCGGGGCCAACGGCGTGGTCGGCCGGGTGCTGATGAAAGGCCTGGAACAGGAATACCAGCTCAAGGCCTTCACCCGCCGGCCCGTGGATTTCCCCTCGACCCTCGTCAACTTCGAGAACGCCGCCCAGGTGCAGGGCGCCTTTGCCGGTTTGGAGGCCATCATCCACCTGGCCGCTGACCCCAGCCCAGCAGCGCCCTGGGCAGCGGTGCGGGAGCACAACCTCGAAGGCATGTACCAGGTGTGCGAGGAGTGTCTGCGCTCCGGGGTGAAGCGGCTGATCTTCGCCTCCACCAACCACACCCAGCACGGCAACACCATCCTGACCACCCCGGAGACCCTGGACCCGCGCAAGAAAATCCGCATGAAGCTGAGCGATCCGCCCAACCCCGACTCCCTCTACGCGGTCTCCAAACTCTTTGGGGAAAACATCGGCAAGCTCTACAGCCAGCGGCACGGCCTGGAGTTTGTCGGCCTGCGCATCGGCTGGATCGTCGAAGCCGACGACCCCACCATCATGCGGGGCACATTCGCCGAGGACTACCTGCGGGCCATGTTCCTCAGCCACCGCGACTGCGTGCAGGCCCATTGCCGCGCCCTGGAGGTGGAGGCCAACTACCTGCTGGCCTACGTGGTCAGCAACAATGGCCGGCGGGTCTTCGATCTGGAGGAAACCAGGCGCACCCTGGGTTTTGTGCCCCAGGACGACGCCGAGACCTACTTCGCTGAGGTGAAATGATGGAGAGGCTCAACTACCACGGCTGGCCCCACTCCTGCCGCCTGCACAATGACACCGTGGAAGTGGTGCTGCTGGCCGATGTGGGGCCGCGCATCATTCGTTTTGGGTTCTTGGGCCAGGAGAACGAGTTCAAGGAATACCCCGAACTGGCCGGGCAGACGGGCGGGGACCAGTGGAATATCTACGGGGGCCACCGCCTCTGGCACGCCCCCGAGTCCATCCCGCGCACCTACCTGCCCGACAACGGCCCGGTGGAGGTGGAGGAGCATCGCGGCTTTGTCCGCCTGATCCAGCCGGCAGAGCTGAGCACCGGCATCCAGAAGGAACTGGATGTCCACCTGGCCCCGCAGGGGGCGCGCGTGCAGGTGATTCACCGCCTGCGCAACCAGGGCCTGTGGCCGGTGTACCTGGCTCCCTGGGCCCTGTCGGTGATGGCGCCCGGCGGCTGCGCCATCGCCCCCCTGCCGCCCTATGGGGCGCACGGCGCCCACCTCTTGCCCACCCGCAGCCTGGCCCTGTGGCCCTACACCGACATGCAGGACCCGCGCTGGCACTGGGGCACCCGCTATCTGCGGCTGCGCCAGGACCCCGAGGCGGCCACTCCCCAGAAAGCCGGGCTGAACACCCCGGACGGCTGGGTGGCCTACGCCCGCAATAGCCACCTCTTCGTCAAAAAATTTCACTATATACCCGAGGGCGTGTACCCGGACCTGGGCAGCTCGGTGGAGTTGTTCACCAACGCGGATATGCTCGAAGTGGAGACCCTGGGCCCGCTGGTCGAGCTGACCCCGGGCAGTCAGGTCGAACACCTGGAGCGCTGGTCGCTTTTTGAGGGGGTGCGCCCGCCGACCAGCGATGCGGAGGTCGAAGCCGAGGTGTTGCCCCGGGTGCGCGAGGACTGAGATGGCGGAGCAGTCCTACGAGGAGTTGGTGGAGCGCGTCCGGGCCCTCTCCGGGGTGCGGGTCCGGGAGTTGGGCCAGGTCGGGGAGTACCCCATTTTCGCGGTGGAGCAGGGCAACGACCCGCAGCGGCCCACCGCCCTGATCACGGGCGGCACCCACGGGGACGAGCCAGCCGGTCCCGCCGCAGTGCTGGAGTTCTGTCGGCAAGGGGCCGGCGCCTGGCTGGAGGGCTTGAATTTCCTCGCCATCCCCTGCCTCAATCCCCACGGGTACGCACACGGCACCCGCCACAATGGGCAGGATGTGGACATCAACTGGGCGTACAAGCGGGACGATGTGCCCGAAGTCCAGGTGGTGCGGCAACTGGTGGCCGACCGCCGCTTTGCCTTTGTCATGGACTTTCACGAGGATTGGGAGAGCCCGGGTTTCTACCTGTACGAGCTGTACCGCAACAGGGTTCCGGTGGGCGCACAGATCATGGAAAGGGTGTCGCCCATCTGTCCGCTCAATACCCAGCCGGTGATCGAAGGACAGCGGGCCCGGGGCGGGATCATCATCCCCACCGCCGAGAAACACGAAGAACTGCGCGGCGAGGGCATTCCCGTGGTGCTCTTCGACCACCACACCGACCACCTGGTGGTCACCGAGACCCCCACCGCCCTGTCCCTCGAAAAGCGGGTGCAAGCACAACTGACCGCCCTCGAAGTGGTGGTCGAGGCCCATCTGCCCTCAGCCCAATAAGTCGACCTGGCCCCATGAAATCGCGACCACCCAAGAAAGCGCCGGCCCCGCCGGCCACCCTGCCCCTGCTCCAGCGCCTCGACCATCAGTTGGAGGTGCTGAGCTGGCGCCTGCTCTTGGGGCTGGGCCTGCTGGCCTTCTTGCTGGCGGCCTGGACCTTCGACCCCAAGCTGGCCCTCAGCGGCGACAACACCGAGTTCATGACCCTGGCCCGCAGCCTGGTCCAGGGCCAGGGCCTCAGCTATATCAGCCTGCCAGATCCCAAGCCGGCCACCAAGTACCCCTTTGGCTTTCCGCTGATGCTGGCGCCCCTGGAGTGGCTGGCCCCGGGCAACTGGGCCGCTATGAACTGGCTGGTGGTGCTCTTCTTTGCGGCCTCCATCCCGGTGATCTACCTCCTGGCCCGGGAGCCCCTGGGTCGCCTGCCGGCCCTGCTGGTGGCGCTGTGGTGTGCCACCCTGCCCCTGCTGCTAGACTTCTCCCATCAGGTGATGTCCGAGGTTCCCTATCTCTTCTTTTCTTTGCTGAGTCTGTGGCTGATCGAGCGGTCGCTGAAGGAAGAAGAAGGGATCATGGGGAACTACTGGTTCATCGGCGGTTTTGCCGCCATGATGTGGTCTTACTACGTGCGCAGTGCGGGGATCGTGCTGGTGGGGGCCATCTTCCTGTATCTGCTCCTGCAGCGCCGCTTCCGCCAGAGCCTGGTCCTGGGCGGTGGTGCGGTGCTGGTGGCCCTGCCCTGGTCGCTGCGCAACAGTGCCATCGGCGAAGAGATGTCCTACTTCCGGCAGCTGATTTCGGTAAATCCCTACTTCCCGGAGCAGGGGACCGTGGACCTGGCCGGCCTGCTGGAGCGGGTCCAGTTCAACGCCCAGGCGTATCTGTCCCGCATCTTGCCGCAGATCTTCTGGCCCACTGAAACCGGAAATGGCGCACCGCTGGTCTCGGCAATCCTGGTGGGCTTGGTGTTCTACGCGACCATTGTCTGTATCCGGCGGCGGCAGCATCGGTTGCTGCCCCTGTACGCAGGGCTCTATATCGCCCTGGTGCTGATGTGGCCCTCCCAGTGGACCGACGCCCGCTTCCTGGCGCCGCTGACCCCAGTGCTGATCTTTCTGGCCGTGCTGGCAGCGGCCGACCTGCTGGAGAAACGCCCTCACCTGCGATTGCCGGGGATGGTGGTGGCCGGTGCCTTTCTGGCCGGGGTGCTGGTCCTCAACCTGGGCGCCCTGAACCGCCTCGCCCAGGCCGGCAAAGGCGACTATCCCCCGGCCTGGCGCAACTACTATGCCGCCGGCCAGTGGCTCAAGGCCAATACCCCGGCAGATGCGGTGATCTGCTGCCGCAAGGACTACTGGCTCTACATCGTCGCCGATCGCCCCTGCATGGTCTACCCCTTCAAGGAGCCCGCCGAGATCCTCGCCAGCATGGAGCAACACGGCGTGGACTACGTAGTGGTGGACCAATTGGGGTTCTCCTCCACCCCGCGTTTTTTGGTGCCGGCCATCCAGCAGTACCCCGAGCGTTTCGAGATCGCCTGGCAGCAGCCCGGCCCGGACACCTTTGTCCTGCGCGTTCTGCCCCCAAAATAATCTGCTGAGATGATAGGTGCCTCTGCGCCGCACCTCGGCCTTCATCCGGGACCGTGTGCCCAATGACCACTATACTGAACAACCCATACGCAGATACGAGAGGGCAGTGGATACGCGGCAGCTTCCACGGCCACTGCCGCGAAAACAGCGCCTGCGCCTCGGTGCCCCTGGCTGAGAGTGTGCGCCGCTACCGGGAATTGGGCGTGGGCTTCGTGACCCTGACCGACCACGACGTGATCACCGACCTGTCGGCGATACGGGCGCGTTATCCCGAACTGGCCTTGCTGCACGGCTTTGAGTACAGCACCCGCGAAAACATCGTTTTTGTGGGGCCAGAGGTGGAGCCGCTTTTCAAGCTGCCGCTGGAGGAAGCCCTGCAGCGGGCCAGCGCCCTGCTCACCGTGGTCTGCCATCCCCAACCCTCTGCTTCGGGCCGCGAGTACTGGACCCTGGACAAACTCGCGGCCTTGGGTACCTGGCCAGATGGCATCGAGGTGTACAACGGCCACTACGGCATTCCCAGCGCCCTGGCCCAAGGCCGCTGGCCGCTCTACACCCCGATCTGGGATGAGTTGCTCAGCGCCGGCCACCGGCTCTGGGGTTTCGCCAACGACGATTTCCACGATCCGGAAGATTTCGACAATGCCTTCAACATGGTGCTGGTCGAGGAGACGACACCCAGGGGGGTCGTGGCGGCAGCCAAGCGAGGTCGCAGTTACGCTTCTACCGGACTGCTGCTCAAAGCGCTGACGGTGGAAGAGGACCAGGTTTTCGTGGAGACCGACGCGCCCTGCCAGGGCCTCTTCATCGGCCCCGGGGGTGAACAATTGGCAAAGGGCGAGGGCAACCGCTTTGCCTACCGCGCCGGCAGTGAAAGCTATGTGCGCTTCCAGGCCGAAGGGGAGACCGGGCGGCTGTTCTTGCAGCCGATGTTCGGGGAAAAGTAGCGTGTCCCTAGGTCACCCACCAACCAACTGCGGGGCAGATGGGCACGCCAGCAGTTCCCCCAGTGGCGAATGGTTGGTGAGCAGAACATCGGTGCCCTGGGCTTGGGCTGGCAGAAGTCGACGGGAACGGCGATTCTACGCGCAGGTAGTTCCCACCTCACTGGGAGAGGAACTTGCGGTAGGTCGCCAGCGCCTCCGGCCCCTCGGTGGTGATGCGGAATGGGTTCGTTTCCTTAAACGAGGGACCGCCGATCCCCCAGCTATAGACATTGACGAGCGTGGCACCGTGGTTGAAACTGCGGGCGAGGTAGGTCTCCATGGTCATGCCCGAGTCGCCGGCCGGAGGAAGGAGATTGGTGCCCTCGGACGACGCCCACTCCGGCACGCCGTGCAGCGATCGCTCCTCCAGGATCTGGTCAAAGAGCCCTGCCACGGGGTACGTACTGAACCCCGGGCGCGCGTTGGCGGCGAACGCCACAGATGGCCGCTGCGAGCTGCGCATCATATCGACCAGGATCTCGTAGGTCGCGTTGGGCGGAACCGTCAGCGTGGCAAACTGCGCCTTGGTCAAAAAGGCGACATGCGTGTAGATCCGCGTGGGGTCGATCCCCGCCTGCGCCAATCCGCTCGTCCACAGACCGACGAACTCGGCGACGATGGAGGCGACCTCGGCGCTCACGTTCGACGGCGGATGACCAGGGCCGAAGCCGCGATTCGCGAGGGCGTGAAAACCCACCCGCTCCATCGTGACCACGTCCTGCCCCATGTGGCTCTCCCAGCCCGCGATGACGCCGGCGAAGAGGTGCTCCTTCCCCTGGGCCTTGAGGATCGCCAACTGAGAGACGATCTCCGCGCCGATCACCTCACGCGCACGGCGGGTCACCTCCGCCTGAATCTTTGGCGCGTTGAAGCACATCCTCGCCGGAGGTTGAGCCCAGTCGAGTAATAGCCCGGTGCTGAGCTTGCCCGAAAAGTCCGTCCACTCCACATTGGCGGGATCTCCGATGAGATCGGTGCGGTTGCTCCAAAACATGGCATCATCGAGGTGAAACCCGACGGCGATGTTCTCGGCGAGGGCAATCGCGAACCCGTCGTCGATGATCTGCTGGGCCTCGGCGTCGGTGTGGTCGAACGAGATCGGACCGAGGACGAACGCCAGCTTCGCACGCGCGCCGCCCGTGACGCCGATCGTCGTGACGAGGTCGTGCGCGATGGCGGCGATCTTCGCTTTCGGGGTGTAGACCATGACCTGGTCGAAGGGGATCGTCGGATCGGGTCCCCCCTCGAAAATCTGGAAGGCGAGGTAGCGAGGTTCGGTTCCCGTGAGCGGCTTGAGGTTTTCGGGAAGTGCCGACCCCAAGGGTGACCCCTCATCGATACACCCCGCCAATACCATCGAAGGCAGCAGGCGGAACCAGTACTCGGGAGATTTGGTCTGGCGAAGGTCGCCGTTGGGCAGGCGCAGCAGCCCGTACTCATAGGCGCGCACATTGCCGTGGTTGTACAGGTTGATCGCCTCCAGAAAAGCCGAGATCCGCCCCCTGGGGGTGTCGAAAAATCGGCTCAGGCGCAGATCCAGCCGGTGAAAGGCGGGGTAGTTCCGACCATAAGGAGCGCCGGTTTCTTCGTACACATAGCGCTGGCCGTCGGGCAAGGTGCCCACGCGCAGGAACCGTTCGGTATAGGGCCAGCCGCTGCGATACTGCCAGGCCAGGTTCAGGTGCCACTTGGGCCTGGGCCGGTAATTGGCGTCCAGATAGAAAGTACGCCGCTGGTCGTACCGGCCCGGCAACTCCTGATCGAGGGCAAGCTGGCCCGTCTCGATCTGTTCGCGGCTCCAGGCCAGGCCGTAACTGGCCCACCAGGTGAATTCCCTGCCCACCTCCTGTTTCAGGTAGACCTCCAGTCCTTTGGCTGTCGCCCCGCTCAGGTCGAGGGCCACTCGGTCGTCCTGCAGTTCGGGGAAGATCTCGATGGCATCGTGCCAATTGCGGTACACCGGGGGCAGGTGCGCGGCTTTCTCGTAATAAGCCTCCGCCCTCAGCTGCGGTCCGCCGGCAAAATGGTGCTCCAGCCCTACCACCCAGTGGGTGGACTCTTCTGATGGAAAAAACGCCCGCTCGCCTTCTTCCACCCGCAACCCGCTCAGACCCTGGGACTGGCAAAAGCGCCCCCAGCCGGCGCGCAGCGAGGTCTGCTTGCCCAGGGTATAGAGTAGATTGAGGCGCGGGCTGAAGCGGCCTGCTCCCGCGTACGAGGCGCGGTCGTAGCGCAGGCCCGCTTCCGCCTTGAGCGGCGCGGCCAGCGAAATGCGGGCGGCCAGGTACCCTGCCCCCCGATTTCCCGCAGGCTCCAGCCGGACCTGGGTGGTGTCGGTCCAGTGGCGGAGACTGTCGCCGAGCACCTGGTCCTGTTCCTTCTGGCTCAGATAGTCGTACTGGGCCGATACCCGTCGCAGATCCGTGCCCCACTTGAGAAAAAGATCCTCCCCTGCTTCCCATCTCCAGTCTTGCTTAAAACCCCAGAACCCGGCGTCGCGCTCGTCGCTGACCCGGAAATCCACCCGGTCGTTCCCCCCTTCAAAGGCCAGGCCTTCGCGCTGGTGGTCGCCCTGTCCGCGGGCCAGCAGGGTCTGGGCCAGGAGATGCGGGCCAAAGGTGGAGCTGAGGGTCAGCCAGGTATAGGTGTTCTGGTATTTGGTGTTCGAGATATCGCGGTCGTCCTCGACAAAATCCATCTGGTCCTGCGCCCCCAGGAAATGGGCAAAGAGGGTGTGGCGCTCGTCGAGGCGGTACCCGACCTTGGCCAGCGCGTCGTAATAGGTGGGCTTGGGCGCCTCGTCTTCGCCCATCAGATCCAGCACCAGATCCAGGTAGCCCCGCCGGGCCGATACCATCCAGTTGCCCCGGGCAAAATCGCCCCGCGCAAAGGCCCGGGTGTTCATCAGGCCGATCCCGGCGCCCACCTGGCGCTGGCCAGGCGGCGGCCGGGCGGGGTACCGCACTGGTGCACAAGATCAAAACCGCCAGCAGCATCGAAGGATAAACGGTCTGCATGATGACCCCTTTGGCAACAACCACCCGGAAAGTACTACCTCGGCCCCCAGCTCAACACCCGAGCCCCTCCCTGTGCTTGACCGGGTCCCTCCCCATTGGTTAGATTAACCACGCCAGGGCGTGCCTTAGCTCCAAGTCTGTACTATACAAAAGACTTATCCCTTCCGCCTTCCCCTTATAGGCATGGGTATGAAATTACTGGTCACCGGCGCCCACGGCCTCCTGGGGCGCAGCCTGCTGGAGCCGGACTTTGACGCCGAGATGATCGGCTGCGGCCGTGGGGAAACCCCCGTGGGCAAAGGGGCGTACCACCCGGTCGAACTGACCGATCCTCGAGCAGTTCTTGCCCTCTTGGAAAAGGTGAGGCCCGACTGGGTTATCCACACCGCAGCCCTCACCGATGTGGACCGCTGCGAATCCGACCGACCACTGGCCCTGCAGATCAACCTGGACATTGTCCGCCATTTGGCCTCGGCCTGCCGGCAACTGAACCTGGGCCTGGTCCAGCTCTCCACCGACTATGTCTTCGACGGCCACAACGGCCCCTATAGCGAGCAGGACCCGACCAACCCGCTCTCTTACTATGGCGCGATCAAATTGCAGAGCGAAGGGGTGGTGCTACAGGAGGGTCTCAAAGGGCTGGTGCTGCGCACCTTGTGGCTCTACGGGTACCTCCCGGAGACCCGGCGCAACCTGGTGACCTGGCCCCTGGAAGCGCTGGCCCGGGGCGACCAATTGAAAATGGTGGACGACCAGTGGGGCAATCCCACCCACGTCCACGACCTGGCCCAGGTGCTGGTGGAGTTGTGCCGACGCCAGGTCCAGGGTCTTTTTCACCTGGGCGGGGCCACCTACCTGACGCGCTATCAGCTGACGCAGGAGCTGGCCCGCTTCTTTGGCTTGAACCCCGGCCTGGTGCATCCCATTTCCACCGCCGATGCCGCCCAAAAGGCACCCCGCCCGCTGCGCTCGGGGCTGCGCACCCAGGCCCTCGAATCGCTGCTGGACCACACCCCGCTGAGCCTATCCCAGGGCCTGGAGCGGCTGGCAGGCCAGGAAAACTTCCGCCGCGATTTTCCCAACTTTTTTTGATCAGGCTGTCCGGGTCATGACCGATACGCCTTTGCGGGTCTCGCTGATCACCCCCACCTACAACGAGTGCGAGAATATCGCCCTGCTGGCCCAGGAGATCTTCCAGGTCCTGGAAAAGTTTCCCGACATCGACCTGGAACTGATCGTGGTGGACGACAACTCCCCCGACGGGACCGGCCGGGCCGCCGAAGCCCTGGCCGCCCAGTATCCGGTGAAGGTGGTACACCGTCCCGGCAAGCTGGGCCTGGGCTCGGCGGTGATGGCCGGCTTTGCCCGCTCCGACCGTTCTCTCCTGGGGGTGATCGACGCCGATCTGAGCCACGACCCGGCCATCCTGCCCCAGCTGATCCGCGGCCTGCAGGAGTACGACCTGACCTTTGGCAGCCGCTTCGGGGAGACCAGCATTGTCGAAGACTGGGCCTGGCACCGCAAGCTCATCTCCAAGGTGGGGGTGGGGGCCGCCCGGCTGCTGACCGGGGCCGAGGACCCGCTGGCCGGGTATTTCTTTTTGCACCGCGAGGTGATCGAGGGACTGCAGCTCACCTCCTCAGGGTACAAGATCTTCCTCGAAATCCTGGTCAAGGGACACTGGAGCCGGCATATGTCCGTGCCCTTTGTCTTCCGCAACCGCCAGTTCAGCAGCAGCAAGCTCAACGTGCGCGAGCACCTGCTTTTCGCCAAGCAGCTCCTCTATTTTAGTTTTTATCGCCTATTCAGGAAGCGCCGGCCCTCCACCCGGGCCGGGGGCAGAACCTGATGGACCTGAGCGTGGTGCTGGTCAGCTACAACACCCGCGACCTGCTGGAACAAGCGCTGCGCACCGCCCTGGAAGCAGCTGCCGGCCTGCAGCTCGAGGTGTTTGTGGTGGACAACGCCTCGCGCGACGGCAGCGCCGACCTGGTGGCCGAGAAATTTCCCCAGGTCCGACTGATCCGCAGCCCCCGCAACCTGGGTTTTGCCGGCGGCAACAACCTGGCCCTCCGGCAGGTGCAGGGCCGCCACGTCCTCTTGCTCAACACCGACACGGTGGTACGCCGCGACACCCTGCGCTGCCTGGTCGACTTCCTCGACGCCCATCCCGAGGCTGGGGCCGTGGGCTGCAAGATCCTCAACCCGGACGGCACCCTGCAACTGGCCTGCCGCCGCGGTTTCCCCACCCCGATGGCCGCCTTCTGCAAGGTCTCGGGACTCAGCCGCCTCTTCCCCCGCAGCCGGCGTCTGGCCGCCTACAACCTCACCTATCTCGACCCGGAACAGACCAACGAGGTGGACGCCCTCTCCGGCTCGTGTATGATGGTGCGCAAGGCGGCCATGGGCCAGGTGGGCCTGCTGGACGAGGACTACTTCATGTACGGGGAGGACCTGGACTGGTGCTACCGCCTGCGCCAGGCCGGCTGGGCAATCTACTATGTACCCCACACCGCCATCGTCCACTTCAAGGGCGAGAGTGGCCGCGCCGAGCAGATGCGGGTGCGCTACCGCTTCTACGAGGCCATGTCCATTTTTGTGCGCAAACACATGCAGCAGCGCTACCGCTTCTTCCCGCTCTGGCTGCTGCACGTGGGCATCGTCCTGTATGGTCTGGGCTCCCTGGGGGTGCGCGTGGGCCGACGCCTGGCCCTGCCTGCCCTGGATGGATTGTTGGTGCTGACCGGGCTCAAGTTGGGCATCGCCCTGCGCTACCACTCCCACCTCACCCCGCTCATCCGCAATCTAGAAAACCTCTGCAACCAGTTGGGCATCGGGGTGCATCCCACCCGCTGGCTCACCCCGCCGCCCTACACTGACCTGCAGTGGTTCGTAGTCTATACCGCCACCACTTCTACCTGGCTGCTGTCCTTCTACCTGCTGGGCCTGTACGACCGCCACCGCCTCTCCGCCACCCGCGCCGCCGGGGCGGTGACCGTGGGTTTTGCCGGGGTGGTGACGGTGGTCTTTTTCTTTAAGGCCTACAACTTTTCGCGACTGGCCGCCGGGGCGGCCTGGCTCTTCAACATCGCCCTGGTGGCCGGCTGGCGTTTGGCCGCCGGGCATCTGGATCAGGCCCGCCGCCTGGGTCGGCGGCGGCTGCTGGTGGTGGGCACCGAACCAGTGGTAGTCCAGTTTCTGGAACATCTGAAGACCCATCCGCAGTGGGAAGTGGTGGGGCTGGTGGGATTGAGCCCGGAGTGGCGCGGGCAGCTGCTGGCCGACAAGCAGGTGCTGGGCCTGGTGGAGGAGTTGCCCCAGCTGCTGCGCGACTACGAGATCACCGAACTGGTCTTCACCGAAAGCACCCTGGCCCACGCCCTGCCCCAGGCCCGGCAGGCCCGGCAGGGCTGGCGGCGCCGGCGGCTGCGCATCCACATGCTGCCTGGGTCCTTTGCCGAGTTGGCGGCCAGACGATCCCCAACTTCACCTGCCGAGTTGCCCCTGATCGAGATTTCCACCCGGCGCTAGGGACCGGCATACTACTTGCCGGGAACTGGTCTTTGGGTGTATGTTCTGCTTTTCTTGGTGGAAGACGCCTCATGTCACCTCTCAGACGCCTGATTATCGCCGGCTGCGCGGTCCTGGCCATCCTCGGACTGGTGGAATCCCACCATCAGAGTGGGGCTGCAGGTGAGGAGCGCCCGGAGCTGAGGCTGATCGCCGAGGTGCGCGATAAGATCCACCGCTACTACGTAGAGCCCGTGGACAGCCTGCTGGTCATCGAAGGCGCCGTCGACGGCATGGTCGAGGCTGTGGCCCAGGGAGAAGAGGGGATCCAGGACTCCAGCGCCCTTGCCGAGGTGGACAGCTTGTTGCGAGTACACGCCCCACTGAGCAACCGCCGCCAGTTGGAGCTGCTGGCCCATACCCTCGATCAATTGAGCCACAGTCGCCAGATGCCCTACCCGGCTGACTCGCTGGCCCGCGCGGCCGTCGGGGGCATGCTGATCGCCCTCGACCCCCACTCCAGCTACCTCGACCCGCAGGAGTCCGAGGAGATGGTGGAGCGTTTCCAGGCCCACTTCGAGGGCATCGGCATCTACTTCGACATCCACCAGGGCCAACTGGTGGTCATCTCCCCCATCGAGGGTTCTCCCTCTTATGGAAAGCTGCGGGCCGGCGACCACATCACGGCCATCGACGGGATCTCCACCGAAGGCATCACCGCCGACCAAGTGATGCAGAAACTGCGCGGCCCCCGCGGCACCCAGGTGCGGGTGAGCGTGGCCCGGCCCGGCACCGACGATCAACTCGAAATCGCCTTGACCCGCGACCGCATCCCGGTGCATAGCGTGCCCTACGCCTTTATGCTGGGCGAGGGAAACGGTTATATCCGCATCACCCGCTTCGCCGAGCAGACCGGCGAGGAACTGGGCCAGGCCCTGAACCAGCTCAAAGCCCAGGGCATGGAGCGGCTGGTGCTGGACCTGCGGGGCAATGGCGGGGGGTTCCTCTCCCAGGCAGTTGAGGTGGCCGACTATTTCCTCGACCGGGGCCAGTTGATCGTCTACACCGAGGGCCGCGAAATCGGATCGCGCCTCGACTACCAGGACCAGAACCCCCTGAAGGACGATCCCCTCTCCCTGGTGGTGATGATCGACCACGGCAGCGCCAGCGCCTCCGAGATCGTCGCCGGCGCCATCCAGGACCTGGATCTGGGCTTGATCGTGGGTCAGACCAGCTTTGGCAAAGGACTGGTGCAGGAGCAATTTCCCCTCTCCAACAACGGGCTGCTACTCTTGACCGTGGCGCGCTATTTCACCCCGCTGGGCCGGCTGATCCAACGCCCCTACACCAAGGATGTGGCAGCCTACATCGAAGAGGGCTTGGACACGCTGGACGAAAATGCCGTGGACAGTCTGCACACCGACGCCCAGATCTTCCACACCGCCCAGGGCCGGTCCGTGTACGGGGGGGGCGGTATCACCCCGGACGTGTTCCTCAAAACCACGCCGCTGTCCAGCTTTGCAGAAGACGTGCTCGCGGAGGGGGCGGTCTTCGATTTCGGCAGCGGCTGGGTGGGCCGCCACCACGACTGGCCGGCCCGCTTCGAGGACTTCCTCGGCCACTACCAGGTCTCTGGTCAGGCCTTGGCCGAATTTCTCACCTTCCTCAGGGAAAAGAAAAAGATCCAGGTGGAGGACAGCACCTATGCGGCCCACCGGCCCTTTCTTGCGGGCGAACTGAAAGCTGAATTTGCCCGCGGTCTGTGGGGGGACGAAGAGCGCTACCGGATCCTGCTGGAAAGCGACGAGGAAGTGGCCCAGGCGCTCGGACTCTTCGACCAGGCCGATGCCCTGCGCCTGGCCCACACCAATCCCTGAGTTGACCTGGGGGGGGTATATTTTGTTAGTTTATGGGCGCGCGCGGCACCAGCGCCCGCTGCGGAGGATAAAAGATGAGTGAACAGCGACTACAGGTGGCAGGTGGCCGAGAGATCGTCCTGCCCATGAGCAAGGCGGTGGAGATCAGCATCCGGAGCCTGAAAATCCGCTTTGGCCGCTCCCTGATCACCACCAGCGGCATCATCCTGGCCATCGCCTTTCTGATGTCCGTGTGGAGCAGCAATGCCCTGATCGGCAGCCTCAAGGACGCCAACAAGAGCGAGATCAACCTCCTGCTCCAGAAGAACGGCATCGAAACCGGTTCTGCTGAGGGAGGCCGATCTTCGGCCGAAGCCCAGGCTCAGGCCCAGGAGGAGCGCTCCAAGCAGAGCTGGCTCATCGGCCTGTCCCTGCTGGTGTGTGTGGTGGGCATCGCCAACGCCATGCTCATGTCGGTGACCGAACGCTTCCGCGAGATCGGCACCATGAAGTGCCTGGGCGCCCTGGATTCCTTCATCATCAAGCTCTTCCTGCTCGAATCCACCTTCCAGGGCGTGGTCGGCACCAGCATCGGCATTGTCATCGGCCTGTTGATGACCCTGGGCCTGACCCTGCTGGCGTATGGCAGCTACGTGTTCACCTACTTCCCGGTGGGGGAAATCTTGCAGTCGATGTTGGCCTCGCTGGTGGCCGGCACCCTGCTCTCGCTGGTGGGGGCCATGCTGCCGGCGTACAAGGCGGCCAAAATGGAGCCCGTCGAAGCCATGCGTTCGGACACCTGAGAGGAGCGGAGGAGATGGCGGAAGAAAAGGCCCAGGCCGAAGAACAGCGCACCGTGGTGCGCACCCAGCAAGTCAAGAAGATCTACCGCATGGGCAATACCGAAGTCCACGCCCTGCGCGGGGTAGATCTGGAAATTTACACCGGCGAGTACCTCTCGCTCATGGGACCCTCGGGCTCGGGCAAGAGCACCTTGTTCAACATGGTCGGCGGCCTGGACAAACCCTCCGAAGGCAAGGTCTACATCGACGAAGTGGACGTGGCCCAGCTCGACGCCTACGAGCTGGCCTGGCTGCGCTGCCGCAAGATCGGCTACATCTTCCAGTCTTTCAACCTGATCCCAGTGATGACCGCTCTGGAGAACGTCACCCTGCCCATGGTTTTCGCCGGCCTAACCAGCGACGAGTCGCGCGACAAAGGCATGGTACTGCTCCAGAAGGTAGGCCTAGGGGATCGGCACTCCCACAAGCCCTACGAGCTTTCGGGTGGCCAGCAACAGCGCGTGGCCGTGGCCCGGGCCCTGGCCAACGATCCAGCCGTGGTGCTGGCCGACGAGCCCACCGCCAACCTGGATTTGCGCACCGGCACCGAGATCATCGAGCTGCTCAAGGAGATGAATGAGACCTCCGGGGTGACCATCATCTCGGCCACCCACGATCACAAGATGCTCAGTATCTCGGACCGGGTGGTGTGGATCAAGGACGGCCAGATAGAACGCGTCGCCCTGCGCAAGGACCTGGATATCGAGGTGGTGCAGGTAGCCGGGGAAGAGCAATAGATAGGAAGCACAAACACGTGTCTAACCGGCGGGGATCTGAATCCCTGCCGGTTTTTTTGTGGACGCCCTTTCGGTCGAAGCAATCCCTTTTTTCGACCTTTTGGTCGAGATTCGGGGTACCCTGAAAGGGGCCGAATTTCTTTCGATATAGAAGGAACCGTATTAGTTTTGGGATGTTAGCCCGCCAGTCGCCCTGCATCCTCCCGGCTGGCACCCCTTTTGCCCCATCTCGACCACTGGTCATACATCGAGGAGGTGGTGCCATGAGATTTTGCGGAGTGCTGATGGCGCTCTTGGCCTTGGCCTCCCCAGCTCTAGCCCAACCGGCAGCCCCCCCGCCCGCCAGTCAGCAGAACACCCCTGACAAAAAAGAGGCGTTTCTAGGCTTTGTCGACGCCGATCGCGACGGCATCAACGACCGGTTCCGCGACGCCGAAGGCGACGGCCGAGACGACGTCAGCGGCAAGACCTACCCCCACCGCTTTGCCTTTGTCGACCAGAACAAGGACGGGGTCAACGATCTGTTTGTCGATCGCAACGGGGACGGGGTCAACGACCTGAATGCCGAATGCGGCCAGAGCGAGGATGGGGGCTGTGCCAATGTGGTGGACCAGGACCGCAACGGCGTCAACGATATCACCGGCCTGCGCTACACCAGGAATTCGCTGCGCGGCTACCGCTACGGACGGATCGCCGAAGAGTTGCGCCAGCCCCTGCCGCGTTTTGTGGACCAGGACGGAGACGGGATGAACGACCTGATCCAGCGTTTCTTCAACCGCATGGAAATGGACGGTCATCCGCCCTTCGACCGCTTCATCGACGAAGACGGGGACGGCATCAACGACAACCGCCCCCACCCCCGGCCCTTTGACCGGGATGGGATGAACCACGGCGACCGGCCACCCCATCCCCGCCGGCCTCCGCCCAGGGGGGGACCGCATCGATGATCGTCCTGATCGCCGCCCTGCTCCTCAGCCTGAGCGCAGCCTTAGCCCAGCCCGCAGTGCGCCTCAATCTCTACTCCAGCTACACCGACAACCTGTTCCAGTCCAGCCAACGCGATGCCGACTGGGTTGAGTTGCTGTACGTGGACCTGGACTGGGGATTGAGCGGCAACACGGGCCTATACTACACGGGCAATGCCAGCCTGTTCCGCCAATACCGCGAGTTGTTCAACCACGCCCATGTCCTGGGCCTGAACTACGGCCGCGCCGGGCAGGCCGGCGAGTTGCATGCCGGCGCCACCCTCTCGACCCGTCTGGACCGCCGACGCTACGACTACCGCGATTTTGCCGGGGGCAGCGCCTTCGTCGAGGCCAAGCGCTATCTGCGGGAGGATCTGTTGGTGCGGACCGGCTACACCCTGCGTTTGCAGGAGTACCTCAATGTCAGCCGTCAGAGCTACGTGGAGCAGAACGCCACGGCCCGGCTGACCCGCTTTTTGCCCAGCCGCACCACGCTGGAGCTGCGCGCCGAACTGGGCGTCAAGTCGTACCTGAGGCGGGGTGAGGGAGAGTTCTTCGGCGCCGAGCGGGGACGGCATCTGGTCCAGGGCTTGGGCGGCCTGAAGCTGGCCCAGTCCCTGGGCGGCCGCACCGGCCTCCAGCTCGAATACACCCGCCAGCACAGCTTTTCGGGGCAGGGCCGCTTAGTACAGGTCGAAGATCTGTTCCAGATGCTCCGGGGCGATACCGCTGCCGCTGTCCTCTATTTCGACCTCAGCGCCCCCGTCTGCCCGGCGCCGCGTGGTCACCCGGATCTGGCCGCTCTGGGTGGCTTCCACGGCATTGCTCAACAGATTCTGCACCGCCTGGACAAACTGGTCGGGGTCCAGTTGCCAGGTCCCCACCCCGCCGTACTGGCGTTCCACCCGCAATCCCTTGGCCCGGGCCCGGGGTTCCTGGGCGGCCACTGCCTGTTCCACAATTTCCTCCAGATTCGCTGGGCGCCGCGCCAGCGCCGGCGGGCGGGCCAGGCTGAGAAAATCCCTGACGATGCGGTTGACCCGCCCCACCTCGCCGCGCACCACCTTTAGCAGACTTCGGTATTCCTGCTGGTCGCGCTGCGGCTCAAATTCGCGCTCCAGGCGCTGGGCGATGATGCCGATGGCGTTGAGCGGATTGCGCACCTCGTGGGCCACGCCCGAAGCCAGGGCGCCCATGGAGGCCATGCGCTCGCGGCGGCGCAGATCCGCCTCCAGGGCCGCCATTTCCGTCAGATCCTGGGCCACCACCACTACAGTCTCCACCTCGCCGCGGCTGTTGCGCACCAGGGAGGTGGACAGCGAGAGCAGGCGCTCCTGCCCCCCCACCAGATAGCGCTGCGCCCCTTCCTGGCCTTCGACGCTCTCGCGCAGGGCCCCTTCGACCGGGGGCAGGACCGCGCCCACCACCTCGGCGTAAGGGTGGCCTGTCGCCGCCGCTGCGGTGGTGCCGAAGAGCGTCTGAGCACTCTGGTTGAGCACCTCGATCCGGCCGGCGGTATCCATGGCCATCACCGCGTCGGTCATCTGCGCCAGGATGCGGCTGCTGTAGGTCTGCACCCGGGCGTAGGCCTCGTCGAGCAGGGCGTAGTTCTGGCGGATGGTCAGCACCCCGGCCCCGGCCGCCCCCAACACCGCCAGCAGGCCGGCTAACAGCACCAGCTGCAATTGATCCCGGTGCCTTTCGGCCTGCAGCGCCTCCACCGACAGCCCCACCCGCAACAGACCCAGGGGTTTGCCTTCGGGCGCAAAGGCCATGGCCGTCTCAAAGATCTCCTTGCCCTCGAATTGGGCAAGGCGCGAGACCGGCACCGAGCCGGCCAGGGCCCTGCTGAGGAAGGGATCGGTGGCGATCTTGCCCAGTTGGCCGATGCCGCTGGACCCCAGGAGAATGCCGGCCGAATCCTGCAGGGCGGCGAAGATCACCCCCTGGTTATCGCCGATCTCGCGGATCAGGCGGCCAATGCCGGCGGCCCGGCGCAGTTCGTGCAGGTACCGGGCCGAGGCCTGCACCAGGATAACCCCGCCTTCAGCAACCGGGGCCGCCACGGCGTAAAGTTCGGCTGCGTCGAGCACCACTTGGTGAGAGAGGGCGGTGTGGTCGTACACCTCGGCCAATTCCTCCCACCACCAATCCAGCTCAAGACGGTCCATGGGCTGGGAACTGCTGCTGTACCGCGGATACCCACGGCCATCGAAGACCTCGATACGCGCCAGGCTCTGTTCCTGGGTCACCTGGACCAGCAGCGCATCGTTCAGCCCCCGGTGCCCCTGGAGCCGGGCCAGGCCGCGGCCAATGCTCAGCAGGTGCTCCTGCACCAGCTGGTCTAGTTCCTCCTCGGCGCGCAGGGCGTTTTCGCCGGCCCGGGCCATGGCCTGCACCAGGGCGGCCGAGCTGTGTTCCAGGGTTTCGAGGGTGTTCTTGCGGGAGGTGTGTAACTCGTACCAGGCAAAACCTCCCAGCGCGGCGATCAGCACCCCGGCCAGGGCAGCCAGGTATCCGGGCCGGAACGGGGTGGGCTTGAGGGCGGGAGAGAGGGTCCGGACCATGGCTTAAAGGTAGCGCCCCCCATCCTTCAGCGCACCCTGGCGCAGGGAGAAGAGCGCCGACTGCCAGGGGTTAGTGGCCTGCTTCTGTCGCCAGCACGACCATGACCCAAAGTTGCAGTGGCTGAGGCTGCACTCCACCTGAGGGTGGCCTTCTCCTGCCGCCACTCGGCATCATACCCTCTCCACGGCCGCCGCCCATACCCATGCCATCCGGCCCCAGGCCGCTATCCCCTCTGCCCATGCCCTCCGGCCCCATGCCGCCGTCCCTCCGACTTCTCATCGCCCCCCGGCCCGGCACGCTCGTTTCAAAGGCAACACTCAACTGCTGGCCGGGTCGGACGCCCAGGCCATAGGGATGGTCCTGGTCGCGCCTGAGCGGAATTTTTAACTCGTAGACCAGCCGGTTGTCGACCTGCACCACCTTGAGATCAACCCCGGGTGCATCGGTATCCTTCATCTGGTGCCGCTCGCCCTTTCCGGGCCCGATGATCTCCATTTGGCCCAGCGCGATGGCCGGCGGAGGCTCCAGGGACGCCCGCTCCATCCGCTCCCCGCGGTCGGGTTGCGCTGCCTCATCGTCCTCGCCGGCAGCAAAGGGCTGGTCCCTGCCTCCTGTCGCATTTGGAAAGTGGATGCCGAAATTTCTCTGCCTTCCCCCGCTGACATCGAACCACACCGTGAAGCCCAGCCTCATCACCTGGGCCTGGGTGACTCGGTCGGCCGAGGCGAGGCGGAGATACAGGAAGTCCTCGTCATTGAGCAGGCTGACGACGGTATTGCCCGTGGCCACATAGGTCAGGGTGCCCTGCCATTCAGCGTCCCTGCCGTCGATGGTGATCTCGCGGGTCCGCCAGTTGCTGTCCATCTCGAGTTTGCCACATCCGGCAGCCGAAAGGACCAGTCCCCAACTGAGTACCAGTCGGGCAACTGCGCTTTTCATTTTTCGCCTCCCCTTTCCGGTCAGGGGGTGATTTTCAGCGTTTCCCCTTCCACGCTCACCGCCACCTGGGCCAGGTTGCGGCGGGCCGGCCCCGTGAGCACCTTGCCCCTCAGGTCGAGAGGATAGGAGCCATCGGCGGTTGTCGTCAAGGATGCTCCGGTATTATTCGATCCGGTCATCCCCCTCCGGCTCGTCGAGGCCGTTGAGGTCGTAATCGTAACGATCCGCACGGGATCGGGACACCTGCCGCACCTCTTTCCCTCTGGAGGCCACCCTGTCCGGGGGTGTTCTATCAGAGCGCCCCGGATACAGCTGGGCCAGCTGCTGCCGGACCTGGCCGGGGTCCTGGCGGTATGCGTCGCCCAGCAGGACGACCTGATCCAAGTCCTTTTCCAGCAGTTCCACGAATTCCGGGTACTGCAAGAGCAGACGCGCCTGATCCTGGGCCTGGGCAGGGTAGTTGGAGAGTAGGACAGTGGAATTGGTTTCGGCCCGCTGGTTTAACGCGGCGATTTCGGCCAGCACCCGGGCATCCCGGCGCACCCACTTGCGGGCGACGGGGCCGACCTCCGCGGGGTACTGGGCGAGGGTCTGACGGACGGCGCGTTGTTCGTCGCGCCCCCCGCGTTCCGCAGCCACGCCGACTCCGGGATGGGCCAGGAGTATCGTGGTAAGAGCCATACAACTCAGCGTTTTCATGGGCACACCTCCTCGGTCAGGAGCCAGACGAGACCTCTAGTGGCGAAAAACCGGGACAGCCTCTTTGGTGTGCAGACTGTCCTGGCACAATAATTGTTCCTAATCCGCGTTCTTGAGCTGACCCCAGGAGGTCGATTCGACCGCGGTGGCCGGCTCGTCATCCGACACGACCACCTTGGCGGCAGACAGGGTGCTGGTGCCGGTGCTGCTGGTACCCGCAGCCGGTATCTCAGCTCCCGCCCTGGTGCATATACCAAAGGGGCCCGCAGCGCGCAGCGCGGCCAACTTAGCCTGCTGTTCTTCGGTGAGCAGGGCCTCAAAGGCGGTCTGGAACTCGGCGTGCAGGGCCTGGTGTTTGTCCCCGTACTCGGTGCGCAGGGCCGCGAACTGGGTCTGCTGATCAGCGCTGAGATTCAACACTGGCCTCCGGTGATGCCGGCCTCCGCCGCTAGCGGCCGTTTCGGCCAGCACGGCCTGCTGCTCTGGGGTGAGCAGAGCGCTGACCGCGGCCTGCTCCTCGTCGCGCAGGGCCAGTTCTTTTTCCTCCAGGGTAGCCTTCAGGGCGTCGAGCTGGGCCTGCTGCTCAATGCTCAACCCCAGCTGGGTACTCAACCCCACCCGAGCACCCTTCACCATACCCATACCCCGGCCCATACCCATGCCGCCCTGACGAGTGCCCCCCTTATTGCCGTGGGCGCTCGCGCCCATAGCAGAAGCGGCGATGACCAGCAGCGCGCCGGCCAGGATCCATGTCTTCTTCATACCCTTCCTCCTTGTGATTTGAATGAGTTGCAGGCGCCCGACAGCTTCGTTTGCCTGCCAGCCGCCTGACTCTTGCGGCTGAGCTATGGATTAGCAAAGGGGATGCCGCGCTGAGATCCTGGGGATTCATCTATTTACAAGCCGCTGCTAAATAACACTTTACAAACAATAACCCCCGCCATCTTCGCTTGGCAGCCCCTCGGGAACAGCGACCGAATGGTCGAGGGTGGAGGAGGGGGAGATGTTGTTTTTGTTGCGCTTCCCCGCCCATCGGGCTGCTACTTTACATTCGACCAAATGGTCGAGGGCAGGGGCTTTTCCGCACTTGACAGGGGCAGGGGGGGCTTGTATCTTGACTGCACCAAATTTTCACCCTGCATGAGGACTGAAGACATGAAACTCCGCTCTACCCATAGCAACCGTTGGTGGCGCTCCTGGCCATATACTTGGAGTATTGCAGGAGTGCGTCCACCCCACAGCGCATAGCAGCCGATTCACTGGAGCAAGCTAAAACCGCGGGCGCACCTAAAGCGCTCGCGGTTTCTTTTTTTGGGAGAGGATGACATGTATACCTATCTGACCGCCGGCGGCGTTGAGATCACCTGCGCCGTCGAGGAGTTGCCCGTCGCCGGGGCCCTGGACCAAGTGCTGGCGCGGCTGGATGCCCACCGCGGCGCGGTGTTTGCCAGCGGCTACGAATATCCGGGGCGGTACAGCCGCTGGGACATCGGCTTCGTCGATCCGCCGGTGGAGCTGGTGGCCCGCAGCCGCGACTTCACCGTGCGCGCCCTCAACGAGCGGGGCCGGCCCCTGCTGCAGATCTTCCGCCAAGGGCTGGAGGGCCATGCCCACCTCAGCGCCCTGGAGGGCAGCGGGGACGAGTTGCGCGGCCAGGTGGCGCCCATGCCCACCCACTTCCCCGAGGAGGAGCGCTCCAAGCAGCCCACCATCTTCAGCCTGCTGCGCGCCCTGGTCCAGCAGTTCGGCGCCCCCGGCGAGCCCCACCTGGGCTTCTACGGGGCCATGGGCTACGACCTGGTCTTCCAATTCGAGCCCATAACCCTGCGCCACCGGCGCCCGGCCCAACACCCCGACCTGCACCTCTTTTTGCCCGACGAGCTGATCGTCGTCGACCATCGCAAGGAGCAGGCCCTCAGGTACCGCTACGATTTCCGCCTCGGCCAACGCTCCACCCACGGCGTGGCCGGCGGCGGCCAAACCATCCCGCCGGTAAAGGGTGCCCCTTCCTCCCTGACGAGCGACCATGCCCCCGGCGAGTACGCCGACAAGGTGCGCCGGATCATCGAGGGCACCGGCCGGGGCGACTTCTTTGAGGTCGTGCCCAGCCAGGTGCTCAGCGCCGGTTTTGCCGGGGCGCCCAGCGAACTCTTCGCCAATATCCGCCGCACCAATCCCAGCCCGTACGAGTTCCTCATCAACCTGGGCCATGAGCAACTGGTGGGCGCCTCGCCCGAGATGTTCGTGCGGGTCGAAGGCACCCAGGTGGAGACCTGCCCCATCGCCGGCACTATCCGGCGCGGAGCTTCACCCATCGAGGACGCCGACCAGATCCTGACCCTGCTCAACTCGCAGAAGGACGAGGCCGAGTTGACCATGTGTACCGACGTGGACCGCAACGACAAGGCCCGCGTCTGCAAGGCCGGCAGTGTGCGGGTGCTGGGCCGCCGGCTGATCGAGACCTACTCGCGGCTCATCCACACCGTGGATCACGTGGTGGGCGAACTGCGGCCCGGCTTCGACGCCTTCGACGCGCTGCTCTCCCACCTGTGGGCCGTCACCCTGACCGGAGCGCCCAAGCCAGCGGCCATGCAGATGATCGAGACGCTGGAAAACTCGGCGCGGCGCTGGTACGGGGGCTGTGTGGGCATGTTGCGCTTCAACGGCGACATCAACACCGGCATCACCATCCGCACCGTCCACCTGGAGGGGGGAGAGGCCAGGGTGCGGGTGGGGGCCACTATCCTCTGCGATTCAGATCCCGACGAGGAAGAGCGGGAATGCCGCACCAAGGCCGAGGCCTTCACCAACGCGGTGCTGGGGGCCCCGCAGCGGCAGCAAAGTGCGGCTGTCCTGCGTGCCACCGGCACTGGCAAGAAGGTGCTCTTTGTCGACAACCGCGACTCCTTTGTGCACACCCTGGGGGATTATGTGCGCCAGACCGGGGCCCAGGTCACCACCCTGCGGGCCGGCTTTCCCTATCACCTGCTCGACGAGATGAAGCCCGACCTGGTCTTCATCTCCCCAGGGCCGGGCACCCCCGAGGAGTTCGGGGTGCCCGAGCTGGTGCGCCAGTGTGTGCAGCGCCGACTGCCGGTCTTTGGGGTGTGCCTGGGGCTGCAGGGCATGGTCGAGGCTTTTGGCGGCAAGCTGGGGGTACTGGGGTACCCCATGCACGGCAAGAGTTCGGTGGTCGAATGCTCAGGAGAGGGTTTTCTCGAAGGCTTCCCCGCCCGCTTCGTGGCTGGCCGCTACCACTCCCTCTTCGCCGTGCCCGAGGCCCTGCCCGCCTGCCTCAAGGTGCGGGCCCACACCGAGGAAGGGGTGATCATGGCCGTGGAGCACGAGAGCTATCCGGCGGCGGCGGTGCAGTTCCACCCCGAATCCATCCTCACCCTCAAGGAGGACCTGGGCCTCCGGCTCATCTCTCGGGTGATGGAAAGACTGGCGAAGGGAGCGAAGGCATGATCCGCGTCTACGGCCTGCGCGAAAAACTGAACCCCATCAAGAGCCGGCTCTCGGACCTCATCAACACCTGCATGGTCGAGGCGCTAAAGTTTCCCCCAAACAAAAGGGCGCATCGTTTCTTCCCGCTGGAACGCGAGGACCTCTACTACCCAGAGGGCCGCACCGACGCGTACACCGTGTAGCCCTCAACGCGGTATGGTGTCGCGCCTCTTGATCTAGTTCAACCCATTGCCTACACTCTGAAACGCTTTTTCCCCTGGAGGATGGAGCCATGATCAAAGAAGCCATCCAGCAACTGATCGACCGGAAAAACCTCAGCCGCGAGACGGCCCGGCAGGTCATGGACCAGATCATGAGCGGCCAGACCACCGACGCCCAGATCGCCGGCTTCCTAGTGGCCCTGCGCTGCAAAGGCGAGACCGCCGAGGAGATCGCCGGCTGCGCCGAAGCCATGCGCCAGAAGGCCACCCCCATCCACACCAGCCGCCAGCCCCTGATCGACACCTGCGGCACCGGCGGCGACGGGTCGGGCACCTTCAACATCTCCACCACTGTGGCCTTTGTGGCTGCCGGTGCCGGCCTAGGCGTGGCCAAACACGGCAACCGGGCCATGTCCAGCCAGTGCGGCTCGGCCGATGTACTCCAGGCCCTGGGCGTCAACGTGGAGATCAGCCCCGAGCAGGTGGGCGCCTGCCTCGACGAGGCCGGCATCGGCTTCCTCTTTGCCCCCAAATTGCACGGGGCGATGAAACACGCCATCGGCCCGCGCCGCGAGTTGGGCACCCGCACCGTCTTCAACGCCCTGGGGCCCCTGACCAATCCAGCCGGAGCCCGCCGCCAGCTCATCGGCGTGTACAGCGGCAACCTCACCGAGAAGCTGGCCCAGGTGCTCAAGGCCCTGGGCTCGGAACGGGCCTTGGTGGTCCACGGCAGCGACGGCCTCGACGAACTCACCCTCACCGGCCCCTCCCAGGTAGCCGAGCTGAAGGAGGGCCAGGTCTCCACCTACGAGGTGCACCCCGAAGAATTCGGGCTCAAGACCGCCCCCGCCGCTGCCCTCAAGGGGGGCGACGCCCCGCACAACGCCCAGATTCTCAGCGCGGTGCTCAAGGGCGAGCAAGGGCCGCCGCGCGATATCGTGCTGCTCAATGCCGCTGCCGCCATCCTCGCCGGTGGCCTGGCCGCCGATCTGAACGAGGGTGTAGAACTGGCCCGTCAATCCCTCGCCTCCGGCAAAGCCCTAGAGGCCCTGGAAAAGCTCAGGCAGGTGAGCAACCGGTGAACGGCCGCGACATTCTCCAGGAGATCGCCACCTACAAACGCGAGGTGGTGCAGCGCGACAAACACCTGCACTCCCTAGCCGACCTGCGCCACGCCGCTGCCGACGCCCCGCCCCCCCTCGACTTTGCCGACGCTCTGCGGGGGGAGGAAGTGGCACTGATCGCCGAAATCAAGAAAGCCTCCCCTTCCAAGGGCCTCATCCGCGCCGATTTCGACCCTGAGCGCATCGCCGCCACCTATGCCGAGCAGGGGGCGCGGGCGCTTTCGGTGCTGACCGACGAGGCTTATTTTCAAGGGTGCAACGAGTACTTACAGGCGGCCCGCAGGGTAGCCGGGCTGCCGACACTGCGCAAGGACTTCACCCTGGACCCGTACCAGCTCTACCAAGCCCGGGTACTGGGCGCCGACGCAGTCTTATTGATCGTGGCATTGATGGACGGCAGCCAGTTGGAGGACTTCCTCGGTCTGGCCGCCGAGTTGGCCCTGGCCGCCCTGGTGGAGGTACACACCCGCGCCGAGGCCGAGCGGGCCGTGCAGGCGGGCGCCGGGCTGGTGGGGGTCAACAACCGCGACCTCAAGACTTTCAAGACCACCCTGGACACCACCTTTGAACTCTTCCCCCTGCTTCCGGAGGGGTGCCTGAAAGTGAGCGAGAGCGGCATCAATACCCGCGCCGATGTGGAACGCCTGCAGGAAGCCGGCGCCGACGCCATCCTGGTGGGCGAAGCCCTGATGCGGGAGGCGGACATCGGCGCTAAAGTCAGAGAGCTGTTGGGACGATGAAAAAACGCGTTTTCTCGGGCATCAAACCTTCGGGCAGCCTGCACCTGGGCAACTACCTGGGGGCTATCCGCAACTGGGTGGCCGACCAGCACCAATGCGAAAACATCTTCTGCGTAGTGGATCAGCACGCCCTCACCGTCGACTACGAGCCGGCTGCCCTGCGCCAGAACGTGCGCGAACTGGTGGGCCTGTACCTGGCCTGCGGCCTCGATCCCGCACAGTGCGCCCTCTTTGTGCAATCCCATGTGCCCGAGCACACCGAGCTGGCCTGGCTCTTCAACTGTATCACCCCCATGGGCTGGCTGCAGCGCATGACCCAGTTCAAGGAAAAATCCGAGGACTTGCGCGAACAGGTCAGCGCCGGACTCTTCACCTATCCCACGCTGATGGCCGCCGACATCCTGCTCTACCAGACCCAGGAAGTGCCGGTGGGCGACGACCAGAAGCAGCATGTAGAACTGGCCCGCGACATTGCCCAGCGCTTCAACCATCTCTTCGGGGAGACCTTTGTGTTGCCCGAGCCGGTGATCCGCAAGGTGGCGGCGCGGGTGATGGGCCTGGACGATCCGAGCAAGAAGATGTCCAAGTCCACCACCAGCGACAGCCACGGCATCGGGCTGCTCGACCCGCCGGCCCTGATCCGCAAGAAGTTGAGCCGGGCCACCACCGACTCGCAGCGCGAGATTGTCTTCGACCGCGAGCGCCCCGGGGTCTTCAATCTGTTGACCATCTTTCAGGCCCTCTCCGGCCAGAGCCAGGAAGAGATCGCCGCCCACTTCGAAGACAAGGGCTACGCCCAGCTCAAGGGCGACCTGGCCGACCTGGTGGTCGCCACCCTCGAACCGATCCAGGCCCGCTATCGCCAGATCACCAGTGAACCCGAACAAATCGACCAGATCCTGGCCCAGGGCGTGACGCGGCTGCGCCCCCTGGTCGATGCCACCATGACCCGCGTGCGCCACGCCATGGGGCTGAGGTAGGGCCGCCATGGATCTGAGCGAATGGCGGGCCCGCATCGACGCGGTGGATCAGCAACTAGTGGACCTGCTCAACCAGCGCTTGCAGTACGTGCTGGAGATCGGCCGGCTCAAACGCGAGCACGGCCGGCCCGTCCAGGACCGCGAGCGGGAAAGAGCCATCCTCGAACGGCTCAGCGCCTACAACCAGGGACCGCTCAGCACCCAGGCCATCGAGGACCTCTTCAACCGCATTATGCAAGAAGCCCGCCACCTCGAAGAAGGGCAGGCATGACCTGTTGGAGGATCTAGTCTTCTTCAAGCGCATTGCCATCGTCGGGGTGGGGCTGATCGGCGGCTCCCTGGGCCTGGCCCTCAAGCGGCTGGGCCACCCGGCCCGCCTGGTGGGGGTCAGCCGGCCCGAGACCATCGCCCAGGCCCTGGAGCTGGGGGTCATCGATGAGGGCTTTGACTACCCCGATCTGGCCAAGGCCCTCGACGGGGCCGACCTAGTCGTGCTGTGTACGCCCATCCAGCGCATCCTCTCCCTGTTAGAAGAAGTGGGCCGCTGCGCCGCCCCCGGTGCCCTGATCACCGACGTGGGCAGCACCAAGCGCCGCATCGGGGCCCAGGCCGCCGCCCAGCTGCGCCCCGACCTTCACTTTGTGGGCGGCCATCCCATGGCCGGCTCCGAAAAGGCCGGGGTCAGCGCCGCCGATCCCTTCCTCTTTCAGAACGCCATCTACATCCTGGTGCCCGGCGGCGCAGTACCCGCGCCGCTCTACGGGGCCCTGGTGCAATTGCTCAGGGAGGTGGGTGCCAAGGTGCTGGAACTCGACGCCGAAACCCACGACGAGGTGGTGGCCGCCATCAGCCACCTGCCGCAGATGATCGCCACTTCTCTAGTGGAAATGGTGGGCCGGCTCCACGAGGGAAAGGGCTATTTCCTCACCTTGGCCGCCGGCGGCTTCCGCGATTTGACCCGCATCGCCTCCAGCCCGTACGCCCCGGTGTGGCAGGACATCTGCCGCACCAACGAGGACCAGATCGGCCGCATGATCGACCAGTACATCGCCCTTCTTCAAGATATGCGCGGTCGTATTGCCGACCCGAGCCTGGGACAGGATTTCGCCTTTGCCAATCACACCCGCAACCGCATCCCGCGCGACGCCAAGGGTTTCATCCACACCCTCTCCGAGATCCTGGTGGTGGCCGAGGACAAACCTGGAATCATCGGCCAGATCGCCCAGGCACTGGCGCACGAAAAAATCAACATCAACGACATCGAGGTGATGAAGGTGAGGGAAGGGGAGGGCGGCACCCTGCGCCTGGGATTCGACAGCCAGCCGGCCGCCGATCGCGCACTGGACGTGTTGGCCAGCCTGGGTTACCAGGCCAGGAGGCGCTAGTGGAACGCATTGTGCGCCCGGCGCGCAAGCTGGCCGGCGAAGCCACCGTCCCCGGCGAACTGGAGAGCGCCTCCCAGGCCCTGGTGCTGGCGGCCTTGGCCCAGGGCGAAAGTCGCATCCGCAATGCGCCCCTCTCCTGCCAGCGGCTGGTGGGGTTGCTGCGCGATCTGGGCATCGCCATCACCGAAGAGCCCGGAGTGCTGGTGGTCCAGGGACGGGGCCGGCTCGGCTTCAGCGCCCCTCGCGACACCGTGAACCTAGAAGGACTGGGCGAGGAAGCCCTATACTTGCTGGCCCTGCTCTGCGGCCAGGAGTTCAGCACCCGCGTGTATTTGGGCGAGGCCCAGGAAGAGGGCCGGCAGTTGCTAACCGCCCTCGCCCCGGCCGGGGTGGAGACCCGCAGCGAAACACAGCACCTGTGGCTGGTGGGCGGCGGGTCGCCCCTGCAACCCATCACCCATGCGGCCGCCGAACTGAGCGCCGGGATCAAAACGGCCCTCTTGGTGGCGGGCCTCTACGCCCAGGGCACCACGGTCCTGCGCGAATTGCTCAAGACCGGCGAACGGGCAGAGCGCCCCCTGCGCCAGTGGGGCGCCGAGGTGCTGCGCCGCCGGCAGGACAGCGAGGGCGAGTGGGCCCTCTCCATCGAAGGCGGGCAGGAGTTGCAGGCGCGGGAGCTGGAGATCGCCGGAGCCCCCCCCCTGGCTCTTCCTCTAGTAGTGGCGGCCCTGGGGCTGCGGCGTTCGGAGCTGCGCCTGCGGCGGCTGGCCCTGCGCCCGGGACGCCGCTTCTTTTTTGATCTGCTGCGCCAGCTGGGCGCCCCACTCACATTAGAAGAAAATGACGACGGCACCACCGACGTGCTGGTGCGCGCGGGCAAACTCAAACCCACCCGCATCGCCGGACAGCGCGCCGAGAAATTACTCGACCAGGTGCCACTGCTGGCGGTGATGGCCACCCAGACCGAAGGGGAGTTTGTCATCCGCGACGTCGAGATGCTGCGCCAGGGCAAATCCGACTACCTGGCCCACCTGGTCCAACAGCTGCGCCTCATCGAGGCCAAGGTGGGCGAATTCCCCGAAGGCCTGGTCGTCGAGGGCGGGTACCCGCTCAAGGGCGCGGCCATCGATACCCGCGGGGATGCCGGCCTGTGTTTTGCCTTTGCCGTGGCCGGACTGTGGGCCGAGGGCGAGATGACCCTCTCTGACACCCGGGGCGTGGAGGAGGTCTTTCCGGCTTTCTTCCCGACCTTGGAAAAACTCCAGGAGCGCAAAAAATGAGGGGACTAATTAAGCTGTGCGCGTTGGCCGCCGTGATTTTTGGCGGCGGAGTGGTGCTGATCCGCTGGCGCTACGGGGCCTCCTGGCGCGAGAGCTTGGGCATCGCCGAACAATTCGTCGAGGATCTTTTGCCGTGATCAGCGGCAAGACCCGGGTGCTAGGCGTCATCGGCCACCCGGTGGAGCACACCTCCTCGCCGGCCATGCACAACGCCGCCCTGGCAGCCCTGGGGCTGGACTACGTGTACACCGCCTTTGCGGTGCGGCCCGAGAACCTGGGCCAGGCCATCGCCGGGATGCGCGCCCTGCAGATTTGCGGCCTCAATGTGACCGTGCCGCACAAGGTGGGGGTGATGGCCCTGCTCGACGAGGTCTCCCCCGAGGCCCGGGCCATCGGTGCGGTGAACACCATCGACCACCGCGAGGGCCGGCTGATCGGGCACAACACCGATGCCTACGGGATAATGCAGAGCCTGCGCCTGGACGGGGGCCTGGAAACCCTGCCCTCGCGGGTGGCACTGCTGGGGGCCGGCGGCGCAGCACGGGCCATCCTCTATGCTCTATTGCAGCGCCCCGAGGTGGAGCACATCGCCCTGTTCAACCGCACCCCAGAAAAAGCCGCGGCCCTGGCCGTTACCCTCGATCCAGAGTGCAAGCGGGTCCAGCCCGGAGTATTGGACGCGTCTTCCAGCGACCTGCTGCGCGATACCGGCCTGCTGATCAACGCCACGGCCATCGGCATGTATCCCCATCCCGACGCCTCGCCCCTGTTAGACCCCGCCTGCCTACACCCAGGCATGGTGGTGCTGGACATCGTGTATAATCCGCTCGAAACCCTGCTTCTGCGCCAGGCCCGGCAGGCCGGTGCCCGCCCAGTGGATGGCCTGGGCATGCTGGCCCGGCAGGGGGCGCGGGCCTTTGCCATCTGGACCGGAGTAGAACCGCCGGTCGAGGTGATGCGGGCTGCGGCGCTAGAACGCCTCGCCAAAGCTGCCAGCTGAAAGCGGGTACTCGCCGTCGCGCCAGTCTGCCATCGACCATCCCTATCACCTTCACCTGGAGACCCCCCCATGTACACCCTCGCCAACCACCAACTCACCGTCTCTGTCCTCGACCCTGTGGCCGACCAGGAACGCATGGGCCCCCGCTACTGCACCGGCGGGTACATCTTTCAGATCACCGACCACAAGCTGGGGGACCTACTCAGCGGCCCCACCTACCCGGACAGCTTCAATGTCTTCGACGGCCAGGGCATTCCCGATGCCTTCAACCTCAGCCCGCTGCGCGACAACTACTCGGCCGACCCCACCAGCCTGATCGTCGGCATCGGCCTCTGCGACCTGAAAGCCAACAAGGTGCTGGAGTTCTGCAAGTGGGAGGTGAGCCACCAGACCGACCAGGTGCGCATGGTCACCGAGCAGCGCTTCCAGAGCCACGCCCTGCGCCTGGAACGCACCCTCACCCTGATCGAGCGCACCGTGCGCTCCGAGATTCGGGTGGAGAATCTGGGCCAGGGATTCCTCAACCTGCGCTGGTTTCCCCATCCCTTCTACCCCCATCCCGAAACCGACGAACTCTTCCGGGTCAACTTCCCGGTGTCCTTTGCGGAAAGCCAGGGCTACACGCTGGCCCCCAACGGGTACATCTGCCGCAAAGGCCGGCCCTGGCCCGGAGACTCGGCCAAACTAGACCACGAAGGCGACACCAAGCTGGTGATCCAGCAGCGGCATCCCAAGTTGGGCATGGTGACCGCCACTTGCAGTTTTGCCCCCGACTTCTTCCTGATCTGGGGCAACCCCCGCACCTTCTCGTGGGAACCCTACCTGGAGCGCAGCCTGCTGGGCAGCCAGGAATACGCCTGGTCCATCGACTACGACTTCTGAACCTCTCCCAATCGCGTTCAAAATTTGCGCGTATAGGTCCGCCCGACTATTATCTATCTGTCTTTTTATTATCGAGTTACCTGACAAGGACCCTCCTATTCATGACCCTCCGCAACCTCTTGGAATCCCGGCTGGCCCAGGCCCTGCAAAAAGCCGGCGCCCCCGCTGACGCCCCGCCCATGCTGGGCCTGGCCACCCGGCCAGAATTCGGCGACTACCAGGGCAACGGGGTGATGGGGGCCGCCAAGAGAATGGGCCTCAAGCCGCGGCAGCTGGCCGAGCAGGTGGTGGCCGCCCTGGACCTGGGGGACATCGCCGAAAAGGTGGAGATCGCCGGCCCGGGTTTCATCAACATCACCCTGAAAAACGAATGGCTGGCCGCCCATCTGGGCCAGGTGCTGGCCGATGAACGCCTGGGCTTGGCTCCGGCGGCCTCGCCGCAGACCGTGGTGGTGGACTACTCGCATCCCAACCTTGCCAAGGAAATGCACGTCGGCCACCTGCGCAGCACCATCATCGGCGATGCCCTGGTCCGTATCCTCGAATTTCTCGGGCACCGGGTCATCCGCCACAACCATGTGGGCGACTGGGGCACTCAGTTCGGCATGCTCATCGCCTACCTGGACCATCTGGAGCGCGAGGGCCAGGATCTGTCGGGGGAACTGGCCGACCTGGAGGCCTTCTACCGGGCGGCCAAGCAGCGCTTCGACGAGGACGAGGCCTTTGCCCGCCTCGCCCGGGAGTACGTGGTGCGGCTGCAGGGGGGCGATGCCCACTGCCGGCAGGTGTGGCAGCGTTTCATCGACGAGTCACTGCATCACTGCGAGCAGGTGTACGCGCGATTGGGCGTCACCCTGAAGCGCGAGGACGTGCGGCCCGAAAGTGCGTACAACGACGACCTAGCGCACGTAGTGGAAGACCTGGACAAAGCCGGACTGCTGCGCGAATCGCAGGGCGCCCAGTGTGTTTTTCTGGAAGAATTCAAGGACCACGAGGGAGAAATCGCTCCGGTGATCATCCAGAAATCCGACGGCGGTTACCTCTATGCCACCACCGACCTGGCCGCGGTGCGCTACCGGGCCGGGGAACTGAAGGCCGACCGCATCCTCTACATCGTCGACGCCCGCCAGGACCTGCACCTGCGCCAGGTCTTTGCCGTGGCCCGCGCCGCCGGCTTTGCCCCGGCCAGCTGCTCGCTGGAACACCATCCTTTTGGCACCATGATGGGCAAAGACGGCAAACCCTTCCGCACCCGGCAGGGCGGCACGGTCAAGCTGCTGGAGCTGCTGGACGAGGCCGAGGTGCGGGCGTTGGCGCTGGTCTCCGAGAAGAACCCCGAACTGCCCGAGGCAGAGCGCCGGCACATCGCCCAGGTGGCGGGCATCGGCAGCGTCAAATACGCCGACCTCTCGCTCAACCGCACCACGGACTATATCTTCGATTGGGACCGGATGCTGGCCCTGGACGGCAACACCGCCCCCTACCTACAGTACTCCTACACGCGGGTGCAGAGCATTTTCCGCAAGAGTGGCATAGAAAGCCTCGGGACCCAGCCGGGCCTGCACCTGACCGAAGTGGCCGAACGCAACCTGGCCCTCAGGCTGGCCCAGTTCGCCGAGACGGTGGAGAGTGTGGCCAGGGAGTGTTATCCCAACATCCTCTGCGCCTATCTCTACAACCTGGCTGAGATCTTCATGCGCTTCTACGAATCCTGCCCGGTGCTCAAGGCCGAGGAGCCCACCCGCAGCAGCCGGCTCCTGCTCTGCCAGGGCACCGCCCGCACCATCCGCACCGGCCTGGGCCTCTTGGGCATCGAGACCATCGAGCGGATGTAGCCCCGGAGCGCCCGCGAGGGAAAGCTGATGACGCAGAAAAAAATGCGCTGCGACACCTGCGGCAAGGAGACCAAGCAACTGCGGCGAGACGTGGTGGACGAGGGATACAACGCGCTGAACAAACCGCCGCTGTGGAACTGCGAACAGTGTTACGCGCAGAAGCGCGCCAAGCGGCAGGAGCCCCCGTCGCGGTGAAAGGCCCAGTCTTTCTCACTGGCTTCATGGGCACCGGCAAGACCAAGATCGGCCGGCTCCTGGCCCAGCGCCTGGGCCGCGTCTTCGTCGACACCGACCACCTGATCGAGGAGCAGGCCGGCCTGAGCATCCCCCAGATCTTCGCCACCCAGGGGGAGGGGCCGTTCCGCCAGCTCGAGCACCAGTGCCTGGCCGAGGCGGCTGCCCGCCCCGACGCGGTGATCGCCCTGGGCGGGGGTGCCATCGCCCAAGAGCGCAACTGGGAAGTACTCGGCCGGGCCGGGGGCGTGGTGGTCTGCCTGCAGGCCTCGGTGGATACCATCCTCGAACGAGTCGGCCGCAAGGAGGATCGGCCCCTGCTGGCCGGCCTGAGCCCCCAGGAGAAACGCGCCAAAGTCGAGCGCCTGCTGGCCGAGCGCGCCCCCTTCTACAACCGGGCGGATATCCAGTTCCACACCAGCGACGAGGTGGACCCCGAAACCACCGCCGACCGCCTGGCCCAAACTCTGGAGCAGTGGCATGCAGACCATAGCCGTAGCCCTTGAACCCCATGCCTACGCCATCCACGTGGGGCACGGCGTCTTATCGCGCCTGGGAGAATTGTGCCGGGCTGCGGGCCTGGGCCGGCAGGTGGCGCTGATCACCGACCACACCGTGGCCGGCCTGCACCTGGCTCCGGCCGCCGCCAGCTTGCGGGAGGCCGGCTTCGAGGTCACCGAAGTGCGCTTTGCCGGCACCGACGCCGCCAAAAACCTGCGCACTGCCGAGGAGGTCTTCGGGCAACTGATCCAGGCCGGCCTGGATCGCAAGGCCTGGGTGCTGGCCCTGGGCGGAGGCGTGGTGGGGGATCTGGCCGGCTTTGTGGCCGCCACCTTTCTGCGCGGCATCCCCTTTGTCCAGGTGCCCACCACTATCGTCTCGCAGGTGGACGCCAGCATCGGCGGCAAGACCGGGGTCAACCACGCCCTGGGCAAGAACATGATCGGCGCCTTTCACCAGCCCCGCCTGGTGTGCATCGACACGGCGCTCTTACACACCCTGCCGCGCCGCGAGCTGGTG
This sequence comes from Gemmatimonas phototrophica, assembly GCA_945861755.1. Lineage (GTDB taxonomy): Bacteria > Latescibacterota > UBA2968 > UBA8231 > UBA8231 > SICG01. The sequence goes on from CAMAVQ010000004.1 coordinate 60,747, forward strand.
GCCGGTATGGCCGAGGTGGTCAAACACGCCGTGATCCGCGACCCGGAACTCTTCGCCTTCCTGGAGCGCCATATCGAGCAGGTGGTCGGGCTGGAACTCGAGCCCGACGAGCTGGACTGGCTCATCGCCGGCAATGCGCGCATCAAGGCCGAGGTGGTGGCTGCCGACGAAAAGGAGGGTGAGCTGCGGGCTATTCTCAACTACGGCCACACCATCGGCCACGCCATCGAATCGGCCAGCCAGTACGGGTACCTGCACGGGGAGGCGGTGATCCTGGGCATGGTCGGAGCCGGCGAACTGGCGGTGCAGCGCGATATGTGGACCGAGGCCGAGCGAGAGCGCCAGGACCTGCTGCTGGCACGGCTGGGCATACCCTCTGGCCTGTCGCAGCTCTCCGCTGACCTTATCGTCGAGCGCACCCGCGCCGACAAGAAGCGCCTGGAAGGCCGGCACCGCTTTGTCCTGGCCCGCCGCATCGGCCAGGTGGAAATCGTCGACGGGGTCAGCGATGCACAGGTGCGCGCCGCTGTCGAATACGTGCAAACCCGGCACCCCTAAGCCCTGAAGGAGCAGGTCATGACCGAGATGGACGAGGAAGACCGCTTCAAAACCGCGTACGAATGCTTTGTCGAGGAATTGGACACCATCATCGGCAAAGAAGCGGTACTCAAATACCTGCAACTCGACCTGACCCCCGACGTCTTTGTCGACGCCGATGTGTGCGAAATGGCGCTGGTCGCCGCCGAGTTGCTGCTGCGCGCTGGGGGCGAAGGCATCGGCGAGATTCCCGAAGAGGCCGAGCAGGCCGCGCGCAACTGGAAATTCTCCTACGCCCCCGCAGACTACCTGGCCGCGGCGAGAACCGTGGTCAAGTTGGGCCAGGCCGGTTCGGAGCTGGATCTGGCCATGGAAGCCGATGGGGAAGAAGGGTACCAGGCCTGGAAGGATTACCTCGATGAGCTGGGCGGAGCATTAACCGCCAGAGCCGGCGGCCGCTGAACCCATGACCCAGACCAAACCCCATAAGGTCCACCTGGTCAACCTCGGTTGTCCCAAGAACCTGGTGGACTCGGAAAAAATGAGCGGCCTGCTCCAGGGCAACGGGTACGAGCTGACCTCAGACCCGCACGAAGCCGATGTGGTGGTGGTGAACACCTGCGGCTTCATCGGCCCGGCCAAGGAGGAGTCCATCCAGGCCATCCTCGAAGCCCACCGCCTCAAGAAAGAAGGCCGGGTCCAGGCGGTGATCGCCACTGGCTGTCTGGCCCAGCGCTACCAGGAGGAGTTGCAGATCGAGCTGCCCGAGGCCGACCAGATTCTACCATTGGCCGAGGAAGCCAACATCGCCGCCCACGTGGACCGCGCCCTGGGCAAAACCCGGACCACCTATATCGACAGCGCGCCCAGGCTGCAGCTGACCCCGCGCCACTGGGCGTACTTGCGCATCTCCGACGGCTGCGACCACCAGTGCGCCTTCTGCGCCATCCCCGCCATCCGCGGCAAACACCACAGCGAACCAGTGGATCAACTGGTGGAAGAGGCCCGGAATCTGGCCGAGAGCGGAGTGCGCGAGTTGGTGTTGATCTCCCAGGACTCGGTGCGCTACGGGGCCGACCTGTACGGGCGGGCCCAACTGGTGCCGCTCATGGAAAAGTTGGGCGCCATCGAGGGCATCGAGTGGCTGCGGCTGATGTACACCTATCCGGCCTTCTGGACCGAGGAGATGATCGCCCTTTTTGCCGACCACCCCAAGATCTGCGCGTACATCGACATGCCCCTGCAGCACATCTCCGACCCGGTGCTGCGGCGCATGAAGCGGGCCACCACCCGCCAGAAGACCCTCGACCTCCTGACCGAGTTGCGCGGGCGCATCCCCGGCGTGGGGCTGCGCTCTTCTTTCATCGTCGGCTTTCCGGGGGAGACGGAGGCGCAGTTCGAGGAGTTGCTGGCCTTTGTCGAGCAAACCCGCTTCGACTACGCCACCGCCTTCCTCTACTCTCCCGAGGAAGGCACCAGCGCGTATCTGTTGGATGGAGAAGTAGAGGAAGAGGTCGTGGCCGAGCGCTATCGCCGGATCACCGAATTGCAGGAGCGCATCTCCGGCGAACTCAACCACGGCCTGGTGGGCACCCGCCAGCAGGTGCTGGTGGACGAGCGCACCCCCGAGGGCCAGCACCTGGGCCGCATGGAGCGGGACGCCCCCGAGATCGACGGCCAGGTGCTTATCGAGGGCCCGGTCGAGGTGGGACAGTTCGCCGAGGTGGAGATCACCGGAGCTGCCCCCTACGAACTGACCGCCCGCATGCTGAGCACAGCGCCGTGAACCTGCCCAAGAAAAGACCCGCAGAGATCGGCCTGAGCGACACCGACCTGGCCATCCGCTGGCAGGACGGCAGCGAGAGCCGCTACTCGCTGGAAGCGCTGCGCCGCAACTGCCCCTGCGCCCTGTGCCGCGCCCTGCGCGAAGAGCCCGGGGTGCAGACCCCGCCCCGGCCTGGCCCCCTGGAGTTGCCCATGCTCAGCAAGGAAGCCGCCACCGCCACCGCTCAGGCCAGCGGCTGGGAGTTGGTGGGCCGCTACGGCCTGCGCATCACCTGGGCCGACGGCCACGACCACGGCATCTACACCTTCGAGTACCTGCGCGAGCAGGGGTAAACGCTCAATCGAAGAAGCCCCCGTCTTCCTCCCGCAGATATTTCCGCGCCGCCTTCTCGTTTAAATCAATCCCCATGCCCGGCCGGTCCCACACCTGGATGTAGCTATCCTTGACGATGGGATCGGGCACCCCATCGACGATATCATACCACCACTCGGGCCGGCCCGTCGGGTACTCGAAGGCGATGTAGTTCTGCGGCATGGCCGCTGCCACCTGCACCAGGGCCGCCAGGCCCAGCAGACCATTGCCCGTGCCGTGGGGGGCCATCAGGACGCCGTGCAAATCGGCGTATTCGGCCACCCACTTGAGTTCGGCGATACCGCCCACGTCGCAGGGGTCTGGCCCGACAATGCTCACTGCCCGCTTCTCGATCAACTCCTGAAAATTTTGCCGCAGGTAGATCTGCTCGCCGGTGTGGATGGGCGTGGTGGTGCTGCGGGTGACCTCGCGGTACAGATCGGCCTGCACGTACGGAGTGTAGTCGCCCGTGAGCATGTCCTCCAGCCACATCACGTTGAAGGGTTCTACCGCCTTGGCCAGGCGGATGGCGTCGGGCACGGTCCAGCCCGGGCCGCAGTCCAGGGCCAGGCCCACCTCGTCGCCCAGCACCTTTTTCATCGCCTCGACACAAGCGACGACATGTTTGAGCCCCCTTTCGGTCAACAGCCCGCGACTGGCGTACGGGCTGCCGCTGCGCACCTCCCCGTACATGTAGTTGGGCACCTCCTGGGGCATCTGGCTGTGGAAGGCGATGCCCTGCTTGATGATGCTGAAGTTCTCTGGACTCGCCTTCATCTTGGCCACGTTCTCGGCATGGGCCTCGGGCGAGGAATCGGCCAGGGGGAAACGCACCGCCCCGTTGTAGACCAGCACCTTATCGCGGATCTTGCCGCCCAGCAACTTGTGTACCGGCAGGCCCGCTGCCTTGCCGGCCAGATCCCACAGGGCCATCTCGATAGCGCTCACCGCGCTGCCCCAGGGCTTGAAGCTGCCCAGCTTGCGGATCTTGAGCATCACCCGCTCCACGTCGGTGGGGTCTTCGCCGAGAATGAACTGCTTGTAGTAGGCCACGTGGGCCTTGAGGTAAGGCTTGCTGGCCTCCACCTCGCCGTACCCGCTGATCCCCTGGTCGGTGACGATCCGCACCACGGGGTTCTGGCCGAAGATGGCGCACTTCAGGTCGGTGATTTTCATCGGAGCTGACCTCTCTTCAAAGTGAACTGAGGAATATCTTGGCGATGGGCCTCAGATTAGGCACACCTCTTGCCCAGGTCAAGCCACCGCTTTGACAGGTGCCCTGGCTGGAGAAGTACCTCCGGTAGAACCCGGCGGCACTCTTCAGCCGGCGGCGGGAGGCCGCCCTTCCCGAATGGCGCCCAGCAGTCCGGTGGTCGAATACCCGGCGGCAAAAGGCAGGATGCGGAGTTGTCCGCCACCCTGGCGGACAACTCCGGCCTCGGGCAGGGCCTCGGCGGTATAGTCACCCCCCTTGCAGTGGATGTCGGGCCGGAGCAGGGCCAACAGCTCGTTGGCCAGGGGCTGGGCAAAGATCACCACGTGGTCCACGCAGCGCAGCGCCGCCAGCATCGCGGCCCGGTCCTCCTGGCCGAGCAGGGGCCGGCCTGGGCCCTTGAGCTGCCGCACCGACTCGTCGCTGTTGAGCCCCACGATCAGCACCTCGCCCAGAGCCCTGGCTTGCTGCAGGAAGCGCACATGGCCCGGGTGTAAGAGGTCGAAGCAGCCGTTGGTGGTGACCACCGCGCACCCCTCAACCCGGCAGGCCTGGCGGGCGGCGAGCAACTCGTCGAGGGGTCGGGAGCCAGAAGGAGTCCAGACAAAAGCAGCGGTCATCTACTCACCCTATCGAAAAGCCGCAGGAGCAAGGGATAGAGCCGGCCCCGCAAGGGGCCGTAGTGCTTGCGCATGAAAACACTCTGGCTCTGGCGCATCCAGGTCTTGCGCTGACCTGGCTTCACCGGCGCCTTGTTGTGATAGTGGAAAAGCTCGGACTGCGCGACATAGCGAACTTTGTATCCCGCCTGCCGCGCCCGGTAACACAGGTCCACATCCTCGTAGTACATGAAGAAGTTCACCCCGTCCCACCCCCCTGCTTTTTCCAGGGTCTCGCGGCGTATCCACAGGCAGGCGCCGGTCACCCAGTCCACCTCGCGCTGCTCTTCGTACCCACAAAAATGGCGCTGGGAAAAACGCTCCAATGCAGGCCGGAGCGGGGGCAGGTATTGGAGCAGGCGGTCCAGAAAGATGCTGACCAGAGTGGGGAAGCGGCCCATCGAGCGCTCCACCCCGCACTCGCCATCGAGCAGCCGGCTGCCGAAGACCCCGCACTCGGGATGCAGCGCTGCCACTCCGAGCATGGCCCGCAGACTGCCGGGCAGGACTTCGGTATCGGGGTTGAGGAAGAGCAGCAGCGGCGCGCTGCTGGCCAAAGCCCCGGTATTGTTGTTGGCGGCAAAGCCCTGACGCTGCGCATTGCAGATCAGTTTCACCTCGGGGAACTGCGTCCGCACCAACTCCCCGCTGCCGTCGTCCGAGCAGTTCTCGACCACGATGATCTCGGCCGCCACCTCCGCGTGGGCGCGCAGGGACCCCAGACACTGCCCCAACCAATGGCGGGCATTGTGGCTGACGATGATGATGGAGAGTTCGGGGGTCATGCGCGCCGCTCCGCCAGCAACCGGCGCACCTGGGCCACACTCTCGGCGATCTGCCGCCGCTCCAGCAGACCCACCACTCCGGCGTAGATCCCCACCATCAGGGCGCTGCGCAGCACAAAGTCCACCAGGGGCTGATCCTGAGCAACGGAGGTATAGCCCACCCCGGCCCCGGCGGCCAACCCCAGCCCCAAGAGCGGGGCCCCGAAGATCTTTGGCCATGAAACACTCACGTAGCGCCGCACCCCCCAGAGCAGGCTGAACAGACCCAGGGCAGCCACCAAACCCATGCTGAAGGCCACGCCCTGCACCCCCCACCAGACGGCCATCGCCGGCACCAGCACCGCAGCCACCAATGCCTGCAATCCCATGAGCCGGGCACTCAACCGCGTGCCGCCCACTGCCCACAGCAGGCCGAAGCAGTCATCCATGAGTGGGCGCAGAAAGGCATACCCAGCGAGCCAGACGATCACCGCCGCCGAGACGCCCCACGCGGGCATCAGCACCATCACCTCGCGCGCGTTGAGCACCAACACCAGGGCCAGGGGCCAGGCGATCCACACCTCCAGGCTGATCATGCGCGAGAACACCTCGCTCAGGCGCGGACGGTCGTGCTGGTAGCGCGCGTATACCGTATTGGTGTAGTTGAAGATGATGTGGGTGAGGATGGCCGTGGGGATCTGCACCAGCCACCAGGCGTTTTCGTACAGGGCCATCTCGGTCCTGCCCACCAGCAGCCGCACCACCAGCTTGTCGTACCACAAGATGAAAGTCTGCAGCATCCAGCCCACCCAGATCCACACCCCATAGTCGAGCAGGCGCCGCGTCCAGACCGGGTCCAGGTGCAGGCGGCTGAAACCCTGGGGCCGGCTCAGACCCACGGCCCCGGCAAAGAAAAACACATAGACCGCGCTGAACACCGAGAAGGTGCCCCACCCGCCGATGATCAGGCTCCACTCCGCCCACCCGGCCCAGGCTGCCAAGAGCGCCCCCAGCAGGGCCAGCACCGTGCCCAGGCCGTGGAAAAGGGAAAGCCGGCCGAACTCCAGATCCATGCGCAACAAGCCCTCGGCGGTCAGGGTGAGGTTGCGCAAAAAGAAGAGGACAGACAGGATGCCGGCCACCAACACCGCGGTACTGGTGAAGGTCTGGGGCCACAGATAATACAGTGCCCCCATCACCCCCAGGCCGAAAAGCAGGGTGAGGCCGCAGATGATCAGATTGAGGGTGAAGTGGGTCTGGACGAAGGCGCGGGACTTTTCCTGGAAGTGCAGCAGCGCGTACATCAACCCGAACTCGCGCGGGCTGGCCAGCAGGGTGAAGAGGGTCACTCCCAGAAAGGCGTCGGCAAAGACCCCGCTGGGGCCCAGCTCGCGCTTGATCAGCACCGTGAGCGCCACGCTGGCCAGGCGGGCCAGGTACCCGCTGCCCAGGGTGTAGAGAAACCCCTTGAGGAGTTTCTGCGGGGTGCTCATGCGGGGGAGACGGCGCGCCCCTTCCGCCAATCCCAGGCCCCCACCCCGACCACCACCAGCAGGCTCCACCAGGCGGCCCAGCGGGAGAGGGTCACCACCCGGGAGTGATAGCGCAACTCCACCTGATGCTCACCGGCCGGCACATACACCGCCTGCCACACGTAGTCGGCGCGCAGGATCTCCGCCGGCTGCCCATCCACGGTGGCCTGCCAGTTGGGGAAGAAGTTCTCGGCGATCAGCAGCAGGCGGGCCCCGTCGGCCCGGGTCTTGAGCGACACCCGGCCCCCGGCCAGGTCATAGACCTGCCGCTCCACCTGGTCCTGGGCCGGGTCCCCTTCGCTGCCCAGGCTGGCGGGGGGTTCCTTTTCCAGCAGCACCGTGCGCCGCAGATCTACCTTGCCGGCCTTGAGTAATTCGAGGGCCTCGTCCTGGCTGGACACCACCTGCGCTCCCGGCACCAGGCTGTGCCAGGGCAGGGCCGTGGGATTGTCGTAGAGCAGGTATTGCTCCCCCTTGAAGGCCAGGGGGAAGGAGGGAGAATTCAACTCGATGCCACCGGGAGCGGCGATGTACCGGGCGCTCAAGAGATTCAACAGGGGATGGATGGCTTCCAGCAACTGCTCGTCGCTGTAGGGCACCTGCTGTCCGCGGTAATATTTGGCGCCCAGGTACGAGCTGACCGGGGCCACCTCCTGCAAGAGCCGGTCGTAGCGCTGCAGGGTGAAATCGTGGAAACCGCTCACGCCGGGAATGCCGTAGAGGTGGTACCCGGCGTTGTCGAGCACGCTGTAGTCGGGCAGGGGGAAGACCCGCCAGAGCCGGTTGTCCCGCTTGATGAACTCCACCGTGCGCGGGTTCTCCTGGCGAATATCGGTGCTGCGTGCCGGGTCCTCGTATTTGAGAAAGACCCGGTCGATGCGCCAGGTATCCACCAGGGTCAGGCCGATCAGTCCGGCCAGCAGCCAGCCCGAGGCCAGCCGCCGCTGGGTCCGCAGATAGAGCAACCCCGTGCCCGCCCCGGCCACCGCCGCCGCGATCAGGCTGCCTCGGGACAGCCACTCCAGGCCGGCTTCGAGGATCTGGCTTTTGTGCGGGGCGATATCGCCGTAGAAAAGCGAAATCCACATGCCGGTGAGCGCGCCGGGCGCGAGGGCCAGGAGCAGGGCCAGACCCGTCAGCACCCCGCCGCAGATCAACAGGTGCCGATCCAGACCCGCTTCGCCTTCGAGCAGGCGGTGCAGGCTGTGGGCCGCCAGCACACAGGCGGGAAAGGCAAAGAGAAAGGCGATCATGCCCGGGGTGCGCAGCACCTTGGCACCGGGGGCCAACTGGTAGAAGAGCCAGTGTACCGGGGTGTGCGGCCCCAGGGCGTACCCCAGGGCAAAAAGAAAGAGTAAGCCCATAAAAGCGAGCCGGGGCTGGGCCCGCAACTGCGACAGGGCCAGCAGCGCCAGCAAGAGCACCAGGATGCCGAAGTACTCGGAGTTGAGCTTGAGGGCATTGCGGCCCCAATAGTAGTTCTCGTTGCCCTTGGGGTCGGCAAAGCCGCCGAACTCGGGCACCACCAGCGAGCCCACCTCCTCGGGATGCAGGGACCAGCTGCGGGAGAACTCGAGCTGTTCCTCGGGGCTGCGGCCCTGCTCGCCGGCAGCGCGTTTGGACTCGCTGCGGGTATAGAAGAAGGAGGGGAAGAGCCCTTCGGCGCCCACACCCAATCCCAGGACGATGGCCAGGGCAAAGAGGCCGGTGCGCTGGGCCAGGATGGGCCTGGGGGTGCCGGCCCGGTGGAGTTGGTACAGCTTGAAGAGCAGATAGAAACCCGCCCCCCACAGGGCGTAGTAGAGCATCTGCAGATGCGGGGAATAGATGCCGGCGGCCACCAGCAGGGCCAGGCCGGCAAAATAGAGCGGCCGCCCCTCATCCATGCCTCGCTCGATCATCAGACCCATCAGCGGGAAGAGGGCGATCACCGCCATCTTGGCATAGTGCCCGGCGTAGGGAAAGGCCAGGAAGGTGGGTGCCGACATATACGCCACTCCGGCCCAGATCGCCGCGCTGCGGTTTACGCCCAGTTGGCGCAGGTACAGGTACATGGCCAGGCCGGCCAAAAACACGGTCAGGATATAGCGCCAGCCGATATGCCGCTGAAAAGTGGTGAACAGGTAGAGGGGAAAGGTGGGGAAGTACTGCCAGCGCAGGCCCTCGCCCTCGGGGAAGCCACCCATGCGCTCGCTCCACAGCGGCTGGGCTAGCTCTCCCAGCTTGGCGCTCAGCGAGGTTTCGCCCCGGTGGAAATCCGTGCCGATATCGCTGCCAAAGACGATCTTGCCAGAGAAGAGGAACTCGGAGAAGTAGACCAGGCTCAGCAGCAGGAAGAGAGCTGCGGGGAACCAGGGACGATGCCAGATGGAGGTGCCCGTATCGGTCACCGCTGCACTGGGGGGAGCCGGCTGGCCCGGCGCTTTCTTGGCCATCTCAGTTATCCTCTTGTCTGTTCGCTGCCGCCATGTTCAGGTAGACCTTTTCCTGATCGAGAGCGATCTGGGCCCAGTCAAAACGCCGCGCCCATTCCCGGCCCTGCCGGCCCAGGCGCTGCCGCAGCTCGGGCTGGTCGAGCAACTGCCGCATGCCCCCGGCCAAAGCCTCGGGCTGGCCGGCCTCCATCAACAATCCGGTCTCGCCCTCGCGCACCGCATCGCGCAGGCCGCTGACGCGGGTGCCCAGCACCGCCTTGCCGGCGGCCTGGGCCTCCACTGCCGCAATGCCCCAACCCTCGTAGCGCGAGGGCATACACAGGAAGAGGGCCTGGCGCAACAACTCGCACTTCTGGGTCTCGTCCACCGCGCCCAGCAGCTCCACCCGCTCCTCAATGCCGGCCTGGCGCACCAGTTGCCGCACCTGCGCCACGGCCTGGGATGCGCCGCGCCCAGCCATCTTGAGCTGGATCTGGGGATACTGGGCGGCCACCCGCGCAAAGGCGGCGATCAGGGTGTCCAGCCCCTTGGTGTGTACATCCATACGCCCGAAGTAGAGCAGGTAGGGTTGTTCTTCGGGTTCGAGGTCAAAGTAGCGGGCATCGACGCCGGTGTACACGCAGTCCACCTGCACTGGCCGGCCCGCCAAACGGCGCCGCACCTCCTCCTGCACGCTGGGGGAGATGGTCACCAGGTGGCGATACCCCCGCAGGGTGAGGGTTTCGGCCGCCCAGGCAACAATGCCCACCAGCGGGTGTTTGACCAGCGCGTGGGCCCCGACGAAATGGTAAAAAAAAAGCAGGCCCCGGCGCCGCAGCCGCGCCTCGGGCCACAGCGGCGCAAAGGCCGAGAATTCGTGGACCCACACATCCCATTCCTGCCGCCGCAGGCAGGCCAGGGCCTGGCGGCAATAGCTGAGGCGGCTGCGCATGTAACTGGCATCGCTGCCCACCCGCAGGAAACGCACGCCTTCCTCCACCTCTTCGCGCGCCGCACCGGGAAAATTTCCGGTGACCACCGTGATCTGATGGCGTTCGGCCAGCCGGCGGTAAATCTCGCGCGCGCGCAGCGCACCCCCGCCCCCCAGCCAGGGGTTCTTGACGTCGTCGTAGATCAGGTGGCAGATCTTCACGCCGGCGGGCTAGAGGACGCCCTTGGTCGAGGGCACGCCCTGCTCCCCCGGCCGCTGGGCCACGGCCTGGGCCAGGGCGCGACCGCAGGCTTTGAAGAGGGCCTCGATGCCGTGGTGGTCATCGCTGCCGCGCAACAGATCCAGATGCAGATTCATGCGGGCCTGGTCGGCCAGGGCGCGCATAAACTCGCGCACCAGGCCCACCGGCAGGCCGCCCACTTGCGGGCCGTGGAAAGCCGCCTGCAGCACCAGGTACGGCCGGCCCGACAAATCGATCACCGCCCGGGCCAGGGCCTCGTCCATGGGCACATAGCTGTGGCCGAAGCGCTGGATGCCGGCCTTGTCGCCCAGGGCCAGGGCGATGGCCTGCCCCAGGCAGATGCCCACGTCTTCCACGGTGTGGTGGGGGTCCACGTGTAAGTCGCCGCGGCATTTGAGTTTTAGGTCGAAGAGCCCGTGGCGGGCAAAGGCGGTGAGCATGTGATCGAAGAAGCCGATGCCCGTATCGATCTGAAGCTGCCCGCTTCCGTCCAGGCCCAACTCCACTTCGATGTCGGTCTCGCTGGTCCGGCGCTGTACGCGGCCGATGCGCTGGCTCATGGCTTGCTCCTGTAATCTTCTAGGCGGAGGCGCACGGCCTCGGCGTGGGCGGCAAACCCCTCAGCCTCAGCCAGGCGGATGATCTGCTCGCCCACCTTGGCCAGCCGGGCCGGGGTGTAGGCGACAATACTGGTGGTCTTGAGGAAATCCCCCACTCCCAGCGAAGAGGCAAAGCGGGCCGCCCCGTTGGTGGGCAACACGTGGTTGGTGCCGGCAAAGTAGTCGCCCACCGGCTCAGTAGAAGCCGACCCTAGGAAGAGGGCGCCGGCGTTTTTGACCTGGTCCACCCAGCTCCAGGGGTCCTGCACCAGCAATTCGGCGTGTTCGGGGGCCAGCCGGTTGAGCAGTTCGATGCCGGTCTGCAGATTGGGCACCACCACCAGGGCCCCAAAGTTTTCCAGCGCCTTCCCGGCGGCCTCGGCGCGGGGCAGGCGGGTCAACTGCTCTTCCACCGCCTGCTGCACCTGGGCAGCCAGCGCTGCCGAAGGCGTGATACAGACCACGGCCTCGAAACCGCTGCCATGTTCGGCCTGAGAGAGCAGGTCGGCGGCCACATAACGCGGGTCGGCCTGCGCATCGGCCAGCACCACTAGCTCCGAGGGGCCGGGGATCATCTCGATGCCCACCACCCCGTACACTTGTTGCTTAGCCGCCACCGTGTACAGACTGCCCGGCCCGACGATCTTGTGCACGCCTTTGACGGTGGCCGTGCCAAAGGCCATGGCCCCCACCGCCTGCGCCCCACCCAGGCCGTAGACCTCGGTGAGGCCCAGCAGCTGCGCCGTGGCCAGGATGGTGGGATGGGGCCGGCCATCGGCCTGCGGGGGAGAGACCACACACAACTCCGGCACGCCGGCCACCTGGGCGGGGATAGCCGCCATCAGCAGGCTGGAGAAGAGCGGCGCCTGGCCACCGGGCACACAAATGCCCACCCGGCCGATGGGCAACACCTTCTTGCCCAGGATCACCCCGTCGCCGTCCTCCATGAACCACGAGTTGAGCCGCTGCCGCTCGTGGAAGGCGCGGATATTGGCCGCTGCTGCCTCGATGGCCTGCCGCAGCTCCGGGTCCAGCGCCGCCAGTGCCGCTGCCAACGCCGCCGCTGGCACGCGGAATTGCTCGGGCCGCAACCGCACCCGGTCGAACTTCTCGGTGAACTCGGCCAGGGCCTCGTCCCCGCGTGTGCGTACCGCTGCCAACACCTGGCGCACTGCCTGTTCGACCTCGGCGGGCACGCCGCCGCTGCGGTCGAGGATGGCCTGGAGTTTGGCCGGCAGGGGCGTGGCCGGGTAGGAGAGGATCTCGATCAAGGTCAGTACACCACTTTGTTGAGCGGGTACTCGATGATGCCTTCGGCGCCGCTCTTCTTCAACTGCGGGATCAGGTCGCGCACCACCTTCTCGTCGGTGATGATCTCCAGCGCCACCCAGTCTGGGTCGGACTGGCCGGAAATTGTGGGGGTATGCAGGGCCGGCAACTGGGCCATCACCTCATCGAGTTTGCTGCGCGGCACATTCATCTTGAGGCCCACCTTGGCTTCGGCCTCCAGGGCCCCCTTGAGCAGCAGGAGCAGGTTCTGGGCCTTCTCCCTTTTCCAAGCAACCTCCCAGGAAGCCCGGTTGGCAATGAGGCGGGTGGTGGACTCGAACATGGTCTCGAGGATCCTCAGGCGATTGGCCCGCAGCGAGGAACCGGTCTCCGTGCCGTCGACAATGGCATCTGCTAGGCCGGGGATATTGGCCTTGACCTCGGTGGTGCCCCAGGAGAACTCGATCTGGGCCTCGACGCCGCGCTCTGCCAGGAAACGGCGGGTGACGCCCGGCAGTTCCGTGGCGATGCGTTTGCCCTGGAGGTCTTCGACCTTCTGGATCGGCGAGTCCTCGGGCACGGCGATCACCCAGCGGTAGGGCCTTGAGCTGGTCTTGCTGTAGACCAACTCGGCCACTTCCACCACTTGGGCACTACTCTCCAGAATACAGTCCTTGCCGCTCAGGCCCACGTCCACCACCCCGCGCTCCACGTACTGGGGAATTTCCTGGGCGCGGAACATCAGGCCCTCCAGTTCGGGATCGTCGATCTCGGGCACATAGGAGCGGGAGGGGAGACGCACATTGTATCCCGCTTTGGCAAAGAGCTTAAAAGTGGCCTCCTGCAGACTGCCTGAGGGAAAAGCAATTTTCAACACGTTCATGACATCACTTCTGCGAGAGGGGGGCGTCGATTGAAAAGAGTCTCTAAAGATAAAGAACCTCACTGGTTTCCGTCCATTTCGGCCTCGCGACTAACTCAATGTGCCAAGACGTCTTTCCTGGTCGCCGTAGCTGCCAGTACGAGTTCGACGCTTACCTGCCGGCAGGCACTTCGCCCGCCTCTTCTTTTCGGCAGCGCTCCAGCGCCGAACGGGCCACCAGGGCCCAGCCCGATTTACTGTAGTCCTCGCTGAGGCGCTGGTAATAGGGCCGGGCCTGGGCGCAGCCGCCGGCCTTTTCGCCCAGTTCGGCCAGTCGCCCCAACGCTTCGTCGGCCAGTTCGTGGTCGGGGTGTTTGGTCACCAACTGTTTCAGTCGCTCCACCGCGCCCTTGTTATCCCCCTGCTGCTCGGCCACCCGCGCCAGATAGAAGAGCCCCTGGGCTTCGGGGTCCTCCCCCTGGATCAGCAGTTGGGAGAAAAACTGGGCGGCCTCGGCCGGGTGGCCCTGCTGCATCTGAAAGCGGCCCTGGCGCAGGTAGGCTTCGGCGGTGCGGTGGTTCCAGGGCAGATGGGTGATCTGCTGGTACAGGTCCTGGGCCAGGGTATCGGCAGAGATGCGCTCGGCCTGGCCCGCCTGGGCAAAGAGCCCTTCGGCCTCGCCCAGAAAACGGGTTTCCCCGGTGAAGTACTCACTCAGCCTGAGGGTGTCGGCAAAAACCAGGAAGAGCCCCACCGGGCTGTTGAGCCGGCCCAGGGTCTGGGGGGCCAGCTCACCGGCCGACAACTGGAGGTGCGCTGCATCCACCTCGATCTCATCCCAGGCCGGGTCCACGCTCATCCAATAGCCCACGTACACCTCGGCCCACAAGTGGGGGATAAGCATGCCCGAAGGCGAAGCCACCAGGCCGGCGCAGGCCCGGGCCGGGAGGCCGGCAGCCCGGCACAGCGAAATAAAGAGCACGGTGTACTCGCTGCAAGTGCCCTCCATCTCCGCCAGGATCTCTGCGGTGGATTTGAAACGCACGGCGGTTTCCCCGGGGGTCATCCGGTCGTAGACCCAGCGCTGCAAGCGCAGGGCCACCTGCCAGGCGTCGCGTTCCTGCCCCCGTAGCTCCAGGGCCAGTTCCCGGATGCGGGGATCATCTGACTGGATGTAGAGCGAAGGCTGGAGGAAAGGCGCCAGCTCCGGTTTGAGGATGGGCAGCCGGACCGCATCCCGGTGGCGGTCTTCCTGCCGCTGCACCGCCAGGCGCACTTTGCCGTCCATGCCCTCCACCACCTGCTGGCGCTGGTCCTGGACCACCAGCGAACCCAGCAGGTGGGAGGGCAGTTCCAGGACCAGCCGCTCGACCTTGGCGGGGGTCGGCACCGGATAGTCGAGGTAGGTTTCCTTGACCGGCCCGGGCATGCCCCAGGCGCAGGCTCGGGCTGCGTCCACCCGCGCCTCCTCGTCGCCCGTCAGTGGCACCTGGCGGTGTATCTGCCGGCCCTGCGCATCCAGCCAGCAGAGCACATCGCCGCTCCCGGGCTCGGACCCCAGGCGCGCCAAGAGCAGGGCCTCGCCTTCGCCCGCTTCAAAGTTTATATAGAGGGTGCCGGTGGTCTCGGAGGTGGGGTCGAAGATGCGCAGGGAATCCTGCCGGCCCACCTGGGCCCGGCCCTCCCGGACCAGCTTGAGCAGGGCCACCTCGGCCAGCACCGCCCCGGTTTCAGTGGTCACCTGGCGCGGTACGGTCTGCCCTGCTAAATGCTGTTCCAGGCGCACCTGGTCTCCATCCCAGGCCCCCACTACTTCTAGCAGCTGACCCTCTTCGCGGCGCTGCTCCACAAAGGCCAGGGGCCGGTACACTAGGTCGGTCCACAGTTCAAAGCGCCGGCGCACAAAACCTCCGGCCCAGGACACTTCCTCTTCCAAAAAGTGCCAGCCCACGGTATCCTGAAAGCGGTCGGAGCGCAGCGTCTGATGCTTGTACCCGGTCTTGGCACCCCGCCCGAAAACCTCCTGCCAGTTCTCCCACGCCGCCTCCTGGGTCGGAGGCATGGGCGGGGGCACGCGAAATGCGTAGAGGTATCCATCCACCGCGCCAGCAAAGAGCCAGGAACCCGCCGCTTGCAGATAAAGCCCGCCTCTGGCCAAGATCTGTTGACGCCACAGCAGACGCCCGGTGCGGGGCTCCAGGGCCAGAATCTGCCCCTGGTCGGTGGCCACCAGCACCTCGCCGGCCGGGCCCAGGACCAGCGGGCCAGAACCCTTGGCCTCCAGCGCAAAACGCCACTTCACCTCGCCCCTGCCCGGCTCCAGGCCGTAGACCCAGCCATTGCCGGCCAGGCAGACCAGCCGGCCCTGGGTCCAGACTGGATCGGTCTGCAGCGGGGCGCCCAGGCGCTGCTGCCAGAGAGAGGCCAGGCTCTGCCGGCGATACGCCCGCACATAGCCGTCTTCGCAGCCCACCACCAGCTGGTCTTCGGCGCCCACCGGCCCGACTACCACCGGCGACTGGGTGTCGGCCTGGCCCAGCCGGACGCCACTGGTCAGGTCTAGGGACAAGAGTTGGCCCGAACGGGCCGCCGTATAGAGCTGCCCCTGGCTGGCCCAGGGTCTGGAGGGCAGGGAATCTCCGGTATAGAGCCGCCAGGCCTCGCTCCCATCGGTGGCAGCAAGGGCGTAGAGCCAGCCGTCGGCACTGCCCAGAAAACAGCGACCCGCCTCGACCACCGCGCCGGCCTCGCCCCAGCCCTGCCGCTGCGTGCTCCACAGAGGCGCCCCGGCGCTGGCCTCCAGCAATTCCACCCGTCCCCAGGTATCGGCCAATAACACCTGGCCACCGGCCAGAACCAGGGGCCGGCGCAAAGGGCCATATCCGCGCCGCTGCCACACCTGCGTCCCGTCCTGCAGGCGCAGCGCACTCACCAGGCCCTCGCCCTCGCCCGCATAGATCAGCGAATCCCCCAGGGCCAGGGCCGTGGCCGGCGTGCGGGTGAAGTGTTTCCACTGCAGGGTGTAGGGAAAAGACTCCTGGGCCGCGCCGATTCCGCTCGTCAATAAGACTACCCCCAAGAGTACCGCCCAACAAAGGCCCCCGATCATTCATTTACCTCCTCGTAATGAGCGTCTGCCCGCACGACCACCGCATCGCTGCCAAAAGGATAGACATACCCCCAGAACAGGGCCCCGACCAGCACCACGGCCAGATAATATCCCAACAGACGTCTGCCGAATACCGCCCCCAGCGCCGCCAGGGTGGGGAATTTGGTGGCCGGGCCGGCGATGAAAAAAGCCAGCGCCGCCCCCTGACTCATGCCCATCTCCATCATGATCTGGACAATGGGGATGGTCCCGCCGCCGCAGGCGTAGAGCGGCACCCCCATGCCCACGGCCAGAGGCACCCCCCACTGGCTGCCCGGCCCCAGCCACTGGCGCACCAGCTCGGCTGAAAGAAAGGTCTTGGTGAGGGCGGCGATAAAGATCCCGAGGGCAAAGAACTTACCGATGAACACCAGATCCTTGCCCAGGCGACGGCCCAAGGTCTTCAACTCCGCCACCAGGGGGTGGTCCCCCCCACTCACTCCTCCCGGCGCCGGATCGAGGGCTAGTCCGGAGAAATCGAGCAGACCCCGCCGCATTGCCATCTGGGTGCCCAGCCCGGCGACTATGCCCAGGCTGAAGGCGGTGAGCACCCGGGCCAAGGCCATCTCCCAGCCCAGAACACCGGCAGTAAATACAAATAAAGCGGGGTTCATCAGGGGGGAGGCCACCAGGAAGGCCACTAAGGGTGCGGCCGGAGCGCCGGCGGCCAGCAAGCTGCCCACCACCGGAATGGCGGCAAAGGTGCACAGCGGCGAGACCAGGGCCAGCACTGCGGCGACCAGGATGGACCCTCGCCTAGACAGGACCCGGCCCACCTGGCCCCGGGGCAGGAAGCGCCAGGCCAGGGTGCTGAGGAGGGCCCCGATCAGCACAAAGTACCACATCTGCCCCACCAAGTCCCAGCACACGGACAGGATGCGACCGGTGTAGGTGTCCTGAAAGGCGCTCTGCACGGCGCCCAGCAAACGCAGGAGGGGACGCCACAGGGTTTCCAGCATGGTTAGAGTGTATGGGCAACATCTGGTTGTGACAATATCTCCACATTGATAATCAGCTATTCCAATATATATTTATATCCTCTTACCCCGACCCTTAGGAGGCGCGCATTGATCCGACTTTTCTGGCTCTGCTCACTGCTGCTCCTGCCGGCGCGCTGGGCCCAAGCCCAGACCCCGGAGGCCGCCGAACACTACCGGGCCGGCTACCAGCTGCTCCAGGCCCAGAACTTCCGCAACGCCGCCCTCGAATTTGAACGCGCCGTGGCCGCCGACTCCACCTACGGCGACGCCTTTTATGCCCTGGGCAAAGCCTACAAAGCCCTGGGAGACTACGACAAGGCCGTCAGGGCTCTGGAGGCGGCCGGCCGCCAGACCCTCTCCCAACCCAGCGCCAAAGACCGGCTGCCCGCCGAACTTTCCGAGACCTACCAGAAGTCTGCCGCCAAACTCTTCGAGCAGCGCAACTACCAGGAGGCCATCTCTGGTTTCGAGAAGTCCCTGGCCATCAACCCCAAGAATGCCAAGGCCCACTACGGCCTGGGGGTGTGCTACGGTCGCATGCGCAACACCGAGGCGGCCCGCCAGGCCTACACCAAAGCCATCGAGGTGGACCCTACCTACGCCAAGGCGTACAAAGCCCTGGGAGACCTCCAGCGGCAGAGCCGCAACTATGGCCCGGCAGCCGAGGCGTACCAAAAGGCCCTCTCGGTAGATTCGACCCTGTCGGACGCCTGGGGCGGCTGGGCCCGCTCCCAGATCGACAACCAGGACCCGGAAGGGGCCCTGAAAACCCTGGAAAAGGCCGTGGCGGTTGACCCCAAATACCAAGAGGGTTATCTGCTGATGGGCGCCACCCTCAACGAGCTGGGCCGGCAGCAGGATGCCATCGAGCCGCTGCGCCGGGCCGTCGACCTACAGGGCAAGGACCCCGAAGCCCACTTCCGCCTGGCCGAGGCCTATTACGCCCTGGGGGACTATGCCAATGCCCTCAGCGCTGCCCAGAACGCCCTGCAGCACAAAAAAGACTATCATCCGGCCGAAGTGGTGCTGGCCGACGCGTACCTCAAGACAGGCCAGAAAGATCAGGCCCGCATCTGGTACCAAAGAGCCCTGGTGGACAGTCGCTTCACGGACTACTGCACCCACCAGCTCGAAGAACTCAAATCCCCCCCGCCCTGAACCCCTGTGCCCTTGCTGGTCGCCACCCATAATGCCGGAAAACTGCGCGAGTTCCGCGCCCTGCTGGCCCCCCTCGAACTGGTATCGGCCCTCGAACTGGTCCCAGGATTGACCGTAGAGGAGACCGGGGAGACTTTTTCTGAAAACGCCCTGCTCAAAGCCCGCGCTTTTGCCCAGGCCTCCGGCCTGATCGCCCTGGCCGACGACTCGGGCCTGGAGGTCGATGCCCTGGGCGGAGCGCCAGGGGTGCTCTCGGCCCGGTACGGGGGGCCGCACCTGGACGACCAGGGCCGCTGCCGGCTGCTGCTGGAAAACCTGCAACCCTTTCCGGAACCTGCCCGGCGCAGCGCCCGCTTCCGCTGCTGCCTGGTGGCGTGGGGGCCCGATGGCCGGCATTGCCAGGCCGAGGGCACCTGCGAAGGAATCATCGCCCCAGCCCCGGCAGGGGAGGACGGCTTTGGCTACGATCCGCTCTTCTTCGTGCCTGAACACCGGCAGACCATGGCCCAACTGCCCCCCTCCCTCAAGAATCAGCTCAGCCACCGCGGCCGCGCCCTGCGCGCCCTGCACCCCCTCCTGCTGCAGACCTTTCCCGAGTTTGAGGTAGCAAGCGCGGCGGGGAGATGACCCTGGAGGCCTTTACTGGGGGAGTGGAGGTTGGGAAAGTGCCTGGGGGCAGCGTGGGGCGTCGGCGGCAGGCACGGGACTCGGGAAAGGCCGCAGTGGGTCATTCCCCGTCGCGCCCCGGGACTCCCTGCCGCTATACTGCGCGCCTCTTTCCTTGACCATGTTCACCCCCGCCCCTATTCTCTTTGAACACCCTCTTCACATCGCTTTCCCTCTCCATTCCGGAGTCTTGCTGCCATGCGCTACGGACATTTGGCCTGGCCCGATATCAAAAACATCGACAAGGACAAAATCGTCATCCTGCCCCTGGGTTCCTGTGAGCAGCACGGCCCGCACATGCCCATCCTCACCGACACCCTCATCGTCACCGCC
>CAMAVQ010000005.1 GCA_945861755.1 Gemmatimonas phototrophica
AGCCTGCGATACGATTTCGTCTCCCGCACCAATCAACGGATCTCCACCCCTCGTTTCGACGCGCTGAGCCGGGCGTTCTCCTTTAGCGACCGCTGTTTTTCCGTCTCCTCGGCCACCAGACCCGTGCATACCTCGCTTTTCACCGGATTGTATCCCTTTGAACACGGCGTCACCAGCCAGCGGACTCCGGCCATGCGCCCGGGTATCCCCCACCTTTTTGCCCTCTTCGCCAGCCGCGGTTTCCGGATCGGTGCCTTCTCCGAAGCTGCCGGGATCTTCGCTGGTCTTGACTATGCGCCCTGGATCAGCGCCGTTGATCCGGGCAGGATCCTCCGCTTCATCGGCACCCAGGGTGCGAAGCTGCTCTTTGCCCATTTCTGGGGTTGCCATACCCCGTACGGGGCTGCCGACGGCAGGGCCATGGGCGAAACTGCCCGTCTATTGAAGGAGGGCAGACGCCAGCAGGTGATCCAACAGTACCAGCAGGCGGTGGAAGGCGTGTTCGAAACCCGGATCGCATCACTCTTGGAGCAGATGGACCTGCGCGAGTGGATGGTGCTGATCTGCGGGGACCACGGGGAGAGTTGGACTGCTGAGGAACCTTACCACGGGCAAACGTTGGACAACTCCGTGCTGCGGGTACCCCTGTACCTGCACCTCCCCAATACTGGCAATCCAGTCCTTGGGAGCCCCCTCGTCTCGCTGGTGGATGTCTTCCCGACCCTTGAGGCCGTCTTCAATCTGCAGTCCGGATACCGGGGATACGGGCGCGACCTCCGGCAGGTGGAGCGGCCGGGGATGTATCTGGCGCAGATATTTCCGACCCAAGCCCTCGCTGAGGACAGACTCGGAACAGATCGGATCAGGGGAGATTCGCTGATACTAGGGCAAGGCGCCGGTGGACCCCAATGGGCACTTTTCGACAGCCACCGGAAGTTCACCTGCTGGGAGGAAGAAGGGGCGGGCCGGCTGGAACACACCTTGAGCGGCGAGAAAATTCCCTACGGTGATGCGGAGTCCCAGTACTACCGGGCAGCATACGCGGCGATGGGGGCCAATTCGGGGTATGCCCAACTGCCCGAGCCAACCCAAACAGCTACTTCCGTGCTCGACCAGCGCCTACGGGAGTTGGGATATCTGTAAGTGTAGGTCATGGGTCCGTTGAACCCCTCGGCCAGCTGCACCAGGGTAAAGGGAGCACAGAAGTCGCCGCAACAGATCAACGCCCCGGCGCCCTGCATCAGCGGCAGGGCCCGGCTCAGTGCCCAGATATTGTCGTGGATGTCCGAGCAAATGGCGATCTTCACCGGCGCATCTCCGGAAACTGTTGCTCATACCCCGGCCCCAGGCGCGCAGCGATCAGCCGCCAGCGTTCGGGGTACGAGGAGTGGTCGAGGAGGGGCGTAAAGCCGAGTCTGAGATAGCTCTTGATTGCCGGCAGACGGAAATCATCGGTGCGCAGGATGACGGGACGGGCAGACAGGGTCAAGGCATGGGTGAGCGCAGCCGCAGTGACCTTAGCCCCCAATCCCAAACCGCGGTGGCCTGGGTGGGAGGCGACCCAGCCGATTTCCCAATATTCCACCTCGTCCAGGAGGGCATCGTGTACCCCGGCACAGGCGGTGAGTTGGCTGCCGGAGGCGACGAAAAACTGCCGATTAAGCCCAACCGCCAGGATGCCGGCGATCCGCTCCAGACTCCACTCTCCCAACTCGGCGTTGGCATTGAGCAAATCGGCCCACCCTTGCTCATCGCCCTTCTCGAAGCTGCGCAGCTGATACCCTGCGGGCATTCCAGCCATCGGGGGCGGCGTGGTGGGCAGGTACCGCATGCGCAACTGGGGCAGATTTTCCTTCTTGGGCTCTCCCATCAATCTGCGTCTTAGGCGCCCGAGCCAGGAGCGGGGGTCGGCGTGCGGAAAAAGGAGGATTTGTATTTCTCCGGATAATAGGGCTCCAGGACCACGATCTGGATCTCGGGAAAGGTCTCCTGCAGCCGCAGCGGGGGTCTCTGATCGTACCCCAGGGCGATGATCTTTGGCTGAAGATCAGCGACCACCCTGAGGAAGTCCGCACCCTGGTAGCCCAGGCGGACCTGGCTGGCGATGCCTAGGGCTTCCACCTGCGACCGGCGCTCCTCCTCCTCGTGGTCTGGGCTGCGGCCTTTGAGTCGGCGCACATTTTCGTCACGCGCCACCACGACCACCAACTCCTGGCCCAAAGCCGCCGCCTGCTCCAGGAAGGACCGGTGCCCTGGATGCAGATGGTCAAAGGTCCCGCAGCACAACACCCTACCCATCGGTCTCAGAGCTTTTCGTTGGCGCGGCGATCCACCCAGAACTCCACCCCTTTTTCCTTCTTGAACAGCCGCCCAAATCGATCTGCCTCCTCCCGGGTCTTAAAATAGCCGATGCGTACTCTGGCCCCCTTGTTGCCGGCGTTGGCGATCGCATAGGCGGGGTACCCCTCGGCACTCAGCTCTTTCACCCGTTCTCCAGCCAGGCGCGGCTCATCAAAACTGCCGATCTGGACGGTGAACTCCCCGGCAGGATCGTAAACGATGGGTGATTCGGGCGGCGCGGCACTATCGACTTCCTGGGCCGTAGCGGCCAGACTGTCAGAGATCCCGGTAGGCCGCAGGGCAGTATCGGCCGCCACTGGTTTCCGCTCCACCTGCTTAGGCTGGGAGAGGAGCACCACCTCGTAGTCCTCCTTCCCCTTCAACTCGTCTTCCAAATCCACATCCTGGTTGCCGCAGCCGAAAACGACCCCCCCCAGCAGCCAGAGCCACCACCTGCGGCTCAATGTATGGCCTTTAGGGCTTCGTAGTGGATGTGCAGGGTGGTTTCCACATCGACTTCGCTGTGCACCGCCGAGGGGAAGAGACACTCGAACTGGGAAGGTGCCATGTAGACCCCGCGCTGGAGAAGCTCCCAGAAGTAGCGTTTGAAACACCCGGTATCAGCGCTGATGGCTGTGGGGTAGTCTACCACCTGGCTTTCGGTAAAAAACATGCAGAGCATGGACCCCACCCGGTTCAGGGTGTACCGGAGGCCCAGGCTCTTGAGGTTGGCCGCCATCCCCTCCTCCAGTTGCTGGGAGAGTTGCTCCAATCTGGTGTACACCTCGGGCGTGAGCATCTGCAGTTGGGCCAATCCGGCACTCATCGCCAGAGGATTGCCCGACAGCGTGCCGGCTTGAGAGATCTTCTTGCCCAGGGGAGAGACGTTTTCCATGATCGCGCGTTTCCCGCCGTACGCGCCCACCGGCAATCCACCTCCCACGATCTTGCCCAGGCAGGTCAGATCCGGCATCACCCCAAAATATTCCTGGGCCCCGCCAGGACTCAGGCGGAAACCAGTGATCACCTCGTCGAAAATCAACACACAGCCGTCCTGGTCAGCCAGTTGGCGCAGTTGTTCGAGGAAGCCGGCCCTGGGTGGGACAGTGCCCATGTTGCCGGCCACCGGTTCGACAATGATGGCGGCAATCTGGCCGGGATTCTGGCGCAGCGCCTGCTTTACCGCCCCGGCGTCGTTGTAGGGAACCGTGATCGACAGGGCGGCGATCGCCTGGGGGATTCCGGGGCTATCAGGCGCCCCCAGGGTAAGCGCCGAGGAACCGGCCTTGATCAGAAAACTGTCGCCGTGCCCGTGCCAACAGCCCTCGAACTTGATGATCTTGTCGCGGCCGGTGTACCCCCGGGCAAGCCTCACCGCCGACATGGTCGCCTCGGTACCGGAGTTGACCATCCGCACCATCTCGATGGACGGCACCATCTGGACGATCTGCCGGGCCAGCGCGGTTTCCGCTAGCGTCGGTGCCCCGAAACTCGTGCCTCTGGTGCAGGCTTCCTGGACAACCTGCACCACCCGCGGATGGGCGTGCCCGAAGATCAGCGGGCCCCACGAACACACATAGTCGATGTACTCCCGCCCGTCCAGATCGAAGAGATGCGCCCCCTTGCCGTGGCTGATGACCGGCGGGTTGCCGCCCACGGCGCCAAAGGCCCGGGCCGGGCTGTTGACCCCGCCTGGGATATATTTTTGTGCCTCGGTGAAGGCTTCAATGGATTTGGGTCCGGTGTGATCCACCACGAACTCCCCTCTGAAAGAATCCCTTGCCTGGTGATTCTGGATATGGCAACTTTGTAACCGGAGTCCCCTTATGGCCTGCATCCTGGTAATCGAAGACAACCCGCAGAATCGCCGCTACCTGGAACGGATCATCCGCCACCGTTCCAGCCATCAGCTGATCTTTGCCGGCACCGGCAAAGAAGCCATCGAAAGCCTGGTAGCCCGGCGGCCGAACCTGATCTTCCTCGACCTGTTCGTGCCGGACACCGATTGTTTTGAGTTATTTGCCCTCCTGCGCAAACACCCGGCCACTGCCGACATCCCCATCGTCATCCACACCGCCGTGCCCCTGGACCCGCTCACCAAAATGCGGGTGGGGAAAATGCGTTTCGAGGGGTTCGTGGAGTTCCCCATCGAAGCCAGCGAGCTGAATCGCATTATTGCCACCGCCCTCAAGCACAATACCATTCCCACCCAAAAATGGACCCCACCCCAGGCCTGACGACCAGGCTCACCTCAAAGCATCTCCTCGTCGAGTTCCTCGGGAGGCCGGGAGTAGTCCATCATTTTGGTGATACGCACGGCCATCAAATCGGTGACCACCACTACCTCGCCCTCGGCGAAGGGCCGGTTGTTCACGCGGATGTCGAAGGCCTCGCCCGCCAGTTTGTCCAATTCGATGATGTCCTGCACTTTGAGCTTGGCCAATTCGCGCACTGTCATATCCTTGCGCCCCAGTTCCACGGACAGATCCACCTCGACGTTGTTGAGCCGGCTCAACCTGGGTTTGCCCTTGTGGGCCGCAGGAACTTCCAGTTGGGCGAACTGGACCGAAGTCACCACCTCCCCATCATCTTGTTCATCTATCCCCCGGTTCGACCGTCCTCCCACCGCGCCGGACCCTTCGTCGAGTTCCTGGTCGAGGTGAGCCGCATCGCTGAGGGAATCTGCTTCCGGTTGGTCGGCGCTCTCGTTCATCGGCCTGCTGCCTCCTTCTATTCAAGGCGAAAATACCACAAGACCCTGGCAAAATCAACCTCCCAGGTTCACGCCTTCGATGCCGAGCAGCGGCTCCCCGTCCTCCAACCTCTCCAACATCCAGAGGGTAAACCGCCGGCCCTTCAGATTTATCGGCAATCCCGTCACGATCGCGAATGCCCCGCTGGCCTGCAGCAGCGCCGACAGGGCCCTGGACTCGGCAGCCAACACCGCTGCCACACCTCCGGGGTGGAGGACCCGCGCCATTTCCCCTAACCAAGGGTGATAAGGGGGCTGGAGTTGAGCGGCCATCACCAGATCGGCACTGCCCTCGGCCAGGGGCAGGAAGGCCGGCTGGCCCCTGACCGCCAGACCACCGAAGCCCGCCCCCTGCCGCAACTCGGGATCAACAGCGATCAGCACACCCCGCCCACCGCTGGCAGCCAATTCCCCCAACCCACCTGGACTGCATCCCATGGCCAACAACACTTCCCTGCCCGTGGCCGGCAACAGGTGCCCCAGGCAGCTGACCAGGGGGCCGCCCGCGCCCCCCTCCTCTAGGCAAAGGCGTGCCCGGTTCGGGCCCAATTGCATGCCCAACACGGCCCGCTGGCCCTCGACCTGCAGTTGCAAACGCAGCAGTGCCCCCCCTTCTCCCGGACTCAGGCCACGCCGCTCTAACAATGCCTTGATCTGATAGGCCACATCGCCGGTGGAGAACCGTTGGGCACCCTGCATGGTCACACTCAGCTGAAATCGGCGCTCGTCGGCTTCTGGTTCGCAGGATTTGAGCAGGCGCTGCGCCGCCTGCAGGTCGACCTTTCCGAGCTGGTCCAGCAGGCGTTCCAATCCAGGCCGACCCACGGTGATACCCTGCACCTGGGCCAACACCCCGCCGAGACTGAGTGGAGTGCGCAGGTCCATGAGCAGGCGCGGGCTGCGCCGGTGGGTGAAAAACACCCGCCCCTGTCGCTTGCCGCGTTCCAACCTGACTTGGCTCAGTTCCGGCACCCGGCTTTGGAGTTCGTCGGCCACCACCTCTTCGAGGCCGCTCAGGGCGTTGGCGTAGTATTGAAAGATCTTCCCTTCCACGTTACTCCTGTATGCCGCCGGGCAGAATGACCGAATGAGCCCCCATGGCGGGAATCAGCACCTCTTCCAAGCAGACGTGCAGGTCCTCGGCGGCCAGCTGCCGATGCACCGAAAACAGGCCAAAGGGATCTCCGCCCCGGCTGACCGAACTGTGCAACGCGCCAACCCCTCCTTCCACCTGATCGAGACGTTGGACGCTCTGACCATAGGCCCGGCGCGCCGCACGGGGAAATCCGCGTGTCAACAGGTCCCCCGCTCTGGCCCGCGTCAATTCGTCCATGATCTCCTCCCGCAGCGTATCCGGTTCCGGCGTATCCCCCCCCACTAAACAGAAACAAAACTCGGGCTCCGCGTAGATCTCGCAGCCAAAACTCTCTGCATCGATCAGCCCACTCTCGTAGTGGCGAAGGTAAAAGTCGCTTGAAGAGCCAAACAGGATATCCAGCACCACCTCCAATGCCAATTCCCGCTTCAGCAAGACCTCTCCCTGCAAACCCTCCTGCTGGTCCCGAAACCCAACACAAAGCCGCGGCAGAACGATGGGCAGGGTCGCCGTGGTCACGGTGCCGGGTTCGCCGGCGGCGGCATGGCGGTAAAGCACCGGCCCGGTAGCCCTGGTCGAACCAGCCATCAGGCCCTCAACTACACTGGTTATGCTATCGACCGCCAAATCTCCGCCGACGATCAGGGTCATATTGTCGGGACGATAGAAGGTGCGATGGCAAAATTCGAGCAGGGGTGCGTCGATGAGTTGGATGCTCTCGGGTGTTCCGGCGATGTCCACCGCCAGCGGGTGTTTCCCGTACAGGGCCTGAAGGACGTTGAAGAAGCTGATCCACTCCAGGTTGTCGCCGTAGAGCTGAAGTTCGCGGGCGATGATCTCCCGCTCCCGGCTCACCCCCTCTGCACCGAAGCTCGGGTTGCGAACAAAACCCAATAACAGCCCCAGGCAGTCCTCCAACCGGTCGGTACAGTTGAAGAAAAACGCGGTGTTGGTAAAAGTGGTGTGGGCATTGACCTCCGCGCCCAAAAGGGCAAACCGGTCCCCCACGTCTCCCAGAGAGCTGGAAAACAGGCGGTGTTCGAGGAAATGGGCCACCCCGTCGGGAACCGACATTGGCTCGGCACCGGGCAAGGCAAAACACCGATCGATGGAGCCGTACCCCACGGATAGCAGTGCGTGTATGCTGCGAAATCCTGGTTTGGGGAGCAGGTAAAGCTGCAGGCCGCTGGTCAGGGTCTGGCTGTAGACCCGTTCGCCCAGGAGGCTTTCTTGGTGAAGCCTCATGGCCGCCAACCACTGTGGGCCGGGTAGAGAAAAAACGAGGTATGCAATTGGACCTTTGCCGCCACCCTGGCCACGGCATCGCCATCCACTGCCGCGAAGCGCTGCTGCCACGCAGTGCGACCGATCCAGATGCCGGCCAGCAGCTGTTGATAATAGAACCGCACCATGCCCTCGCAGCTGTCATCCAGCGCCCACAGGCTGCGCTGCAGCAGTTGGCGGGACAGATCTAACTCCCCGAGGTTCAGGGCCCCCTGGCGCAGCAGTGCGAGTTGGCGCTCGATCTGCGCTCGCACCTCGGGGTAGGCATCCGGCTCGATGCCGGCTTCGACAAAGAGCAAGCCGCAGAGGGGCTCGAGGTGGGAACCGATCTGATAACAGAGGCCGGCTTCCTCTCGCAGGTGGCGAAAGAGCCGGGACTGGGCGTCGCCCCCCAGCAACGCATTGAATAACACCAGGGCCGGGTAATCCTCGTCTGCCATGGTAATACCGGTTCGATACCCCAGGACCAAGCGGCCCTGACTCAGGTCGTGGGATTCGAACCTTTCCCGAACCGCCCCAGGAAATGCCGGTACCACCCGCTGCCCGACCGCCGATACCGGTTCCCGCTCCCAACAGATGAGTTCCTGCCCGAGGCCGGCCAGCGCTGCAGGGGCAAAGTTCCCGCTAAAGAAAAGGGCAATACGACTCTGGGCCAGTAAAGTCCGATGGCTGGCCATGAGGTTCCGAGCGCTGATGGCGCGGAAGTCGGCCGGATCGCCGTAGGCCGGCAAGGCACAGGGGTCATCCTCCCCCATAACCTCCAGGCACCGCCGGTGGGCGTAGGTGTTCTTGTCGTTGGCGAGGCTGCGAATATAATAGGCCAGTGCCTTCTTCTCCTGGCTCAGGTACAACCGCTTGAAGCCCTCTCCCTCGCTCTCTGGGTCCGCCAAAACCTCTCCCAGAAAACGGACCCCCTGGGCAAGCAGATCCTCCCCATTGGGCAGGAAAGGGCTGGAAACCACCTCCAATCCCAAATGAAGGATTTGGTGGTCGCCCAGAGCCTCAACTTCTACGGCGAATCCCGCACCGTACAACTCGTCGAGAAATTGGTTCAACTGCTGAAGGCCCGGCAGACGGCGGGTCCCCCGTTCCAGCAACCGGCCGATAAGGGCCAGGCGAGTGTGCTGCTTTTTTCTTAAAGGCGTAGAAAGAAAGAAATCCACCCGGGTCGATTTGAATCTCGCGGCGGGAAAGGAATAGACCTCAACGGCGTTATCCAGGCCTTGGAGGGCGAAGTCTTCCTCGGCCATTTCCCCTACTGCAGGCGTTTGCGGTACTCGCCCAACTGGTAGAAGGTCACATGTTTGAACTCCTCAAACCCTTCAGTGAGCACAAAACCCTCAGGGGTCAGGGAGACAAAGCGATTGTGGACCAGGGTTTCCATGACGATTTCGAGGAAGGTCTGGGAGTTGCGGGAGGCGCGATTGATGTAGGGGGAGTTGCGCTGGCGGGCGAACAACTCCTCCCAGGAAAAGGAACGCCCTAGATCGGGCTGCAACTGGTCGTCGAAGAAGAGGTACAACACCCCGATCTGCTGGGGTTGCAGGTAGCGGACGATGTCCCGCAGCAGCACCCACAGACCGCCGAATCGCCGGCTGGCCCTTTCGTAGTCGTTGAGTTCAACGAAGTGGCTGCGCTGCGCCTGGAAATCTGCCGGGGACACAAAGAGGGGGCGTTCCTCGGTATAACCCTCCAAAAATGCCTCCACCCTGCGGTCCGGGATGGCCCCGGTATAACAGAAATCTAACTTGGGAATCTCGCCCTCCACCGGCTGGGGCCTGACATAGAACTTGTAGTTTTCGTAGCGACCCACTTCCTGCTGCAGGTGGCGGCGCACGATCTCGATGCGGTTGCGGTGGGCGCTGTGGTACAGGCCGTCCTCTCTGAGATATTGGACCAGGCTTTGGTACACCACACACTGCCCCACTTCCAACAGATTTCGGTCGTGGCAGAGGAAACTGCAGTCACTGCCGGCAAAAGCCCCTGCGAAAGCCCGGCGGATACTCTCGCGCTCGCGGGGCCTGGCGTCGGCTTTGGCGAAATGGACGAGGATACGGTCGATACGGCCAGACGCCAACCCCTGCTCCTGGCAGGTTTCGAACAACTCAAAGGCGCTCTGGATGAGGGCGGCCTGGCTGCTGGTTCTGAAGGCCAGCCGCCCGACCTCCATACGGGTGGCGACCCCGATGCCCTGGATATCGGTCTGCATCTGGGCGGTGCCCCCGTAGCGGCCCAGCATCCAGGTGACCTTGGCGTGTCGCCTGGCTAACGCAGAGAATTCGTTGCGCACCTTGCGCGAGTACTGGAAATGGGCGCTGGGTTCAAAGTGGGCGATGATATCGAAGACCGTGGGCATGGTTGGGTCAGGCTACCTCGGCCAATTTTTCGATGCGTTCGTCCCGCAGGCGCTTCTGCTCCTTGGCCCATTCGGGATCGTAAAGTTCTCGGTACAGCCCATCCTCCTTCATCAAATCGTCGTGTCGACCCACCTGCTCGACGCGGCCGGCCTTGAGCACGACGATCTGGTCGGCATTCTTGATCGTCGACAGGCGGTGGGCGATGATGAA
The DNA here is from genome assembly GCA_945861755.1 of Gemmatimonas phototrophica. GTDB lineage: Bacteria > Latescibacterota > UBA2968 > UBA8231 > UBA8231 > SICG01. The sequence goes on from CAMAVQ010000005.1 coordinate 10,040, forward strand.
GGTAGTGCGGTTTTTCATCAAGTGCTGAAGGGCTTCCTGGACCTTGGCCTCGGAAACGGTGTCGAGGGCGGAAGTGGCTTCGTCGAGGATCAGGATACGCGGATTGCGGATCAGCGCCCGGGCGATGGCGATGCGTTGGCGCTGGCCGCCCGAAAGCCGGGTGCCGCTGGAACCAATGAGCGAACGATAGCCATCTGGCATGGTGCAGATGAACTCGTGGGCATTGGCCAGACGAGCTGACTCCTCGATCTCCTCGATGGTGGCATCCGGTTTGCCATAACGAATATTGTCTAGGATCGTGCCCCGGAAGAGGTAGGTCTCCTGGAGCACCATGCTCATCTGTTCGCGCAGGCTGCGCAGGGTGTATTCCTGAATATCGCGGTCGTCGATGGTGATTTCGCCATTGCTGCGATCGTAGAAGCGGGCGATGAGGTTGGCGATCGTCGTTTTCCCCGAACCGCTGGGGCCGACGAAGGCGGTGACCATGTCCGGACTGGCGGTGAAGTCGACGTTCTTCAGCACCTGGTCGCCCTGTTCATAGGCAAAGCTCACGTTGCGGAAGACCACCGTCCCTGTCTGGATCTGGCGCAACCCGTCCGGCCGGTCGGCGACCTCGGGTTCCATGTCCATGATCTCAAAGACCCGACGAATGCCCACCTTGGCCGGCAGGATCTGCTGCACTACGCCTATTAATTCGGAGACCGGCGCGTAGAGCATGCTCACATAAGTGAGCAGCAGGAAGTACTTTTCCAGAGGCATGCCGTCGTCGAGCACCGCAAAACCACAAACTACCGTGACCAATACCTGGCCCACGTAACTGATGTTGCCGGTGGCGTGGCCCCAGATATTGGACAGGTTGCCGGAGTAGAGGTTGATGTCATAGCTCTCGCGCAACTGGGTGATCAGCGAGCGACTTTCGCGCAATTCGCCCGAGTGCGATTTGACCATCTTCATGGCACCGAGCACTTCGCTGATCTTGCCGTAGATCTGGGACATCTTCTCCGAGGATTTCCAGGCGTAGTTGGTGATCCGCGCCCGAAAGAAGAAGTAGCCGAGAAAGTGCAGGGGCATGACCCCCATGGCAACGATGGTGATTTTCGGGCTGTAATAGATCAGCACCCCCAGCAGGACGATAGCTTTGAACGACGAGATCAGGATGTTGAGCACCGTCCCGGTAACCAAGGAGGTGATCGAATTCACGTCGTTCATCATGCGCGAGATGATCTCGCCCGAACTGCGGGATTCGTAAAACCCCAGCGACAAGCGTTGCAGGTGGTCGTACATGCGCCGGCGCAGGTCGAAGACCACCCGGCCCCCCAACACCCGCATTTGATAGGAATAGAGGTAGGACAACAGGCTAGTGGCGATCTGGATGAGAAAGAGGACGACCACACACTGGATGAACAGGCTCTTGTCCTGATTGGGAAGCGCGGTGCCCATCAACCTGGAAGACCACACCGGCGAATAGATACCGATGCCGGTGAGCACCAGCAGGACCCCCATGGAAAGCAGTAAGTAGGTCCGATAGGGTACGATGATGTCGTAGATGCGCCGCCAGATATTTTGCCGCATGATTCCTGTTGTTGCGACCCAACCCTGGGTAGGGTTGGCGCACAGCTTAGGACCAGGTGAGAGGCCCTGGTCTGCTTAGTCTCAAATGCGCGGTTTCCGCGGTTTCAATTGGGGTAACTGCAGGGGGGGATTCAGGGACGGTAAACCACAACGAATAGTGGACAAAATGTACTGCCAGCCTCTGAAAAGAGCAAGGGTTCTTGCCCCTTTTTTACCCCCCGCCTAAGTTAGGAGCACCATGAATCCGCTCGACAATGTCAAAGTAGTGCTGGTCGAACCGGCAGCCCCGGGCAACATCGGGTCTACCGCGCGCGTGCTCAAGAACACCGGGATCTCCAGACTGGTCCTAGTCAATCCTGGCACTTGGGACCTGCCCGAGGCCCGCTGGATGGCCCACGGCTCCGAAGAGATCCTCGACAACTGCGAGATCCACCCCGACCTGCCCAGCGCCCTGGCAGACGCCCAGATTGTGGTGGGCACTACCCACCGCCTCGGCCGCCTGCGCCAGGTCAGTTCTGCGCCCCGCGATACCATTGCCGAACTGGCCGCCATGGCCCATCACCACCGGATTGCGGTAGTCTTTGGGCGGGAAAAAGACGGTCTATGGCGCGATGAGTTACAGCACTGCCACCAGCTCATCCGTTTCCCCTCCGCAGTGGACCACCCTTCCCTCAACCTGTCCCACGCCGTGCTGCTTTTCACCTACGAACTCTTCACGGCCCTGCGCACTGCGCGGCCCGCGCCCCGCCGCGACCTGGCCAGTGCCGCCGAACGCCAGCGCCTGCACTTCCACCTCAGCAGCGTCCTGGAAACCATCGGTTTCCGCCCCTACAACGATGATCCCCAGAACTTCTCCCGGGTCCTGCATCGCTTCCTGAACCGCAGTCAGATCGAGAGACTGGACGCGGTGGTTATCCATCGAATCTGCAGCCAAATCCAAAAGTTCGCCGGCCAGCGCCCTGCCCCCGGGTCGGACTGAAGGGCCGGGTTTACAACCACCGGCAGAACCAGTCCAGCGCTCGTTGCTGCATGGCAGCGGAAAAACCGTGTCCCACCTGGGGTTCCACCCATATCTCCAACCGGTCCAGGTCGCCGCTGTCCGCGTACGCCGGCCAGGCCGCGTCGTAGACACTCTGGGTCGCCGCCGGTACAATCAGCGGGTCCAACTCCCCGGTCATCAGCAGCAAGGGCCTGGGGGCCAGTTGCGGAGCGATCAGGAGGCCGTCCAGTTGGCGGAGGTGGGGGTAGGCAAGGAAGAACGCTGCCAGGGCCTGGGGGCCTGATACCTGTCGGTCGATCAGGTCTTTGGCCAGGGGCAGGTCCCCAAAGATCAGTTGCCAGGAATCCCGGGCAAAGACCTCCTGCCAAGCCAACTGCCCGGACACGGAGACCACCACCCTGATCCGCGGGTCCAGAGCGCCCAGCCACAGGGCCTCCATGCCCCCCAGGGACAGCCCCAGCATGCCGATGCGCCCTTGGGCGACTTCGGACCGACTCTCCAGATAGTCCAGCGCTCTCATCAGATTGTAGACCTGATCCCCCCACAGCCCGGTAAGCCCCTTCTGCCGGAACAGCGCCTCCTCGTCTTGGCTGCGGTCAATGCTCAACACAAAAAACCCCTGGTCTGCCCAGCGGGGAATCAGATCTAGGGGACGCAGCAGATCTTCCTTGCGGTTGGCGCTGCCCGGCATACACAACAAAGCGGGGGAAGGGCGAAACCTGGCCAACTCGGAGTAACAGACCAGGGCCTGGATCCACTGGTGATCCCGGCCCTGGAAACGTACTTGCTCGAAAACCAGATCCCGCTGTTTCCAGGTCTCGACCAGCTCGGGCGACAGCGCGCCTCCGGAAGGGGGAATCTGCAGCGCCCGCCGGAGCGTCTCTCTGCGGTTGGCAAACTCTGGGACACATCCACTGAGCAAGAAGAGCAGCAGGGCCAGCCAGTTCTGGCCCCTCACCTCTGCTCTTGACCCACCATTTCCAGATCCCGATCCACCATCATGCCTACCAGCTCTTCAAAGGATACCTGTGGGCGCCAGCCCAGTTCCTTAAAGGCCTTGCTGGGATCGCCCCGCAATGTTTGGACCTCAGCGGGACGGAAGAATTTCTCGTCCACCACCACATGGTCCTCCCAATTGAGTCCGGCCCGGGTAAAGGCCACCTGACAGAATTCGCGAATAGTGTGGTCCTCTCCGGTGGCGATGACAAAATCCTCCGGCCGTGCCTGTTGCAGCATCAACCACATCGCCTCGACAAAATCCCCGGCAAAACCCCAATCGCGCCTAGCCTCCAGATTGCCCAGACGCAATTCCCGGTCCAGCCCCAACTTAATGCGGGCCACCCCGTGGGTGATCTTGCGGGTGACAAACTCCAACCCTCGGCGCGGCGATTCGTGATTGAAGAGGATGCCGGCACAGGCGAAGAGATTGTAGCTCTCCCGGAAATTGATGGTGATCCAGTGGGCGTAGAGCTTGGCCACCCCATAGGGACTGCGCGGATAAAAAGGGGTGTTCTCGGTCTGGGGCGTTTCCCGCACCTTGCCGAAAAGTTCGCTGGTGCTGGCCTGGTAGAAGCGGATTTTGGGATCGGCCGTGCGGATGGCCTCCAGCAGGCGGGTGACGCCCAGTGCGGTGATCTCGCCGGTCAACAGCGGTTGTTCGAACGAAGCCGGGACAAAGGACTGTGCGCCGAGATTGTACACCTCGTCCGGCTTGGCCCGATTGAGCGCAGCCGACAGGGAATTCTGGTCCAGGAGATCCCCGGAGAGGATCTGGATCTGGTCCTGAATCTGGCGAATCCGCTCAAAATTCACGGTGCTGCTGCGGCGGACTAGGCCGAAGACCTCGTATCCTTTGGCCAGCAGGAATTCGGCCAGGTAAGATCCGTCCTGGCCGGTGATACCGGTGATCAAGGCGCGCTTCATCTCAGTTTTCCCCTTTCGCGGGTACAGCATAAGCCTCTAAAGGCAGACAGGCGCAGATCAGGTGGCGGTCGCCCTGGGCGTTGTTCAGGCGGCCGACCGCCGGCCAGAACTTATTTTCGCGCAGCCAACCGGTCGGAAAAGCCGCCTGCTGCCGGGAGTACGGGTGCAACCAATCATCGGCAGTGACCATCGCCGCGGTATGGGGAGCATTCTTGAGCACGTTGTCGTGCGGATCTGCCTGGCCCTCGACCACTGCCAGAATTTCGCCGTGGATCGCCACCATGGCCGCACAGAAGCGATCCAATTCTGCCGCGGATTCGCTTTCCGTGGGCTCAACCATCAGGGTGCCTACCACCGGAAAGGACACCGTCGGCGCGTGGAACCCGTAGTCCATCAGCCTCTTGGCGACATCTTCGACCTCGATGCCGGCGCTCTTGAAACACCGCAGATCGAGGATGGCCTCGTGGGCCACTTTGCCGTTGCGACCCTGGTAAAGCACCGGGAAGTACGGGTCCAGCTTTTTTGCCAGATAGTTGGCATTGAGGATAGCCACCTGGGTGGCTTTGACCAACCCCTCACTGCCCATCATCCGGAGATAGGCCCAGGGAATGAGCAGGATCAGGGCACTGCTCCAGGGGGCGGCGGCAACCGGCCCCAGGCTGCGGTTGCCCCCCGTGGGGATCACCGGATGGGAGGGGAGGTACCCGGCTAGATGGCTGGCCACGGCAATGGGTCCCATGCCGGGGCCCCCACCTCCATGCGGGATACAAAAGGTCTTGTGCAGGTTCAGGTGGCAGACATCCACCCCCAATTCCCCCGGCCGGCACAGGCCCACCAGGGCATTCATGTTGGCCCCATCCATGTAAACCTGGCCGCCAAATTCGTGGATCACCGCGCAGATCTGCCTGATTTCCTCCTCGAAAACCCCATGGGTCGAAGGATAGGTGACCATCAGCGCCGCCAGCCGGGACCGATGCTCCTCTGCCTTTTGCCCTAGGTCTGCCAGGTCGATGTTGCCCTGCTGGTCGCAGTCCACCACCACCACTTCCATGCCAGCCAACACCGCACTGGCCGGATTAGTCCCATGGGCAGAGGCCGGGATCAGGCACAGATCGCGCTGCCCCTCCCCTCTATCCTGGTGGTATTGGCGCACCACCAGCAACCCGGTGTATTCCCCCTGGGATCCGGCATTGGGTTGCAGCGAAATGGCCGCCAGCCCAGTGATCTGGGCCAACATCTCTTCCAGCTCGGCGAAGATCCGGGCATACCCCTTGGCCTGGTCTGGGGGGACGAAGGGGTGCATCCGGGCAAAGGCCGGCCAGGTGATCGGCATCATCTGTGCGGTGGCGTTGAGTTTCATGGTACAGGAACCTAGGGGGATCATCGAGATATTCAGGGATAGGTCGCGACCCTCCAGACGGCGCAGGTAGCGCAGCATCTCGGTCTCGGAATGGAAGCTGTTGAACACGGGGTGCTGCAGGAAGGAACTGTGCCGCTGGTGGTGGTGCTCCCAGGTCCATTCGTCGCTGGTTTCGAGCCCCGCAGGTGCCCCCCCAGTTGGGGAAAGCACGGCGAGTAACTCCTCCACCTCGGCTTCCCCGCTGGTCTCATCCAGGCTGATGCCCAGCCGGCCCCCACCAAGTTGGCGCAAGTTGATCCGGCGCTCCGCAGCCTGATTGAGGATGATGTCGAGATCTTTCCCACCCACCCGCAGGCAAAGCGTGTCAAAAAAATGCGGATGTTCGACCTGGTGCCCCAGACCCCGGCACCCGTCGGCCAACATACACGCCAGCCCATGGATACGCCGGGCGATGCGCCGCAACCCCTCGGGACCATGGTACACCGCGAACATGCTGGCCACCACCGCCGGCAGCACCTGTGCGGTGCAGATGTTGCTAGTGGCCTTCTCCCGGCGGATATGTTGCTCCCGCGTCTGCAGCGCCATGCGCAACGCCGGGTGTCCCTGGCTGTCCTGGGAGACCCCAATGATCCGGCCGGGTAGTTGGCGCTTGTATTCCTCGCGGGTGGCAAAATAGGCGGCATGAGGTCCGCCGTACCCCATGGGCATACCCAGACGCTGGGTGCTGCCCACCGCCACGTCGGCCCCAAATTCCCCTGGGGGGGTCAGCAGGGTGAGAGCCAATGGATCGGCGGCCACCACCACTTTGGCCCCGCCGGCGTGCGCCTGTTCACAGAAGGCCCGGTAGTCGTCAATGGCTCCCTCCGTGGTGGGGTACTGCAACAGAGCACCGAAACATGGCTGACCAAAAGTGAAACTCCGCCAATCCCCCACGACTACCTGCCAGCCGCGCGCCTGGGCCCGGGTGCGGACCACCGCGATCGTTTGGGGATGGCAGTCGCTGCCGACAAAGAAGGCCGTGGCCTCCCCCTTGCACACTCCCTGCAACATGGCCATTGCTTCGGCAGCGGCCGTCGCCTCGTCCAGGAGGGAGGCATTGGCGATTTCCATCCCGGTCAGGTCGATTACCATGGTCTGGAAGTTGAGCAGCGCTTCCAGTCGTCCCTGGGCGATCTCCGCCTGGTAGGGTGTATACTGGGTATACCACCCGGGATTTTCGAGCACGTTGCGCTGGATGACGGGCGGTGTCAGACAATCGGCATAACCCATGCCCAGGTAGGATCGCCAAACCTGGTTGGCGGCGGCCAACTCCTGCAACTGACCGAGCATCTGGTGTTCGGATCTGGCGAGCCCCAGATCCAGGGGGTCCTTAGTCCGAATGGACGGGGGCAAGGTCTGGTCCACTAGATCCTCCAGCGATGCTGCCCCCACCGCTGCCAACATCCGGGCAATCTCCGCCGGACGCGGACCGAGGTGGCGCCAGAGAAAACCCTCGCTGCCCTTCGTGTCTTCCATCACTTAAGACCTTCTCGTCCTTCGGAGATGCGGAGGTACAAAAGGCAACTTCACCACTTCCACCCTGCGGCCTTTCCCTCTCAAGTCGATCTGTAGCTGAGTGCCCGGATGCCGGTATTCGGGCGCGACGAAAGCCAGGGCAATGCCCTTTTGCAGCACCGGCGAATACGTGCCACTGCTGACCGTGCCCACTTGTTTACCACCCTCGTCCAGCACGGCAAACCCCGGCCTCGGAATGCCCGCTTCTTCCAGCTTGAGCCCCACCAGACGTTGGTAGGTCCCCTCTGCCTGTTGCTGCAGCGCCTCCTTGCCGATGAAACCTCCGGGTTTGCCGAAAGCCAGGGTCCACGCCAGGCCGGCTTCGAGAGGCGTGCGCTCGGGGCCTAATTCGTGAGCATAGAGGCAGTACCCCATCTCGGTGCGCAGCACATCCCTCGCTCCCAGTCCACAGGGCACCGCCCCATTTTCCAGACAAGCCCGCCAAATCGCAACCAGGTTCTGAGTCCCACAGAGGATCTCAAAGCCGTCCTCCCCGGTATAACCACTGCGACTGATCAACACCTCTGCACCCGCCAGCATCGTCTTTTGACATTGGAGATAGGCCAGATCCACAGCCTGACTCCAACCCATATCGAGCACCACTTGTTCGGCCAGGGGTCCCTGCAGCGCGAGCATACCGGTTGCCGCACTGCGGTCCTCGACTTCGACCCCGCTGGAAGGATTCAGGTGACCTAGTAACCAGTCCAGATCCTGGTCCACCCGCGAGGCATTGACCACCAACAGGAACTCCTGGGCGCCCAAACGGTAAACCAGCAGATCGTCCACCGCCCCGCCCTGTTCGTCACACATCAGGGCATAACACAGGTGGTCGGTCCGCAGAACTTCCAGGTCCCGTGGCAAAAGGTATTGGAGGAACCGGAGACTTCCCGGGCCCTTGACCAGGAGTTGGCCCATATGCGAGACATCAAAGATACCCACCTGGTGGCGCACGGTCCGATGTTCTTCGGTGATACCTTGGTACTGGACCGGCATCTCCCAGCCCCCGAACTCGACGAGCCGCGCTCCACTTTGCAGGTGGGCCGCGCGCAAAGGCGTGTGTTTCAGTTCAAGGCTCATGTCGGAGCCTCGGTTCCCTTTGCCGTGCCGCGATGTGCTGCCATACCACCTCGGCAGCCCGTGCAAGTTCCTCCAGGGTACCCTCGTTGCGCACCACCAGGTCAGCGCGGACAGCTTTTTCCTCGGCGGGCAACTGCCAGGTCATGCGTTTATCCACTTCTTCCGGAGTCAGCCCCTGCCGCGCCGCCGCGCGTTGCCGGCGCAGCGCAACATCGGCATCAACTACTACGATCAAGTCAAATCGATCCTCCACCCCCCACTCAAAGATCAACGCCGCATCGACCACCACCAACCCCGCTTTCTCCGAACCTTCGGCACTGGCCACCTCCTCCCAGAGCCGTTTCTCCAGAAAGGGGCGCACGATCCGATTGAGCCGTTCAAAGCCCTCCTGGCTGGCAAATGCCCGCCTGCCCAACTCTTTGCGCACCACCTTGCCCGCACTGTCGGTGATGGCGGTACCAAAACCATCGACCAGTGCGGCGTTGACCTCGGGGGCCTCGAGCACCAGATGCCCGAGGCGGTCGGCATCCAACGTGGTCGCACCCCGCTGCGCCAAGAGGCGAGCCAAGGACGATTTGCCAGAGCCGATGCCACCAGTGATACCTACCACCATGGGGTTGTCCCGAATGACAAAGGGGGTGAATGTACCCGCCCTCCTACCTGGCGTCAACGCGCGCACCGCTATTGACAGCACCAGACCTATCTAGTAAAATCTTTCAGAAATTCACCCCTACCTGGGCGGACTTATGGCCATCGTACCTATCGTTATCGAACAGACTGGACGCGGAGAACGCGCCTACGATATCTTCTCGCGCCTGCTCAAGGAGCGGATCATCTTTCTCGGGGCCCCTATCGACGACAGCGAAGCCAACCTGATCATCGCCCAGTTGCTTTTCCTGGCCTCCGAAGACCCCAGTAAAGACATCTCGCTTTACATCAATAGTCCGGGGGGCAGTATCACCGATGGCCTGGCCATCTACGACACCATGCAGCACGTCCCTTGCGACGTGGCCACCCTCTGCGTGGGGCAAGCTTTTAGCATGGCCGCCATGCTGCTTGCCGGTGGGGCCAAGGGCAAACGCCACACCCTGCCCCATGCCCGCATCATGCTCCACCAGCCCTGGGGCGGTATCGGTGGGCAGGCCGCTGATATCCAGATCCATGCCAGGGAAATCGTCGAGTGGCGCAACCGACTCAATCAAATCCTTCAAAAGGACACTGGCCAGCCCCTCGAACGCATCGCGCAGGTGACCGAGCGAGATTACTTCCTGTCGCCCGAGGAAGCCACTGACTTCGGTATCATCGACGGCATCCTTCACTCGGCTGCCACCCTCTCCCCGCCGCAGCCCACTGTCTGAAACCCGGTGCCCTTAACTGTAGATCAGACAGTTGCGCCCAGCTTCCTTGGCCCGATAGAGCCTGGTATCGACACACTCGATCAGGGCCTCGGTATCTGAAAAGTCGTTATCAGGGTAGGCGACCAGCCCGAGGCTTACGGTAACGCGGATCTGATTCTCCCCCTGGACAAAGCTGTATTCAGCGACGCTCAGACGCACTCTTTCGGCCAGGATCAGCGCCCCTTCCAGATCGGTGTGCGGCAGAATGATGGCAAACTCCTCCCCGCCGTACCGGGTCAACATATCCTCGCCGCGCATCTGGGCTCGGATCAACCCCGCGGTCTCGCGCAGCACCAAATCCCCGAACTGATGTCCCAGGGTATCGTTGACCTTCTTGAAATGGTCGAGGTCCAACAAGATAAAGCTGAAGGGATGACGATAACGCTTGGCCTCGCCGAACTTGACTCCCAGATGCCCCTCGAGGTACCTTCGGTTGTACACCCCGGTCAGTTCGTCTACCAATGCCTGGGCCTTCATGCGGTCTAGGCGCTCATTCCCCCGCAGCAATGACTTGATCTTGACGGCCAGGGCCCCTTTCTCCAGAGGCAATGAGGCGAATTCGCTTACCCCTCGGTCCAACAATTCCAGTTGCTCGTCGTAGTTTTTGAAGTCCCCGATTATCACCACCGGCACCTCGCTTCCCAGTGGATCGCTTGCCATCCGTTTGAGCAGGACCTGCTCCTCATTCCCGAGCAGACGGCGGTCGAGTAACAGGATCTCGGTATCGTCCTGATGCAGCCCTTGCATGATCTCCCCTTCTGTGCTTACCGCAATGGCCTTGGCACCCAACAACTGGAGTACCTCCTGGACCTGCTGCTGGAACACGGTATCGACGGAGGCGACCAGAATCTTGCTCATAGACAACCCTCGGCATCGTCGAAGGGAAAGGCGATGATTTCATCGATTCGGGGAACATCGGCCAGCAACATAACCAGCCGGTCCACTCCCAGGGCCATGCCCCCGGCCGGCGGCATGCCCATTTCCAGCATCTGCAGGAACTCTTCGTCCAGCGGATGCAGCGGATAACCCCGGGCGGCTCGTTTACCTCTCTCCACCATAAAGCGCCGGCGTTGCTCCAGAGGATCGTTTAACTCGGTGAACCCATTGGCCAACTCCACTCCCCCCAAATAAGCCTCCACCCTCTCGGCAACTTGTTCTCCGTCCACGACTTTTGCCAGCGCTGCCATCGAGGCGGGATAATCTTTCAGCAGCACCGGTCTGCCGGCTGCCATTGCCGGTTCTACCTTTTCGAGGAAAACCTTAAAGAAAATCTCCTCCCACGTATCTCTGGTGTCAACACTTGGGCAGTGACCGCGCACCTGGAGGTAGAACTCCTCCCTGGAAGAACCTAGCTTAAGATCCACCCCGGCAAACCGACCAAAGGCCTCCTGCACCGTAAGTCTCTCCCAAGGCGGGGTAAGGTCGAGCGGCCGGCCCTGGTATTCGACCCGCGTGGTTCCCTTCACCGCCAAGCAGACCGAGGCCACCAATTGCTCCACATCCACCATGATCTCCTCGTAACTGGCGTAGGCCCGGTACCATTCCAGCATGGTGAATTCTGGATTGTGTAATGCAGAAAGCTCGCCATTGCGAAAACTGTGACTCAACTGGAAGAGGCGCTCGCAGCCGGCTCCCAGCAGACGCTTCATGTGATGTTCGGGCGAGCTGACCAAGCAGCAAGGAAGGCTGGTCTGCCCCAGGAAGGTGGTCTCGAAAAGGAGTAGATGGGCCTCTTGACCTGGTGTATGGACCAGAGCGGGGGTCTCTACCTCCAGGAAGCGGGCGGCGGAAAAAAAGCTCCTTATGGCCTGGAGCACTCTGGCGCGCACGAGCAGATTGGCCCGTTTGGCGGCGTTTTTCCGTTCTCTAACCTCCCACCCTGCCTGCTCCTCTAGCTGGCGTACCGGTGCCAGCACCCTCAGCGCCGAAACCTGCACCCCGACCTTGCCCATCCGCCCTTCGAGCTCGACAATTTCGCCGCTGTGCCGCACGACCACCGGGGCCTCCCAACGGCAGGGAAGCTGGCCCCACTCCGCGCAGAGCACCCCTTCTCCTTCGCCACCGCAAATGAGGCGGCCGTGTAAACGGACCTTTTCACCTTCGGTTGGCAGGGTGTCCGCCCCGTGGGTCGGAGGAAGGCAACGGGTGGGGTAGGGAAGTTCGATTCGAGGTTCCACAAAAAAAAGAAGACCTATATGCCTTGGGAGGCCGATAGGCCGGCTAGTGGCTGAGAGAGTTTCAGGCCCTCTTTTTCTTTAAAACCAGGGTTGGTGGACCCTTGGCTTCGATAAATTCGCGGGTGATGGTACACTCCTTTACGTCCGAGCGGGAAGGAAGCTCGTACATGATCTCGAACATGGCTTTTTCGAGAACAGCTCTCAACCCCCTGGCCCCCATGGCTTTGGCTTGAGCCAGTTCGACGATCTTCCGCAACGCCTCCTCCTCGAAATGGAGGGTCAAGCCGTCCATCTCAAAGAGTTTCTGGTACTGGCGGATCAGGGCATTTCGCGGTTTGACTAGGATCTGGAGCAGGGCCGCATTGCTGAGGGGCTGAAGCACGCTGAGCACGGGTAGCCGGCCGATCAATTCGGGGATCATGCCAAACTGGATCAGGTCCTCAGGTTCAACCCGCGACAACGCCGGGGCTGGGCTGGCGAGGGGAGCCTGCTCCTGGACACCAAAACCCATGGCCCGTTGGCCCAGCCTTTGGCCGACGATCTTGTCCAAACCGTCGAAGGCCCCGCCGCAAATGAAGAGGATATTGCGGGTGTTGATCTGGACCAGCGGCTGTTCCGGGTGTTTGCGGCCCCCTTTAGGCGGCACCCCGGAAATGGTCCCCTCGAGGATCTTCAGCAGTTCCTGTTGCACCCCCTCACCGGAGACATCGCGGGTGATGGAGGGGTTGCCCGATTTTCGGGCAATCTTGTCGATTTCGTCGATGAACAGGATGCCCCGCTCGGCTTTGCTCACGTCGTATTCGGCAGACTGCAGGATGCGCACCAGGATGTTCTCAACGTCCTCGCCGACATAGCCGGCTTCGGTGAGCACGGTGGCGTCAACAATGGCAAAGGGCACCTGCAGAATACGGGCCAGGGTTTCGGCCATCAAAGTTTTGCCCGTCCCGGTGGGGCCGATAAGCAAAATATTGCTCTTGGCCAACTCGACATCCGAGGTTCCGGAGTAAATACGCTTGTAGTGGTTGTACACGGCAACGGACAGCGCTTTCTTGGCGCGGTCCTGGCCAATAACATGCGCATCGAGGTGGGCTTTGATCTCGGCCGGTTTGGGCAAGGGCCCGCCATTGATCTTGGGTTCCTCGCGATGCTCTTCTTCGAGCACCTCGTTGCACAGCACCACACACTCGTTGCAGATGTGGACTGAGGGGCCGGTAATGAGCTTCTCGACCTGGTTGTACCCCTTGCCACAAAAGGAGCAGGTCACCTCGTTGCGCGGCTTTTTGAGCATGAGTCGCCGATGGTCCTTTCGTCTTGCCCTAAGCTGAACTCAGTTGTCCCCCGGCGGAGCGACCGGTGCTGTCGCCGCTTCGCTCTCTGCCGGGGCCGACGTCGATACTGGGGCCTGTTCCACCGTCTCGGCCTCCGTATTTCCTGGGGGGTCTTCCCCTGGGACAGTCTCCTTGCCGGCCTTCATCACGTTAATCGCCTGGAATCCTTTGGCCGTCTTGGTGACCATGAACTCCACCTCATCACCCGGGGCCAGGCTGCGGTCCCAGGATGAGATGTCGCGCCAATGGACAAAGACATCCGTGTTGCTATCAGTGGAGATGAATCCGTACCCCTTGTCGTTGTTGAACCATTTGACCTTGCCCTTGATCCAGTTATTTTCCAACAGGCTCTCTCCGGCGGCAACCGGCGTGTTCTCGGTTTCCGGGGCCTTAGAGGACTGTCCGCTTTCCAGCTCCAGAACCCGTTCGCTGAGTTGGCGCGTCAGGCCTTCCCCTCCCTCAGCTCCCACCACCAGCCATTCAAAGCCGGCAAATAGACCCAGGACGTACGGGCTGTCTGAGCCATGGAGTTTTCTGGCTTGGCAGATCCTCTGGGCCAGGGAAGAAAGGTGCGCATGGTCTAGTACCACGGAGACAGACAAGGATACCTATCCTCCTGTTATTCGTGAAGCTATCCTGTTACCCGACTTCAGAGCTGCATACATTTTGAATTAATAGCACCACTTTGGTGTTTTGTCAACTGTACTATCCGGCGCGGTACCCTTTGATTCCTCTATAGATGGTCTGGGTGCTGACCTTGAGGATACCGGTAAAGGGCACGGCGATCAGCATACCCATGATCCCCAGCAACTGGCTGCCGATGGACACTACCAGCATCACCAACAGCGGATGCAGGTCCACACTCTTGGCGACGATGAGCGGCTGCACTACGAGATTGTCGAGCATCTGGATGATCGCAAAGGCGACGATGACATACAGAACCATGGTGCCCCCTCCACCGGTGCTCAGGGCCACCACCGACGCAGTGATACCGCCGATCAGGGGCCCCAGGTAGGGGATCACGTTGGCCATGCCAGCCATCAAGCCGATAGGGATGGCGTTGGGCAAGCCGATGATGGTGAGGGCAATGACGGAGAGCAAACCGACGATGGCGGTCTCCAACATCTGGCCGCGCAGGTACCCGCCTATTTGGCCGTTGATCTGGTAGATGAGACTCAGGCACAGTTCAAAGTAGGCGTTGGGAACCAATTCGATCAGCTCGTGTGTGATCCTTCTGCCTTCCTTCAGGAAGAAGAACACCGCGAAGGGAACGATGACCAGTAAGGCCAGACCCGAGAAAACCCCTTCCATAAAAGCACTGGATTTACCCACTAGGGCGTTCATCATCTCCCGCCCCTTCTCGTTGACCAGGGCCTCAAGGTCCACATCGGCCCCCAAGTAGGACTGCACCGCCGGTTGCATGCCGCTTGCAACTTCGCTCATTTGGGTGATGATACTTGGACCTGCCTTGCCAAAGTCAATGCCCCCCACTGAGAATTCCAAGGGCTGGGTGTCTGCTTTATGCAGGTATTCGCCCTTGGACCAGAATTCCTCTTCTTCTCCGGCCGCATTACCGCGCACCTTGATTTCGAAGGGAGTCCTCATTTCGGACGAAGCAAAACGCAGGATGCCCTCTGCCGGTTCAGTGCTCCTCGGGCTGAAGCGGATTTGGAAGACCTGCTTGGCCCCTGGGGCCAACTCGACCGGAAAATTCGGCGGGTCCACCAGGGCAAAACGTTTGCCGGGACGCATCCTTTTCCACATCGCGTCCACCGAAACACTTTCCTCCCCGGTGTTGGTGAGCGTAAACTCCCTGACCACCGTCGCCTGGCGCAGAAACTGCTCGGTGATATCCATTACCTGATCGGTGAGCCGTTTGCCAACCGTGAAAAAGCCGAGTACCGCGACCAGGCCAATGGCTGCGAAGATCAGCCCGATGCTGGCCCCCCTGCCCAAGCCGCGGCCTTCCATCCGATCAACCAGGGGGTTGAGGACATAAGAGACGATGAAGGCGATGACAAAGGGGACGAGGATTTCGCGGATGGCGTAGAGAAACCAGCCGACTCCCAGCAGGACGAGCAGGGCCAGCAGCATCTTGACCAGGCGTGCCCAACTGAAATTCTTGTCCTGATTCATGGGGGCAGTGCTCAGGTATTGGTGGAGGTGGGATTGCCGATTACTCCAGTTTCGGCCCGTTCCTGCCCTTCCTTCAACTGGCGCTCGGCCAGCAGGACCCGCTCCCGGGCCTCTTTGAGCAACCGGTTGGTCTGGCGCAATCGGAAGGAAATCATCTGGGACAAACGCATGATCACCTTGAGTCCCGTACGGGGGTTACGGTCGATAACTTCGAGCATATCAGGCCGGAAGAAACCGATGGCTTGGCAGGGTTCGAGCGCCAACGCCGACGCCGTGCGGGGGGACTCGTCGAGCAAGGCCTGTTCGCCGAAGAAGTCGCCTGGACCGAGGGTGGCTAAGATGGTCGACTGGCCCTCTGTACCAGCATGGAGGATCTGGACTTGCCCGGAGAGGATAATGAACATGCCAACGCCTTTCTCCCCCTCGCGGACGATAGCCTCACCGGTGGCAAAGTTCCGATGGTGGAGGATGTCTTCGATCTTGGCGAATTCCCGCTGGTTGAAATCCTGGAAGATGGGAATCCGCTGCAATACCTCGAAGAGGGTTTCCTTCTTTTCTTGCTGATGGTTGAAGAGTCTGCCCCAAAATGGATCAGCCATCACCACTCGCCTGATGAAAAAACGACTCCTTCGACAGGTCGAAAGAGCCGTTTTGCCCAGCGGATCTGCCCGTCAAGGCGGGCATGAACGATCAGTTTACCAACACCGCGTCCAGTTTTTCGACTATCTGCTTCTTGGGCACCGCTCCGATGACCTGGTCTGCGACCTTTCCCCCCTTGAAAATGAGCAGCGTAGGAATGCTGCGAATTCCGTAGTCCGTTGCGGTCTTTTGGGCGCTATCGACATCTAGTTTGGCCACTTTGGCACGCCCCTGGTACTCGGTGGCCAGAGCCTCGACAACCGGTGCCACCATGCGGCAGGGGCCACACCACACCGCCCAGAAGTCCACCAGGACCGGGATATCCGATTCCAACACTTCCTTGGCAAAATTTTCGTCGGTCAAGGTAATTGGCTCGCTCATGCACCCCCTCGTTCCACAGCACTTCTGTTGGTTGAATTAGGCAAACACTGGGCTAGTATAACCAGCAGTTCACCCCCTGTCAACCCACCTTGGGAACGATGCACAGGCGCCATACCAGGAGCTCGAGCAATGCTTCCCCCTGCCGGTGTGCCGTGCTCTTGAGTTTGTCGTCGGCCCAGAGCAAGGCCCCCATCCCTTCCCAAAGTTGGATCGGCTGGCAAACCCGCGCCTGCTCGAGGTACCGATCCAAAAAGAACGGGGAAATGCCGATTTTGCCGGCCAACTCCTCCTTGGAGAGTCGCTGGCGCATCAAATCCTGGGCTTTCAGCAGGAGCTGAAAATGCCGGTGGATCATCCACAGCACCCTACTGGGCTCCTCCCCCTGATCCAGCAACGAGCGCAGCAACTGACCGGCCTTGGCGCGCTGACGCATGCCGATGGCGTGGGTCAGCGCGAAGATATCACCCTGAGGCTGGCCGCCTACCACCAGGTCTACCAATTCGCCGGTGATCTTCGTCCCCTCGCCGGCGTAAAGGGATAATTTCTCTAGCTCGCCCGCCAGTTCCCTCAACCCAGGCCCCGCGCCACGCCTCAAGCGCTCCACCGCCTCGCCATCGAGCTTGAGACCTCGCTGAGTGGCGTGTCGCTGGATCCACTGCGGAAGCTGGTTGTCGAAGGGCGGCCGGAATTCGGCGGCCCTGCCTTTTTTTGCTAGTTGCTGAAAAAAACGGCGGCGCAGATCGACCTTGGCGCCGATGGCGACCAGCACGGTGGTCTCGGCCGGTTTGTCTACCACTGTTTCCAGGCTGCGGCAGTGATCGGCGGTCAGTTGTTGGCAGCCCTTGATCACCACCAGTCGATGGGCGGCCAGCATCGGGTAGGAATAATACAGGTCGAGAAAGCGTTCCAGGGAGAACTGGTCGGCGTGGAATACTTCGAGATTGAATTCCCTAGCAGTCTCGGGTGCCAGTTTATCCACCAGCCAGGTGCTGGTCGCCTCTCGCTCGTAATCCTCTTCACCGTGGAGCAGATAGAAAGGCACCTTGGCACCTCCTTCCACCTCCCGGCGCAACTCCTCCGGTCCCTTGCGGGTAGCCGGGCGGGTCACTTCCCGTCCTCCACCTCGAAAGGGGCCTCCACCGGTCGCCGCCCGCCGGGCACATCCGGTTGCGGTGGTTGCGGACCGCTCTTGACCACCTTCCACACTGTCGAAACATTCCGCCAGACGCGGTAACCCAGATAGGCGATAAACGCCCAGATCGCCAGCTTGATCACCCGGTACCCCTTTCTTTGCTCCACTGAAAATTAGCTGCTCTGCGGTCCCCAAGTCAATTGACATAGTCTGGGGGGCATAGTACTATGTACGCCATCTCTGAGAATGAATTTTGGCTCTGTCTGCCATGCTCAGCGAACTGCCTGCATCCTCAGGTGGATCGGCCTCCCGACTGTTTACTGAGACCCTGCCATGCCCGAAAAACTGAGAGTAATCCAGATGGGCCTGGGCCCTATAGGCCAGCGCCTAGTGCAGTACCTGGCTCAACGCCCCGCTGTCGAACTAGTCGGTGCCATCGATATTGACCCCCAGAAAACCGGTATGGATGCCGGACTGCTTTCCGGCACTCGGGAGCTAGGCGTTGCTGTTTCCGCCGATGCCGTCTCCGCCCTCCAGCTCGATGCCCAGATCGTAATCCTGGCCACCGGCTCCTCTCTGGTGCACATCCTGCCCCAGCTCGAAGCCTGTCTTCGGGCGGAGAAGTCGGTGGTTTCAACCTGCGAGGAACTGGCCTATCCTTTCGCCGATCACCCCAAAATCAGCGCACACCTCGACGACTTGGCCCGCCAGCGCGGGGTGGCGGTACTGGGCACCGGGGTGAACCCCGGTTTTCTCATGGATGCCCTGCCACTCTTTCTGTCCAGCGCCTGCCAACAGGTCGCCGGCGTGGAGGTGCAAAGGCACCAGGACGCGGCCATCCGCCGGCTGCCTTTCCAACGCAAGATCGGCGCTGGACTCAGCCCCGCAGAATTTGCCTCCCAATACCAGGCCGGGCAGATCCGGCACGTGGGTTTTGCCCAATCCATTCGGCTCATCGCCCACGCTTTTGGCTGGCAACTAGACCAGGTAGAGGAAAGGGTCGAACCCGTGGTCGCCGAAGACCCCACGTCCAGCACCTTTATCCAGGTCGCCGCCGGACAGTGCGCCGGCCTGCGCCAGGTGGGCCGCGGCATCTGCAAGGGCAAAACCCTCATCACGCTCGAACTGGAGGCCTACCTAGGACACCCCAACCCCAGGGATACGGTGATCATCCACGGCCAGCCCAATGTGACTTCCACCATCCAGGGCGGGGTGGACGGGGATATCGCCACCTGTGCCATGGTGATCAACGCCTTGCAGGCTTTGCGGAATGCCCGGCCGGGCTTGCGCACCATGGCCGAGATCCCGCTCACCCATTGGTTCGGGGCCTAAGCGGCAACCGCATAGCTAAAAAACAAATAGGGCTGCCCTTTTCGGGGCAGCCCTGGCAGATCAACGCGCAACGTCGCTCAGAATTCGTACGCCAGGGAGAAGCGGTGGGCGCCGTTGGTCTCGGTTAGTTCCAGCGGGATGTGATAGCTGTAGTCCAACCACATCTTCTTCCATTGATACCCCAAACCCGCATTCACCGCCCCGCTGCCGTCGGTCTCAAACGCCTTGCTCCCACCTGCCCGCACCATCAAACCCTCCACCAGCTTGGTCTCCCCACCCACCACCAACCGCTTGTCCGTCGCCTCACCCCCCAGATCCCGCATCACCCACTCCACACTCACCAGCGATACCCCAAAATGCTCCGCCACCCCCACATGCAGGTCCATCGGCACCTGACCCGCATCCGAAGGAAGGTTCACCGCCCCCTTCTTGCTGGCCACATTCGGCTTGAGCAGGTTCACCACCTGCAAGCCCACCACCGCCCCCTGGAAGGGACTCTTCCACAACATCCCCAAATCCAATCCGATACCCCCCTTGCTCGAATTGCTCAGGGGGTCTGCCCTGCCGTTGTCGGGGGGGATATCCCCGACGCTCCAAAACAGATATTTGCCCGTCAGACCAAAACGCAAGCGCTCCCCCGCCTTGTACGACAACCCGAAAAAGGCCCCATTCTCGCTCATCAAATCCGAACCGATCCGCTCATACCCCACCCCCCAGCCCATACGACCACCCAAGGGCTGGGCGTAGCTGAACAGGTGCTGACCCAGATCGTCCCCCTCAATCCCACCAAACAATAACGACACATTGGTATACGCCACCTGATGCTTGCTGATCTGGCTCAACCCCGCCGGGTTGGAGAACAGCGCATCCCCGTTGTCGGCCACCGCCACGAAACTGTTACCCAGCGCCGCCGAACGCGCTCCCGCACCCAAGTGCTGGATGTTCACCACCGCTTCGGCAGACCACGCGCCGCAGATGAGGATGCTCAGGGCTGCCCACACCTTCGTTTTTCTTTGCATCAGGCTTTCCTCCTTCGCCAAAAGCATGCACCGCACTTCCCCTGTTTAATATACATTCAAGATCGGCTTGCACCAACCTGAACCACCGCCCTTCAAGGTCTGGGTCACCGGGTCCTACTGGACCGGCTGATCTACCCCTCCAACCCGAACCAATTGGAAAAAACCAGCCGGTTTGCTTATTATTGGCCTTTAACAGCCATGTCGTCTGCCCAATCAGATCTCCGCATTCTGGTGCCCCTTGAACACCCGGGGGAGGAAACTCCGCTGGTGCGCCTGGCAGCCACTCTGGCCGCCTCCCGCAAGGGCCTGCTCCACCTGATCCATATCCGCACCCCGGACACCAGACCTGTCCCCAATGCCCCCCAACTGCTCGAAGAGGCTGCCCGCCTGGCCGGCGAGGAAGGTGTTTGTGCCTTCCCCCACCTCACTGAAGGCAGGAGCGTCACCGAGGAAGTCCAAGAGGCGGTGCGGCGCTGGAACTGCAATATGATGGTCATGGGCTGGTACCGGCCCTTGGGAAAGGATGCCGTGCTGGGAGCCCAGAACCGCGCCCTGACCAAGGCGGTGGACGTAGACACCCTGATCTTCAGGGTAGGGGAATACCGCCCGGCCAAACGCATCCTAGTGCCGACCGGAGGCGGAGCGCACTCGGTGGTCGGCCTGCAGATCGCCCACGACCTGAGCCGGGCCTGGGGTGCCGAGATGCAGATCGTGCGCATCGCCCGCGACCGACAATGCCAGCCGGATGATCCGCTGCTGCGCCGCTACTGTGCGCAGTTGCATCAAGAAACCCTGCTGCGCTTGCACCTGCTCGACATCGACGCCCCCGTGACCATCATCCCTTCCAGGGACGTGATCTCCCCCATCGTCGCCAGCACCCGCACCCAGGACCTGGTGGTCCTGGGTGCCTCCAACGACTGGCGTCAGGATGAATACCTAGCCGGCTCCATTCCCGACGATATCGCCACCCAGATCCCCAACCCGGTGCTGTTGGTGCGCGCCCACCACAGCCAGGAACTCAACCTCAGCAATGTGTTCTGGGAGCACACCATCCGCCTGGGGATGCGCCCGAGGGATAAGTGGGATGCCATCACCCAGCTGGTCGATACCCTCGTCGAGGAGCGCCAGGTGCCTACCGCGCTGCGCCAGACCGTGCTCGATGCCGCCCTGGCACGCGAGCAGAAATCTTCCACCGCCCTGGGCCACCTGACGGCCATCCCCCACGCCCCCATCCCCGATCTGCCGGCCATCATCGGCGCACTGGGCATCTGCCCCGAGGGCGTGGATTTCGGCGGCCCGGACGGTCAGTTGGTGAAATACATCTTCCTGCTGCTGACCCCCCAGCAGAATTACCGCAATTACATTCCCGTCCTCGCCCAGATCGCATCGCTCATGCGTATCAGCCGTATGCGCACCGCCTTTCTCGAGTGCCAGACCCCGGCCGAGGCCAAAGCGCTGCTCAGACACGAAGAAAAGCCCTGAACCGATGAGAGATTCCTCTGGACCCGTGCTGGCCGTCATCGACCTGGGGACCCACACGGCCTTGATGGTCACCGGCCGGCGGCTTGCAGACGGCAGGGTAGAGGTCCTGGACGACACCCACGCCATCGCCCGCCTGGGCAAGGGGGTGGACGCCCAACGCCGCATCTCGGCCGAAACCATGGACCGCGTATGCCGGCTGCTGGCCGAATACCGGCAGCGCGCCCTCGGCTTGGGCGCCGAACAAGTGCGGGCCTTCGGCACCTCGGCCCTGCGCGATGCGGCCAACAAGGCCGAATTCATCGCCCGGGTCAGGCAGGATGCCGGGTTGGAGTTGGTGGAGGTCTCGGGCAGCGAAGAGGCCGGTCTCACCTTTCGCGGCGCTGCTTTTGGCCTTCAGCTACCTTCCCGCTATGCCGTAATCGATATCGGCGGCGGGTCGACCGAAGTGGCGATGGGCACCGGAGTGCAGGTAGAGCAATCGGTTTCGGTGGATGTGGGGGCGGTCAGAGTGACCGAACGCTGCTTTCCCCATCTGCCCCCTGCCCCGGAAGAAGTGGCGAGGGCTACAGAAATGGTCGGCGCGGCGCTGAATCGCCTCTATCCATATCCCCCGGACCTGCCCCTGGTCGGGGTGGCCGGAACAGTGACAACGCTGGGGGCGATCGACTTGGGCATTCCCCGTTTCGACGCTGAGGAACTCAACGGCCATTTCCTGAGCCTGACGCGGGTCGAGGAATGGTCGGCCCGGCTCCTGTCATTACCAGTGGACGAGATCCGCCGCATCCCCCAGGTCCACGAGCAGCGCGCCGACATCATCGGGGCCGGCGCCCTCATCCTCCGCCTGGCCTTGACCCGCCTGGGTTGTCCTGGGCTGGTCGTCTCCACCCGCGGTATCCGCTACGGACTGCTCTTGCGCGAACTGGGGGTGGACTAGGCCTGGCCGCCCAGGCTGGCCAATACATCCTCCACATGGCCTTCTACCTTGACCTTGCGCCATTCCTCGATCAGTATGCCCTGCTCGTCGATAAGGAAGGTGGACCGTTCAACCCCCATGAACTTCCTGCCGTACATACTCTTTTCCTTCCACACCCCATACGCTTCGATGGCCTGGTGCTCGGGATCGGCTAGTAGGGGAAAGCTCAGACTGAATTTGTCCCTGAAGCGCTGATGGCTCTCCACGGAATCCGGGCTGATGCCTAGCACCACGGCCCCCGCCTTTTTGAGCGGCGCCTGTGCGTCGCGAAAATCGCAGGACTCCTTGGTGCAACCGGGGGTATCATCCTTTGGATAAAAATACAGCACCACCTTCTTGCCTTTGAAATCCGCCAGTTTGACGGTTTGGCCCTCGGCATTGGACAACGAAAACGCCGGGGCTTTCTTTCCGGTTTGGGTCATAGGTCCTCCTCAATGCGTTAGGATGGAATCGAACCACTGCAGTACGTCTTTCATATTTCCCCGTCCCTACTGGAAAAATGGTCCCAGCCTCGGGCGCGGAGCAGACGGTGTGAGCCGTTCTCGCCTTCGATTTCCAGGCAATCACGTTCGGGCGTGATCACCCCCACCTGATGCACGGGCACCTGGTTCACTCCAGCTACACCCCGCTTCACCGCCTCGACCTGCTCCGGCGCACAGGTCACGATCAATTCGTAGTCATCACTGGGGCCCAGGAACCATTGCACCGGGTCCTCCCCCCATTCAGCGGTCGCCGCACGCAGGGCCGGGCTGAGGGGCAACTGGCCTGCCCATAACCGGGCACCCACGCTGCTAGCGGCACATAGATGCCCCAGATCCCCGAGGAAACCATCGCTGGTATCAATGGCCGCGCTGACCAAGCTCTGGCCGGCCAGAGCCCTGCCCTCGCCCACCCTGGGCACCGGACTGGTGTATGCCTGCACCAGGGGATGGTCCTCTAGTCCCCCGTCCTGGCCGCGCTCTTGCAGAAGGCGCAGACCTGCTGCTGCCTGGCCCGGATACCCGGTGACGAGTATCGCCTGTCCCGGACGGGCCCCGGTGCGGCGCAGCGCCTGACCGGCAGGCACCTCTCCCATCAGGGTGATGGAGATGAACTGGCTGCCATCAACCTGGGTCATGTTCCCGCCGACAATGGCGGCATCCCAGGGATTGAGGGCCGCGGCGAATCCTCGGTACCAATCCTCGACGTCCTCCACCTGGGTATCTCCCCGCAACCCCAGGGCTACTAGGGCATAACGCGGTTGTCCTCCCATGGCGGCGATATCGCTCAGGTTCACCGCCATGGCCCGCTGGCCCAACTGGAAAGGCGAGAGGTACTCGGACAGATAGTGTCTGCCTTCGGCCAGTACATCGCAGGTAACCGCCCACTGGCACCCCGGCTGGGCCTGGAGCAAGGCCGCATCATCGCCGATGCCCAAGCTCAGGCCTGGTGGTCGACATCCCTCCCGATCCAATAGCTGACGGAGCCGGTCGATGAGCCCGAATTCCCCTATTTCCGCGATCTTTTTGTCCACTGTTCTCCTTCCGCGCCGCATCGAATATACGACCCTCCTTCGGCCTCGGTAAGGCAGGGTGCTGTTGCGCCAGCCAGCCCCGAGCGCGTTTTTATCCTTTCCCCTCGCGAAAGGAAACCCTGCATGAAACTTGGTCTGGTCGGCTTTCCCCAGGTAGGCAAGCGCACCCTTTTTCGCTTGCTCACCGGGCAGGAACTCAACAAGAGCGGCGTGGGTCTAGCCCGGGTCCGCGATCCCCGCTTCGACTGGCTGGTCCAGCTGTACCAGCCGGCCAAGGCCACCCCAGCCCAACTCGAGTTTGCCCTGGTCCCGGACCTGGGGGAAAAGGGCAACGCTGATGCCTTCAAGGCCCTCGAAAAGGTAGACGTGGTGTGCCACTTGGTTCGCGGCTTCGCCGACGATTCGGTTTTCCACCTGGCCGGATCGGTCGCCCCCGAACGCGATATCCGCCACCTGGAGGAGGAACTCCACCTAGCAGACCTGATCTTCATTGAAAAAAGGCGGGAACGCCTGCTGAAGGAGAGCAAGCTGAAGGGGGACGCCCAGAAAGCCGCCCAGGAAGAGGAATTACTCGTCCGTTTCCAAGCTCACCTCGAGGGAGGTAGTCCTCTGCGCAGCCTGTCGCTGTCTGAAGACGACGAAAAACTCATTGCCAGCTATCCTTTCCTCACCCTCAAGCCAGTGCTCATCGTCCTCAATCTCGGCGAAGATCAGCTAGAG
Organism: Gemmatimonas phototrophica; assembly: GCA_945861755.1. Classification (GTDB taxonomy): domain Bacteria; phylum Latescibacterota; class UBA2968; order UBA8231; family UBA8231; genus SICG01. Next base: position 34,755 of record CAMAVQ010000005.1, read on the forward strand.
GACGCGGGTTTGGTTGAGCAGCTGAGAGCCGCCTTTCCGAGCCAGGGGTACGAATGGGTGGCGGTTTCGGCGCGTATCGAGGAGGAATTGGCCCAGCTCGACGCCGAGGAGCGCCAGGCCTTCCTCAAGGAATTGGGGCAGGAGGAGCCGGCCCTCGACCGACTCACCCAGGTCTGTTACCAGGCGCTGGGCTTGATCTCCTTTTTCACCGTGGGAGAGGACGAGGTGCGGGCCTGGACCATCCGCCGCGGTTCCCTGGCCCCGCAGGCCGGGCGCGTCATCCATTCCGACATCGAACGAGGCTTTATTCGCGCTGAAGTGATGAGGTACCAGGATCTCTTTGCGTTGGGGAGTGAATTAAAAATCAAGGAGGCGGGAAAATTGATGCAAAAAGGCCGCGACTACCAGGTGGAGGACGCGGATATTTTCCACTTCCTGTTCAAAGTCTGAACTGAGGCGCCCGAACTCAGCTTCCGGGGGCAGCTCCTCTCCTCCGCCCCCAGAGGTGCTTCCTGCCTTTCCAGGTGAACAGGCCTAGACTGCCGAGCAGACCGGCCAGCACCAAGAAAAAGGGCTGCACCAGGGTCCACCACGGGAAAAAACGCCGCAGCTCCCGGCGGTTGAAAAAACCAGTGGCCCGCCAGCAGAGCATGCCTTCGGCCAGCACCTTCCCCCCCCACACCACCCCGGCACCCCGTGGACTCAGCCCTCCGGTCAAAACCAAGAGCGGCGTGAGGGCCAGCAGCAGGTTGACGCTGAACGCCACGCCGATGTAGGCGAAAAAACCCGGATTCAGCAAGAGCTGATACGGGGCATTGGAGGCCCAGCGGGCCCGCTGGGCCCAAAAGGCGCTCCACGAGGGAAGGGCGGGGTGAACCACGAAGGTATCAGCCGAGGTGGCAAAGGCGATGCGCCCACCTCCTTGCCGCCTGATCAGCTGCAGGAGCAGGACATCGTCGCCGGAGGCGCGGTGTTGCACGGGTCCGTACCCGCCCACCTGGGTGAAGGCCTCGCGGCGAAAAGCCAGGTTCTGCCCCGAGGCCGCCAGGGCGCACCCTTGTCCGGCACTTCCCAAGGCCGCACCCATCAAGTTGAGGAAGTCGATGGCCTCCAGACCCCATCGCAGCCCTTTGGCCTCCCCCGGTCTGCCGATCTGGGAAAAACCCACCACCATCTGCACCTCGGGTCCGAATTGGGCTGCCATGCCCGCCACCCAAGCGCAGGGCACCTGGCAATCCCCGTCGGTGGTCAGGATGATCTCCCCCCTTGCCGCGGCAATTCCCTGGCTAAGGGCCGCCTTTTTCCCCGAGCCCGTCCCCCGGAGTAGGCGCAGGCGCAGCGGACCACCGATGCGGGCCACGACGCGGGCCGCAGTGTCATCGGCAGAGCCGTCGTCGACCACGATCACCTCCCAGCACTCGGCGGGGTAGGTCTGCGCCGCCAACGCCTGCAGCAGGGTGTCGACACGGCTTTCCTCGTCCCGCACCGCCACCACCACGGAGACTTGGGGGGTCCCCTGCCCAGTCGCCGGCTGCGGAGTGATGCCTCGCCAGAACCAGCCAAGGCCCAGGATATAGGCGGAGGTGACCAGAACCAGCAGCGCCTGGAAATCGGGCTGCCAGTCGCTCAGAAAGGTTTCCATGCGGGTGGGGGAAAAACGCTAACCGCGCAGCTCGTCGACCATCGAGAACATCCCGCGGTATCCCTCGGAACAATTGCGGCACATGGGGATACCCAGGCGATCGTCTAAAAGGCGCTGACGGAAATCCATGTACGCCCGGCCCCGCCAGATTTGGCGAAAATCCCCGCCGGCAAAGGCCTTGCCCATCTCGAAGTCCACGTCCTTGTCGAAACAACAAGGAGCCACCGCGCCATTCCAGTTGACCATCGAGCTGTACCAGAGCACCTTGCAGCCACGGGCGGGCTGACCTTTGACGGCCAGTTCTCCCGCGGTGGAATCGTAGCGACGGAAGGCTTCGCTGTCAGGCAGGAACACCGCAGCCTCTTCCTGGGTGTAGACCTGGGCGGTCTTGACCAGAAACTTGTCCGCCCCCAGCTCGCGGGCCAGACGCTCGGCCTCCTGCACTTCACCTTGGTTGTGTTTAAAAACGATGAACTGGAGGTTGACCAAGGGGGTGGTCCGGCCCAGATCTTTCTTAGCCTGGGTCAGCAGGCGGACCCCGGTGAAGACCTTCTCGATCTTACCGCCTACTCGGTAGCGTTCGTAGGTCTCCTGGTCGACCCCGTCGAGCGAGACGATGATCTCGTCCAGGCCGGCTTCCACCAGCGCGCGGGCTTGCTCGGGGGTCCGGATATAATGGCCATTGGTGCTGGTGAGGGTGGGAATGCGCTTCTGGCGGGCATAGCGCACCATCTCGGTGAAGCAGGGGTTGATGAAAGGTTCCCCCTGGTTCCACAGCATTAACAGGATCAACTTGTCGCCTACTTGGTCGATCAGGCGCTGAAAATCCTGCAGGTCCATCTTGCCGCGTGGCCGGGTCATCTGACCGTTTCCAGATGGACAGAGGGGACACTTGAGGTTGCAGAAGTTGGTGGGCTCAACCATCAGCATAAAAGGCTGACCCCAGACCACCGGCCGACCGAGGATCCGCGACAGGCCCAAGGAACTCAGGACCTTGGTGAAGTTCCACAGCCGTTTCCAGGAAAAGGCATATCCGTAGCGCTCCAGTAAACGCGGAATAACTTTGGGACTTAACAGAAACGCCATTTTCCTCCCGGGGAAACGGACCTCATTTCCAGCGGAACCACCCCAGCCGCCCGGCCAGGGTGAAGACCAAGACGTATGGAATATACAACACTTCGAGAAATGGCAAATGGTGCAAGAGTTTTCGCTCTCCAGGGCGCGGGGCGTATCGCCAGAGCAGGATCAGATCGGCGAGCCAACGCGTTCCCCAAATCACCAGAAAAAGTAGCTCCGCTCTTCCCAGCACTAGCTTGGCCATTCCCACCAGCAAGAGCAGATGGAAAAGATAGACCGCCGTACCCAGGAGCAATGCCGGCCCCTGGTAATGCCCCGCCTTTGAGGCGTGCCTCAGTTTCTGCTGGAGGAGGGCCCTCCAGGTCTGGGGACCAGGGCTGCAATCGACCACACAGGCATTGTGGACAATTTTCCAGGACGTGCGGGCCACCAGACGGAGAAAATACACGTCGTCCCCGCCGATCAGATGGCCAATAGCAGAAAAGCCGCCTACTTGCTCATAGACCTCGCGCCGGTACGCAAGATTTCGGCCGGTGCAGGAGAGCGGCCGGCCCATGCCCATGCTGCCAGCACCCAGAGCTCCCACCGCCAGATTGTCGAGGGCGAGAACCCCCTGCCTGAGCCCAGGACTGGGCAGGGGAAAGGCGTGGCCGGCGACCAAACCCACCTGAGGACTGAAGAGGGCGACCGTGCGGCGCACCCAGTCTGGGGGAGGTTGGCAATCGGCATCCGTGAAGAGCAGTAGGTCCCCTCCGCTGGCATCGATGCCGGCCGCCAGGGCACTTTTCTTGGGGCAGCGAAAACGCGGTTCGCGACCAGCCCGCACCAGCTTCAACTGCTCACCGCAGCGCGCTTCGACCAAGGGGGCCGTCTGGTCCGTCGAGCGATCATCCACCACCACCACCTCCCACGATCCCCCGTAATCCTGGACCTGCAGGGCATCAAGACAGGCAGTGACCTGAGCCTCTTCGTTGCGGGCGGCCACGATCACGCTGACCTGGGGACGGTCCTGGACGGTCTGGGCCGGCTGCCGGCCCAGACCCATATTCAGCCACAGCAGCGCCGCCAGGTACACCGCGCCACTGCTCAGGAGCAGAACCTCCCAAAGCCCCATGGCGCCTCAGCGCAGACCGTAACGCAGTTCAAAACTGAGATGCCCCTGGCCACCCTTGCCGTATCCCGTGCGGTTCTGCAGCGCCACCCCAGGGCCCCACCGGGGGGGCAGTTGCACCCCCGAGCCCCATTCGTAGGCATACCCCGCACTGAGGAAGAGCGGCCACCGGCCCCGCCACCACAGCGTCCCCGCCACCGCAGTACGCCGACTCACCTGGCCGTCGAGGAACTTCTTTTGCTCCCGTTCATCCCCAGGTCGCCAACCCAGGTTCAGATCCCCCCCCACATTGCGGATACTCCCGTCGGCCAGCAGCTCATTGTCGCCGCGCCGGGTGCGGCTCAGTTCCAGCTGAGTTCCCCATCCCCCGACGAATCGCCGGACCAGGTCCACCTGCCATCGGTCGCTGTTGGGACCCAGACTGTGGCCCAGAGGCGCATCGAAGTGGCGAAAGGTATTGATGGGAAACTTGTGGGTGTAGATCCAGGGCTCGATACGCACGTATTCGGTGCGGAGATCGGTATCTGCCAGTCCCAAAGGACTGGTCCACAGCGCCCCGGCTTGGATGGAAAACTTGTTGGCAAAATCGCTGGAGAAGATCCGCGCCTTTTTCAGGTCGTCGACCACATAGGCGAAATAGCCGCGCAGCCCGTATCCTGGGTGGATATCGGCGTCCAAGCCCATCAACACATTGTCCTTGTCGCCCAGATAGCTCTGGGCGGCCCAGTAGAACATCAGCGGATTGAGATAGGTGGGCTCCAAACCGCGATCCCCATACACCACCATCTCCTCAAAGCCCAGGTCCATCCAGGGGGCCACGGCCACCTCAAGTCGATGGGCGGCCAGGTATTTCCCCCGTTCCAGGGTTCGGGCGGTGCTGTTGACGATGTACGAGGCCTGCAGATCCCCGTCCCCCCCGCACACCGGCGAATCCGGCCGGTCCGGGCAGGGGCGGAGGAACCCGGTGACACTGACCAGTTTGAAGGCCCCGTAATGCGCTCTTAACCTGACCAAGTCGAAGGAAGGCGCGTTGTGGCTCAACCCCAGGTTGTCCCCCGGTCCAGGCCCCCAGCTGACCTCGTCCTTGCCCAACTCCAGGTCCACCGCCGACCAGGAGAAAGTCAGATAGGCGGTGCCTTCGTGGTAATCGACAACCCCCCCTTTGGGCTGGGGCAGTTCCAGCCGCCGCTCGTAGACATCGTCGCGCAGGTAGTAATTCCGACTGCCCTGTTCCCGGCTCTGGACAAAGGAGAGGCGGAAACCCACGCGCTCCATGAAATCTCCCTGCACCACCCCGCCCAGACCATTGCGGTAGATACCTTCGGTGTTGGCGCGGCCCCGGCCGGTGAAAAAGTCGCTCTGCTGGCGCACCACGCCATCCACCGCCAGTGTCCCCTGTGGGGCATGATACTGGTACGGGCCCCTTGCGTCCCCCCTGGTGTTCGGGGGTGCAAATTCCGCCCGCAATTGCCCCAATTCCTCTCGGTCCACCCCTGATAGCTCCAGGCCCTGTTTCTGCTTGCTGACCAGCGTGTCCAGGATGGAGGCCATCTCCTGCTGGCTCAGGGGTTTGATTCCGTCCCCAATGCCCTGTAACACCCCGCGAGCCTCAAAGCGCTCGACAAACCCGTACCCCCAATGGTCCAAAGGCACATTGACCGAAGGGTCGGCCCAGACCCGGCAACACAGGAGCAAGAGCCAGCCTGTTGACAGTTTTTTCAGCGGCACCTAGTTTTTCGTCCCTTGGAGGAAAGATGATTATGAGCAGGATCACCCAGATTTCAGCCCGCGAGTTACTCGATTCCCGGGGCAATCCCACCGTCGAAGTGGATGTGCTGCTGGCCAGCGGGCATCAGGGCCGGGCCGCCGTTCCCTCCGGTGCGTCTACCGGGGAACACGAAGCCCTCGAATTGCGCGACAAAGATCAGGGCCGGTACCTGGGCAAAGGGGTGCTGAAAGCGGTCCACAATATCACCACCCAGATCGCCCCGGCCCTTTCCGGGGTAGACGCCGCCGACCAGATCCTGGTCGACCACAAGATGATCGCCTTGGACGGGACTTCCGACAAGAGCCGGTTGGGGGCCAATGCCATCCTCGGGGTTTCGCTGGCCTGCGCCAAGGCAGCGGCGGCAGCGGCCGGACTGCCCCTCTACCGCTACCTCGGCGGACCAAGCGCCAGGCTCCTGCCGGTGCCGATGATGAACATCCTCAACGGCGGTTCTCATTCTGACAACAACGTCGATTTCCAGGAATTCATGGTGATGCCGGTCGGCGCTCCCTCGTTCCGCGAAGGGCTGCGCATGGGCGCCGAGATCTTCCACCAGCTCAAGGCGGTGCTCAAGGAAAAAAAGCTCAATACCTCGGTGGGAGACGAGGGCGGATTTGCGCCGAACCTGCGCTCCAACGACGAAGCCCTCGAAGTGATCGTCGAAGCCATCACCCGGGCCGGATACCACCCAGGACAGGATGTGCTGCTGGCGCTGGATGTCGCTTCCAGCGAGCTGTACGCGGATGGCCAGTACACCTTTAGGTGGTCCGACGGCAAAGCGCGTTCCTCAGCGCAGATGATCCAGTTCTACCAGGAATTGTCCGGGCGCTACCCCATCATCTCGATTGAGGACGGACTGGCCGAGGACGACTGGGAAAGCTGGGCCCGGCTGACCACCGCCCTGGGGCAAAAGCTGCAATTGGTCGGTGACGACCTCTTTGTCACCAACACCGAGCGCTTGAAACGGGGCATCCGCGCCGGGGTGGCAAACTCCATCCTGGTCAAAGTCAACCAGATCGGCACCCTTACCGAAACGCTGGCGGCGATAGAGATGGCCGAGCGGGCCGGCTATACCGCGGTGATCTCCCATCGCTCCGGGGAGACCGAAGATACCACCATCGCCGATCTAGCAGTAGCGGTCAACGCCGGCCAGATCAAGACCGGCTCAGCCTCGCGCACCGACCGCACCGCCAAATACAACCAGCTGCTGCGCATCGAGGAAGAGTTGGGCACCCAAGCCCAGTATCCCGGGCGCGAGGCGTTCTACAACCTGAAGGCCTAAGCCGGGACACTAGACCACTGGGGCCGGGGTCTGGGGCCTCAGGTGCCGGCTCCACCAGCCGATCAGACGCAGACAGAGCTGCCCGGCGGCCACGGCCCCCAGCAGCGCGATGCCCGCCTCTGCGGGTAAAACTCGCATCAGACTGGCCGCCAGGGCTAGTCCCACATCGTCCAGATCGATGCCGCCGGCCGGCACTGGGCGTTGGCCCCGGTGGGGGCGTTCTGCCGGGACATAACGCACCTCCAGACGGCTGCTCAACCGGGCGGCCAGTCGCAGCACCAGCACCAGTAGCGCCGCCCAGGCAAAGACACCCAAGTTGACGCCACCAGCCAAAACCCCCTCGCCGAGGAACCAACCACAGCCAAAGAGCAGGGCGCTCTGGGCAAAACCATAACTCCCGGACATGGCCTCCAGGATGTCCAGCCGGCGCAGGGTGGCATTGATCAGCCAGGCACCCGCCAGCAGCCCCACCCAAAGGGGTTCCAATCCCAGCGCCGCGGCGACGCCCCCTCCTAAGAGCACCACTCCGGCCAGCAAATAACAGATCACCCAGCCATCGAACTGGTCGCGGGTGGCGAGGTCCCCCAACAAACCAATCAGACACCCCAGCAAGGTGCTCCAGCACAGCTTGCCCACTGGGCTGTCTACCGTCAGGTTATGTTGGGCAAATTCCAGGGAGGCCAGCGGGAAGGCATCGCCGTACAATTGGCTAATGCCCAGTGCCGCCAACATCGCACCGCAAAGGGCCGCCAAAGGGGGACGCCCCGCCTGCTGTTCGGCGCCGGCAGCGGAGATCCCCACCATACAGATGCCGCAGACCACCTCGAGCGCTGACCCGCTGAAGTAGATGGAGCCGACCTGGGGAAATTGGTTGACGAGAAAGGCGGCAAGCAACACCGCGGCCATAGCGAGGCCTGCCTGCCCTCCCTCTATTAGGAGCCCCAGGAACCGGTGTTGGTATTCCCGACGCAGGTCAAAGGTGCAGCCGGCGGCTAAGCCAATCCACCCACCACAAAAAACCAAGACCACCGAAAGGAGCGCGGCAAAGGAAGGGGCCAGTTGGGGCAGGAAGGTGTATCCAGACACCACCCCGGCCAGGCCATAGTGCAACCGGGGAGCGGTGAGGGGTGCCCAGAACTCGGTTCCCAGGTGCCTGGCCTGCTGTGCCAGCATCCGGAGCCCTGCGATCAGAACCAAGCCCAGGCCAAAACGCCCCAGATCGATGAGGTCGGGGGCCATCATCACCGGTGAGGGATTGCTCAGAAAGGCAGGTCGTCGTCGGCCATCGGTGCCCCCCCGGGAGGACCGGCGTCGCTACTACTAGGGGCCCCGGCGCCTGGATGCCCAGTATCCCCGCTGAAGCCGCCATCCCCGCCCCGCCCGTCGAGCATCTGCATATCGTCGACGACAACTTCCGTCATGTACCGTTTCTGCCCGTTGGGGTCATCCCAGGAACGGGTCTGCAAGCGGCCCTCCACGTAAATCTTGCTGCCTTTCTTGAGGTACTGGCCAGCGATTTCCGCCAACTTGCGCCACAGCACCAGGCGGTGCCATTCGGTGCGCTCCTGCTTTTGACCGCTGACCTTGTCGGTCCAGCTCTCCGAGGTAGCCAAGCTGAAATTTGCGACCGGCGCCCCGCTGGCCGTGTACTTGACCTCCGGGTCAGAGCCGATGTTGCCAATCAGAATGACCTTGTTGACACCGCCGCGCGACATAAGTAGCACTCCGATCGAAAGAATGGAGAGGATGGGGTCCGCCCTCCGTACTGTACTACCGGTTTCGGGGGATCATATGTTAATACTGCCGGCGAACCGAGTCAAGCACAAGCAGGATTTGACACCTCCCATTCCGCACCTAGATTTCACCACATGGCAAAGTTCAAACTGCTTTTTGTAGATGACGAGGTCGATTTCCTGAGCACCATTGAGGAGTTTTTCTCCGGCCTGGGGTATACCGTCGTCACGGCCAGCAATGGTCCGCAGGGCCTGCTGCGCCTGAAAGAGACCCTGCCGGACCTGGTTTTTCTCGATATCTCCATGCCCCACATGGACGGCAGCGAAACCCTACGCCTTATCCGCGAGCTTGACCCGAAAGTCCAGGTGATCATCGTCTCCGGGTACGCTTCGGAAAATCTGGCCAGGGAATTATTGGCCCAGGGGGCCTACGATTTTTTCCAGAAACCCATCGACCTGTTCCAACTGCACCACACCATCGAGCGCCTGGTTATGCTCAAGGATCTGGCCGAATACTGAGCGACCAGGCCGAAGATGAGCTAAATCGCCCCTCAGAAAACGGAAACTGCTTGACTTTCCCAGCCACCCTTCTTATCCTAAAAAAAGACTCGCTGATGACTAATTTGCGACTGGGTCTCCCCCCTGCCGCAAAGACAAATTGTTCTCTTCAGCCAGTCGCTTTTTTGTTCTAAGACCTCCGAATCCTCCCCCCGGTTTTTGTCTCTGCGCCACCGCACTCCCCACTGTTATTGAGCCAAGACTTTCACTCCTCCAATTTGCGATTGCCGGCCGGGGCCCTGCAGCCTCGTGGCGATCCTTTGCATCTCGGGTCACTGCCTTATGAGCGGATCACCTATCGTCGTCCTCGACATCGGCACTGCCAAAGTCCTCTGCATGGTAGGCGAAATGCAGCCCGATGACCAATTAAAAATCCTGGGCATGGGTAGCAGCCCCTGCCGCGGTCTGCGCCGCAGTTCCATTATCGATATGCCCAAAGTGGTAGAAGCCATCTCGGCGGCGGTGGCTGAAGCCGGCCGGTCGGCGGGCTTGAAAATTACCGGTGCGTATATGGGGGTGGCCGGCGAGAGCGTTTCGGTCCATACCAGCCGCAGTACGGTCGCCATTTCCGGCACCTCCACCCCCATCGACGACAGCGACGTTCAGCGCGGCCTGGCCGCCACCGAGCAGGCTTTGCCGGCGGGCAATTCCATCCTCCTCCACCGTTTTATCCAGAGCTATGCGGTGGACGGCGAATACGTCCAGAATCCCCTCTGGCTGCACGGCAATAAACTCGAGATCGAAACCCTCAGTATTCTCGCCTCCCGCCAGGCCTGCACCACCCTGCAACGCGCCGCCGAGGAGGCCGGGGTGGAGATCGCTGGCTTCATTCATGAGACCGTGGCTGCCTCGACTGCCCTCATTTCCCCGGACGAACGGGAAATGGGAATCGCTCTGCTGGATATCGGCGCGGGCACCTCTGATCTGGCTATCTTTCGCGGGCAACTGCGCCACCTGGCTGAGATCCCCTTTGGCGGGGACGATCTCACCAAGGACCTCTCGGTTGTTCTCAACATGTCACCGCGCGAAGCGGAACAACTCAAACAACTGCACGGTTATGTGTGTAGCCGTGCGGAGAAGGCCGACCAGAACATCACCTTCAATACCACGGCCGGCCGGCCCCATACCATCAGTCAGCACCAACTCAAGGAAATCATCGAAGCCCGCCAGCAGGAGATCTTTGAGTTCGTGCGCCAGGAACTGGACCTCAACCGCTACGGGCAGAAGTTGGCCGCCGGCCTGATTCTCACCGGCGGCGGGGCAATGCTCGAGAACATCGCCCAGCTGGGCGAGGAGATTCTCGGGATTCCGGTGCGGGTCGGTTCAGCGCAGGAGTTTTGCGCCACCGAAGGCTTCGGGGACCCTCAATACGCCACCGCCATCGGCCTGATCCGCTTTGCCCTCGACGAGGAGCATCAGGAGACCTCCCTGACCCCAGTCCCACAGTCGGGCAAGAAGTTGCTGGATAAACTGGCCCGCATTTTCAGCTTTATGTGACCGTCACTGGATGGTTTGACAGTCGAGGCCACACCCGTCTATATTTTTTGGCCTACCTACCCTCGGCTCCAGCCACCCTAGCTCAGTTGGTAGAGCAGCTCACTCGTAATGAGCAGGTCTCCGGTTCGATTCCGGAGGGTGGCTCATAAAAAAGGCATCCGGCTGGCACCGGATGCCTTTTTAAATGATCCTCCCAGGGTTGCCTGCTGAAGCCTCATTGATTTATTATTGAGACCATACTCCTTTGTTGGTCCAAGGATATGCGATGGGTCTCAAATACCTGCTCTCACCTCAGGTAATCTCCTGCATCATCATCCTGGGAATGCTGGTGCTTATCATCCGCTCCATCCTGCTCTATTCCCGCCATATGAGCGAGCTTCAGCCTCGCCTGACGCACCTAGACCGCGAGATCCGCAATCGGCTGGAGGGCATGGCCGATCGCAAGAACGCAGTAGCCAAATTGACCGCAATCGTGACGCCGCTGCAGGAAAACGAAGGCCTCCTTCGCTCATATTATGAGGACCTCAGAAACATCGAAGTCGGAGAAGAAAAGCGGGCTCTCGCCCAGCAGCAGGCTTCTGAGGCAGAGAAAAAGGTGCGGATTTCCCGCAAGAAGATGGGTATCTGAGGGGTCTCAGAGTCGATAAAATGCCTTTGCAGTATCCCAGAACAACTGCCGCTGTTCCGCGGCGCTGGCTCCCTTCACTGCCTCTTGAACCACCTCCAACCACCGCTGGTAACTGGCCGCCAGGGTACTCACCGGCCAGTCGCTGCCAAACATCAGCCGGCCAAAACCAAAACAATCGATCACCTGGTCCAGATACGGACGCAGGTCCTCGGCCTTCCAGCTGGTCCAATCGGCCTCCGTCACCATGCCCGATACCTTGCACCACACATTGGGTAGCGCCGCCATTTCCCGCAACTGGGCCTTCCACGGGTCCATGATCCGGTCCTTGATGGCGGGCTTGCCGATATGGTCGAGGACAAAGTTCACCTCCGGGACCTGCCGCACTAGTTCGATGGCCGCCGCCAACTGGGGATGGAAGATGCAGACATCAAAAGTAAGGTCGAGCGGTGCCAACTTTCGCACCCCAGCCACAAACTCCGGCCGAGCGCAGAAGCGCACATCAGCTTCGCTCTGGATCAGCCGGCGGATGCCTTTAAGTTTGGGGTGCTTCCCCAGTTTTTCGAGGAATTCGTCCAGCCCCGCCTCTTCCACCGGTGCCCAGGCCACCACCCCGGCCACCGGCCCTTCGGCATCAGCCATGGACAGGATCCAGCGGGTTTCCTGGATGCCGAAAACAGGTTCGACTTCTGCCTGGACATGCACCGATTGGGTCACACCGGTGCCCTTGATCACCTCTTCGTAATCGCGCAAGATAAAATCGCGATCGAGGGCAGGCATTTGTTTGAGCCACTTGTAGTTGAAGCGACCGCGATCCCAAAGGTGGTGATGGGCATCGATGATTTCCATTGGTGGACCTCCTACGCTGAAAGGTATGTGTTCACATGAGTCCGGCCGACCTTCCCGTTCTCAACGCCAGCCTGAACACCCTCAGTTTCGTCCTCCTGATTCAAGGTTACCGCTGCATCCGGAGAAAGGATCGCGAGGGCCACCGGAAGTACATGCTCTGCGCCTTAGTTTCCTCGACGCTGTTCCTCGTCTCCTATCTGGTCTACCACTACCTAGTCGGCTCGGTTCCCTATCTCCGCCACGACTGGACCCGCCCCCTCTACTTCGCCATCCTCATCCCCCACGTGATCCTCGCCGCCGGCATGGGTCCCTTTATCATCGTCATGGTCTGGCGGGCCTGGCGCGCAGATTTTTCCCGCCACCGGCGCTTGGCCCGCTGGGTATGGCCGGTATGGATCTATGTCTCGGTCACCGGCGTGCTTGTCTACCTGATGCTCTACCAGCTCAATCAGGCCTCCGGCCTGCGGTAGACGATCCACACCGCCACCGCCAGCATCAGCGCCCCCCAGCCGACGCTGACCATCAGTGCCTGGACGAAATCCGCGTCTGCCAGCAGGGGGCCCAGTTCCTGGTAGAAACATTTGCGGACCAAAACTTGGGCGTAAAACACCGGATTGCAGCGCATGGCAAAAGCCAGCCACTCCGACGCACCCTCCACCGGAAACAACGCCCCGGAGATCAACCAGAGCGGAATCATCACGACGCTCATAACCGCATGGTAGCCGGCCGTGCTGTCCATCAGCCAGGCGATGGCGAATCCCATGCCGGTGAAGCCTATGCCGATCAAGAAAAAAAGGACCAGCAGGTCGACGACCATGCCGGCCGTCAGCGGGATACCTGCCAGAGGGGCGAAGCAGAGAAAGATCACCGCCTGGACCATGGCGATGACGGTACCGCCGGCCACTTTACCCAACACCAGGCTGAGCCGGCTCACTGGGGCAACAAGCACCCCCTGCAGGAAACCGGCGTTGCGATCTTCGATGAGGGTGATGGTGGAGAAAATGGCGGCGAAGAGCATCAGCATCAACACGATGCCGGGAAAAAAGAACTCGCGATACCCTGTTCCTTCACTGCCCATGCTGAAGCTCTGGGAAAAGCCAGCTCCCATGAAGAGCCAAAAGAGCAAGGGTTGGACCAGACTGCCGAAGAGCCTAACCGGCTGGCGCACGAAACGCAGCACTTCCCGATGCGCCAACACCCAGATACCAATCACGCTTTCACCTCCTCGGCCTGCAGATGTTCGCCCGTCAGCTGGACGAAGACATCGTCTAACGAGGGATGGGCCAGGGAGAGTGACTTGATCCTTCCAGCGAATCGTTCCATCAGCGCGTCCAGACTGGTAGGGCCGGTCAGCGTCAGGCGCACTGACTGATCGACGAGCCGTGCTTCAAGGCCCAGAAAACTGCCTATTTCGCGGCCCAGGGTCTGGGGATCTTCCCCCCGGATCTGCAACACCTCGGTGCCAATATTCTGCTGCAAGCGCCCGGGAAGATCATAGGCCAAGAGCCGACCGCAGTGCAGGATGGCCACCCGGTCGCAGTCCGCAGCCTCTTCGAGCAGATGGGTGGTGAGCACCACCGTCATCGGTGCCTCGCGGCGCAGGAGCTCTACCTGGTGCCAGAATTCCCGCCTGGCCACCGGGTCCAGACCCGTGGTCGGCTCATCGAGAATGAGCAGCGGGGGCTGGGAGAGCAGGGCCCTGGCCAGCTCGACGCGGCGCGCCAGCCCCCCGGACAAGGCGCCGACCAGGGTGTTCCGTCTGTCAGCCAGCCCCAAGCGGTCTAACAACACGCGGGCCCGCTCTGCCAATAGGGCGCCGGGAATGCGGTACAACATGCCGGCGGCCCGCAGATTCTCCCATACCGTCATCTTGATGTCCAGTGCCGGCTTCTGAAAGACCACCCCGATCCGCCTTCTGACCTGATCTGCCTGCCTGTACACGTCCATGCCGCCAATAAACACGGTGCCTTGATCCGGCTTGAGTGCAGTCATCAGAATCCGCAAGAGCGTGGACTTCCCGCTGCCGTTGGGTCCCAACAGGGCGACTTTTTCGCCTGCCTGAACCTCCATACTGACCTCGATCAATGCTTGCTGGGGCACCGTGGTGCGAGTGCCCGGATAGGTGTGCGAAAGGCCGACTATTTCGATGATGGCTGAGCTGGGCAAAGGCACCTCTTGGGAAAGGCAAGAGCTAGGGTATAATTCGGTTCCTAATAACGGGATTAGCCATCCGAAGCGTCAAGGACCGTGCGGTGGACGGCGATTTGTAATATAATTCTATGATTGTTCCTACTTCTCTTCACCCCACCGCGCTGGCCATGGCTGACGAACTCTCAGACGGGGAAATCCAAGATCTGATATCGGTTGGTAAACGCCGCCCCCCATCGGCAGCCCAGAACACCGACCGGACGCCCCTGGGTTACGATTTCAAGAGACCGCAGCACCTGAACAAGGACCAGTTGCGGTTGGTGGAGAACATCCACGAGCAGTTCGCCCGCCTCTTCTCTTCCTCCCTGGCCTCTTCGATGAGGATGGTGGTGGATGCAGATCTGGCCTTCATCGACCAGATCATGTACAGCGAATTCGCCATGGCCCTGCCCAAACCCTGCTCTGCCTATAGTTTTACCATGACGCCCTCCGGCCACCGGGCGGTCTTGTCCTTTGCCCCTTCGCTGCTGATGGCCCTCATTGACCGGGCCTTGGGCGGCAAAGGTTTGGGTGTTGCCGAAGAGGGACGGGCGCTGACCCAGATTGAGGTGGGCATCGTCAACAAATTGGCCAGCCGGGTGATTGCCAACATCGAAGCGGCCTGGGAAGCCCGAGCCCCTATCGAGATCACCGACCTGGTCCTCGAGACCAGTCCGGAATTCATTCAAGCTGCGGCGCCGGGAGAAGGAGTGGTGGTGGTCGCCATCGAAGCCAACGCCAACCGTTCCAGCGGCCTGGTGCAATTGTGTTACCCCCTCAGCGTGTTGGAGCCGCTGCTGCCCAAGCGGGTGAGCCACTTACCAGCCCGGGCCAAACAGACCACGGCGCAGAAAAACCTCCAGACCCAGGCCCTTGGTAAAGTCAAGCTCTCTGTGGTCCTCCAGTTGGCCAAAGGCACCCTGTCGCTAACCGAGGTTGCCCAGTTGCGCCAGGGCGATACCGTCAAACTGGACACGGCGAAAAACGAACCCGCCGTGGTTATCATCGGCGACCGGCCCAAATTCC
Organism: Gemmatimonas phototrophica; assembly: GCA_945861755.1. Taxonomy (GTDB): domain Bacteria; phylum Latescibacterota; class UBA2968; order UBA8231; family UBA8231; genus SICG01. Next base: position 50,110 of record CAMAVQ010000005.1, read on the forward strand.
TCGGTCGTCCGGGCTTGCACCAGGGCCGGCGCGCGGTCCAGATCCTCAAAACCATTGACCCTCAGGAGGAGGACCTCTACCGCTGAGGGGCCCTTCGGGCACGCAACACCATTCAGACACGGCTTTTCTCCTTTCCTGCCGATATATAAATAGAAGAATCAGCCGCATTCCCGGCGCCCGCCCCAATGGTGTATGGACCCCTACTCTAATTTTGTCCAGCGTTTCCGCCTGATCCTGCCTTTCCTGATGCTCTGGTTCGGAGCCGGGATTGCCCTCGCGTGGTGGAATCCCCATCCCCGCCTGATGCTGACTGTAGCCCTGGGCATCAGCCTGGGTATCTTGCTGCTGGGACCCTATGCTGCCGCCGCACTCTACATGCTGCGCCTGCAGGATATCTGGCAGGGCCACCTGCGCTGGCCCCTCTGCCTGATTCCCCCGCTGTCAACGGTGTTGGTACTCGACCATTTTCTCGCCTTGTCGGCGCAACAGGTGGCCCTGGCCGGCGCTACTGCCCTGCTGGGAACGGTGATGGGACACGACGCCACCCTGGCGGTGTTGGAATTGAAGACGACTCCAGGTGCCCGGCTCGACCGCTGGATGGTGCTGCTCTTCCCGCTGACCATCGGCCTGGCGGTCCTGGGCGGCTACTGCAGTCTGGGATTCGGCACCGGTTCGTACCGCTTCCTCGCCGCGCTCCTCGGCTGAAACTATGCCTGCCTCGCTGACCAAACACCTCGAACAATGCCTGGAAGGGGTGGTGATTGGCCCCCCGCTTTTTGACCCCGCCGGACGCCACCCCTGCATGGTGGTTTATCCGCTCTTCCCCAAACACCTCGGCCCTGACCCCACCACCACCATCACCCTGACCGAAGGCCTGAGCCGGGGCGTGCGCCTGCGGGACACCGGGCAGGTGGACCGCGTACACATGGAGAACCCCCTGGCCGCTTCCATCCTGGTGGGAGAATCCGAGGTGTTGATCGGCGAGACCCAGACCCGGGCCCTGCAGGTCAGCTGCCTGATCTCCCCTGGCCAGCGAGTCTCCCTGCCGGTCAATTGCATCGAGGAACGCCGGCTGACCGAGTACCAGGCCGAGTTCACCCAGGCCGATATCTGCCCGTGGAAGCTGCGCAGCTTCAAACTGGAGCAACTGTCCAGGCACGGAGAGACCCATCAACATCGGATTTGGGACCGGATCGAATCCTACCTGCAACACGCCGAATCCTCTTCCCCCACGGCCGATCTGCGCGCCGTTTACGGCACCCATTCCTTTGAACTCAACGCCCTGCGCCATCGCTATCCCCTGCATCCGGGCCAGATCGGCGCTGCCTGTGCCCTAGGTCAGGACCTCTACCTGGAACTCTTCAACGCCCCCGAACTACTGGAAGACCGGTACGATCTACTGCTGAAAAGCGCCCTGGTCGAGGCCGTGGTCACCCCACAGGACCAGATATCCCCTCCCGGGGTGCTGCGGGCCTTCCTCGACCAGCTGCCCGCAGCCGGCCGGTCCAGCCGATTGATTCAGACCGCCAGCCACCGGGGCAAGGGACGGTCGGCGGTGTTCACCGGCCAGGGTATCACCGGCATGGCGCTGATGGCCGACGAGGAGGTTGTCCACCTCTGTGCCCACCTGCGCTGCTGGGGAAAGACCCAGCCTTTTCCGGTGGTGAAACCCCTGTTTGACCAGGCTTGCGCCGATTGGGGCGAAACCCCCTTTCTCGCACAACTAGCCCAGGACTACCACTTTAGAAGGCGGCGGTACCAGTCCTTCAAGGACCAGCTCGAACCCCTGACCCCAACCCTCCCGAAGGATGCGGGCAGTCGCCTTGCCATCCTCACCGAGGAGCTGGAACTTCGCGCTCCCCCTCCCCGTCCCCTGGCCCCAGCCCTCCACCATTTCTTCCTGCGATTATTCGAACGGCATTGATCTCCTCGGCAGTGCTTGACAGCACTGCCGTTCGCGTTTATATCATAGACATTTACCCGAACGCGCCTCTCCCCGTCCTTGCCCTCAGGAGCCCATGACCCAGGCCGTCCCGACTGCGGCGCAGAAATACCTCCAGAACGGGATTTCGCTGGTACTTCTGGTATTGATCGCTCCCATGGTGGTGTGGTGGTACCTGAGCCGCCCCACCGGCCTGGTCACCCCGCTCGAAATCACTGTTTCGCCCGGAATGACTGCCCATGACATTGGGGCCCTGCTCAAGGAGAGGGGGCTGATCCGCAACGCCACCGTCTTCGCCTGGACCGCCCGTTTGCACGGCCACTCCGAAGACCTGGAGGCCGGCATCTATCTGCTCAAGGGCACGCTCACCACCCCCGATATCCTCCGCGAACTGCTCCGGGCGCCCCTGCAACTCAAGCGGGTCACCATCCCAGAAGGCCTTGCCAGTCCCCAGATCGGGCTGCTCCTTCAACAGCACGGCCTGGCTGATTCGGCCCGTTTTGTCGCCCTGGTACACGACCGGAATTTCACCCACAAACTGGGCATCGACGCCCCCTCTCTCGAAGGCTACCTCTTCCCCCAAACCTATATGTTCAACCGCACCACCACCGAGGAAGAGATCATCCGCCGCATGCTGGAGGAATTCGACAAGGTGTTCACTGGGTCTTTCTACGCCCGCCTGGACAGCCTGAAACTCTCCCTCAACCAGGCTCTCACCCTGGCCTCCATCGTCGAACGCGAAGCGGTGGTGCAAAAGGAACGCGCCCTCATCGCCGGTGTCTTCCTGGCCCGCCTGGAACGCAGCATGATGTTGGAATCCTGCCCAACCGTCGAATACGCCATGGGCTACCACAAGGAACACCTCGAGAACGCCGATCTCGAGATCGACTCCCCGTACAACACCTACAAGTATCCCGGTCTGCCCCCTGGGCCCATTGCCAACCCCGGCCAGGCGTCGATCCAGGCGACCCTCTTCCCGACCAAAACGGACTATTTGTATTTTGTTGCCCGCGGGGATGGCACCCACGTCTTTAGCCACACCAACGAACAACACGAGGCGGCCAAGCGGGCCATCCGCAACAGCGCCCGCTTCTGATCTGGTTCTTGACAAGGTTCCAAAGCGCTCCTATACTCCTTCCCCTCCTCCGTATCCCCCCCAATCCGAACGCCCTATGTCCATTCTAGACGGACTCAATCCGGCTCAGCGGCAGGCGGCGCAGAGCACCTCCGGCCCGCTTTTGATCCTTGCCGGCGCTGGTTCCGGCAAGACCCGGGTGTTGACCTACCGCATCGCCCACCTGGTCTGCGAGCTGGGGCTTCCTCCCTGGAACCTGCTGGCGGTGACTTTCACCAACAAGGCAGCCGGGGAGATGCGTTCGCGGGTTGAGACCCTGGTCGGCGGGGCCAGCCAACAACTGTGGATCGGCACTTTCCACGCCATCTGTGCCCGCCTATTGCGTCAGAGCGCCGAGGCCTTTGGCCTGGACCGAAACTTCACCATCTACGACGAAGAAGACCGCCGGGCCCTAATGCGCCGGGTATTGGAGCAACTGCGCATCCCCGAACGCGACCTGGCCCCCCGCGCCGCCATCGCCCAGATCAGCCGCGCCAAAAACGCGATGATTGATCCGGCCCTTTTCGCCCAGGAGGCCGGCTTCCAGCGCCAGACGATCGCCCAGGTCTACGCCGCCTACGAGGTGGAACTGCGCCGCAACCACGCCTTTGATTTCGACGATCTGATCGCCGAGCCGGTGCGCCAACTCCAGCGGCACCCCGAGGTGCTGGCCCGCTACCAAGAGCGTTTTCACCACGTGCTGGTCGACGAATACCAGGACACCAACCGCCCCCAGTATCTGCTGGCCTCCATGCTCGCGGCCGGACACCGCAACCTGTGCGTGGTGGGTGACGACGACCAATCCATCTACCAGTTCCGGGGTGCCGACCTGCGCAACATCCTCGATTTTGAACGCGACTACCCGGACGCCAAGGTGGTGCGCCTGGAACAGAACTACCGTTCCACCGCCCGCATCCTGCAGGCAGCCAACGCAGTGATCGGCCACAACCATAACCGCAAAGGCAAGGAGTTGTGGACCCAGGGGCCCGAAGGGGAACCCCTGCGCCTGGTGGAATGCGCCGACGACCGCGGCGAGGCCCGGTTCGTGGTGCAGACCATCACCCGGTTGGTGCGCCTGGAGGGATTGACCCCCGGCCAAGTGGCGGTGCTCTACCGCACCAATGCCCAATCCCGCGCCCTTGAGGAGGAATTGCAGCGCTCCGGACTGCCCTATATCATCGTCGGCAGCACCCGCTTTTACGAGCGCAAAGAGGTCAAGGACGCCCTGGCCTACCTGCGCCTGCTGGCCAACCCCGCCGACGACCTGAGCCTGCTGCGCATCATCAATATGCCCCGGCGCGGCATCGGCGACACCGCCCTCTCCCACCTGCAACTCTTTGCCCAGCAGCAGCAGTTGGGCCTCAGCGCCGCGCTCAACCAGCTGGCCGAGGTGCCGGAACTCAACCCGCGCAGCCGCAAAGCCATGGAGGAATTCGCCGGCCTGATCGATCGCCTGGGCAAGTCCAAAGCAGCACTGGATCTGCCCGCCCTGGGTCAGGAGGTGCTGGAGGAGAGCGGGTACCTGGACATGCTCCAGGAGGACAACTCCCCGGAAGCCGAGGCCCGGCGCGAGAACCTAGAACAGTTGCTGGCTTTCATGAACGAGTTCAGCCACGAACAGGAGGAGCCCACGCTCGAAGCCTTCCTCGAGGTGATCGCGCTGATGGCCCCCGACGACGGGGTGGGCCAGCCACCGGGGCGGCAGGACGCCGTCTCACTGATGACCCTGCACAGCGCCAAGGGCCTAGAATTCCCGGCGGTCCTGCTCTGCGGCATGGAGGAAAATCTCTTCCCGACCTCAAGGGCCGTGGAAGAGGAGAAGAGCCAGCGGAATAGCCAGTCTATTGAGGAGGAAAGACGCCTCTTCTATGTGGGCATCACCCGGGCCGAACGTTTCCTCTGGCTGACCTGCGCCCGCCAGCGCTTCACCTACGGCTCGCTGGTGGAGGCCACACCTTCCCGTTTCCTGGCCGAGATCCCGCCCCAACTGCTGGAGCTGGAGCAACACGGTCCCAGACCGATGCAACATCGCCAGGCCAAAGAGCACTTCAAGGCCGAGCCCCCAACCAGAAAGTTCTTCAGCGAAGCGCCGGCGCCCAAAAAAGTGGGCATCCACTACGTTCCCGAACCAGAACCGGAATTTGCCGAGTCCGTGGAGGGCGAGGGGTTTCTAGCGGTGGGAAGTTGGGTCCTGCACCCCAGCTGGGGGCGGGGAAAAATCCTGGCCCGCGACGGGGAAGGCGCCCAGCAACGGCTCTCCATCCGCTTCGGCACCCAGGTCAAACGGGTGATGGTGGCCTACGCCCAGCTGGAGCCAGGCTAAAAAAAGGCGCAACGCCCCAGCGTACGGGGCGTTGCGCGGGTTGGGCAGGGGAAGACGCGCCTGGGGAAGGCCAGAGCGGACATTCGCAGAAGTCTCACCTCACCAGCGCCATGGCCTTTGCCTGGCTGAGGGTTCCCACCTGCAATCTGGCGAAGTACACCCCGCTGGCCGCGTTGTACCCCGCTGCATCCCGCCCATCCCATATCTGCTCATAGGTCCCCACCTCCAGGTTGCCCTCCACCAAGGTGCGCACCCGCTGACCCGCGGCATTAAACACCTCTAGGCGCACGGGACCGGCCTGCTGCAGGGCAAACCGTATATGGGTCACCGGATTGAAGGGATTGGGGTAGTTGCCCAGGAGGGCAGAGGCCACCGGCAAGGTTGAGTGCTCCTCCTCGACTGCGGTCACCCCTTCTCCGGGCAGGAGAAACTCGATGCCGGGCAGTCGGTCCCCGTCCTGGTCCACGAGATGGGCGGAGAGCATGGTGTCGCCGGTGAAGTTGCCGACCTTGATCAGCAGGCGGTTCTCCCCTTTCTCCAGGTGAATGGGGATGCGATTGCCAGCCAGGATAAAGGTGCGCCGGGAGGGGTTCTCAAAGATCACCTCCCCATTCAGCCACACCTTGGCCCGCTCGTCGTACCCCATCCACAGGAATCCGTCCTGGGCCTGGGGGGACTGGATGAGGGTGAAGGCATAATTGGTGGATTCAGTGCCTTTCCCGTGCAAATCCCCCAGTTCGAGTAATTCGGCGCTGTACCCCAGGTGTTCGATACGGTCCCAGAGCCCGTCTCCGGCACTCTGCCCTTCTACTGGTTTGAGGCTGGCCTCTCCTGGCAGGTATTCCCTGGCGATGTCCCCCCCGGTGAAGGGGCCGGCCACCAGCCAACGGCGGATGCCCCTGCCGTAGAAAATCCCCCTTTTGGAACCGCCGCGCGATTTGACGAAGTGGTGCTGCACACTCTGGGCCGGACGGCCGACAACCTGGATGTTGTTCACGTTTAGGGTGCCGAACCCCTTGACCGCTGCCAGGTACAGGGCTTCGAGATCCAGGGGATTGAATCCCATCACCTCATTGGCGATGGCTTCGGTGGCCACCGGGTCACTGCCGGCCACAATGACGTTGTGCTGCACATTCTGCCCCCATTGCGGTCCGTCGCCCTCGGTGCCCCACAAACCTTCGATGATGGTGTACGCGGCAGGGTTATAGGAATACAGGTCGATGTACCCGTGTTCGGGGTTGTTCTGGTAGTGCTGGGCTTTTGAGGTGTTGTCCCCATAGGCGCGCGAGGCCAGGGTACCCACGTAGTTCTTCAAGCCCAGGGTGGTGCCGTAGATCGTGGTTTTCATCGCCGGTATGGAGATGATCTTGTCGGCGTCGAGGATGGGCTCGGGCATGATGAAGTCCTTGCGAAAGGTGCCGGTGCCCTCCTGGTGGAAACCGAACTGCGCTCCGGGGTAATCCAGCACCCGCACACCCAGCCGCTGGATCGCCCCTCCGGGCACGGGTTCGCGGCGGTAGGGGGCGTAATTCAGATCCACGGTATCCACCAAGGTGGCACGGCCCTTGAATCCCTCCAGGATCTTGATATAGGAAAGGTTATCGAATTCTGGATAGGTGGCCGACCAGCCGTCCTCTAGGGCGTTGGTGGGGAAGCCGGGCTCCCCGCGGCGGGGAGATTCGGCCCCGCCCTCGGCGATGGTGATACGCCGGGGGCCCACCTTTTCGATCAGATAATTGACAGCGCTTTTGACCACCCGCAAGTCCGTGATCTGGCCTGGATGCTCGAAGCCATCGGTGTAATACGCCGAACTGGGATTGCCCCGGTTGGTGACGATATTGACCTTGAGCAGCACCCAATCATCCTTGGTGATTACCTCGCGGATGGACCGGCCCGATTGATCGAGGTCGAGAGCCCGGCGCACCAGGGCGTCTACTTGTTCGTAACTGAGCGGCGCGTCCAGGGGGGCCGGCTGGGGCAACTCCTTGTCGATGGAGGCCGAAATGGCCACTGCCGGATGGCCCTCTCCCAGGGTGAGGGTCCCCGGACGCAGAATGGGCAGACCCTCCACCTGCAGGGGCTCCTCGGCGTCCTGCTGGGATTCGGCAGACCCCACGAAGAGGGTGTGCACCTGATTCGAGTATAGATCCCACCCGACTAGTCCGGCCAATAACAAGCCCATACTGACATAGGTGGTCGAACTCTGCGACGGGTTCTCTTTCTTCATGTTGCCTTCCCTTTCGATAAACAGGGCGTTTGTCTTAATTAATATATCGGAATACCAAAAGCAACTCAGCGTTTCTCAATGGCATCCTAATGTATATCCCCTGCCCCGCCTTCCTCCTCTGGCTGACCCTGGCCCTTTGCCTCTACCCAGGAGAGGGTGACTGGCTCCAAGCCTCCAGTCGCAACCTAGCCCCGGATGCCGTGAGCCTGGCCACCACCTTCAACACCTACTCCGGCGACCTGGCTGCCGTGCAGGACGGCAAATACCCCCCGCAGGAGACCGCCCCCTTCTTCTGGCACACCAAGGGTATTCTGACCTTTACCTGGCCGGGCGAACTGCCCCTGGAAAAGGTGCGCATTTATGTGGGCGAGATCGGCAACAACTTTCAGTTGCGCGCCTACCGGGGGGGACACCTCGATGAGACGGGTACGGTGCGGGAACCAGAAGGGGAGCGCACCGCCCTGCTGGAGGAAAACTCCCGGCTGATTGACCAGTGGGTGGAAATCCCCTTCAGCGACGGGGTCCTGGCCGACAACCTGGAATTGCGCGCCCTGGGCTCAGTGGTGATCTACGAAGTGGAGATCTACGTCCGCACCGGACAGACCCCTGTTGAGCGTCTCGGCTGGGGCCAGGTCAAAGCCCTGCATCGGTGAAGACCCTGCTGCTCGACAATTACGATTCCTTCACTTACAACTTATTCCACCTCATCGCCGCCGTCCGGGGCGATGAACCCCTGGTGATCGCCAACGACCAGTTCGTCCTCGAAGAAATCCGCACCCTGCCCATCGACAGCGTGGTGATCTCCCCTGGACCCGGCCGGCCCGAGCGGGCGCGGGACTTTGGTATTTGCCGGCGGGTCCTGCTGGAGCTGGACCTGCCCCAACTCGGGGTCTGCCTCGGCCATCAAGGTATGGCCCACACTTTTGGCGGCACCCTTGCGCCAGCCCCCCAACCAGTACACGGCCAGCTCAGCGCCATCCTTCACGATCACCCCCCTCTTTTCGCGGGCATCCCCCAGGGATTTGCTGGGGTCCGCTATCATTCGCTCTTGGTCGTGCCCCCGCTGCCGGATTGCCTGGAACCCATTGCCTGGACCCAGGAGGGTCTGCTGATGGGCCTGCACCACCGCCACCGCCCCTTGTGGGGCATTCAGTTCCACCCTGAGTCGGTGTGCAGCGAATACGGCGAGACCTTGGTGCGGAATTTCGCTGCGCATATTCTCCCGAAGGTGCAGGTCCTGGTCCCCGAGCTTCCCTGGCGTACCCCCGATCCGCCCCGGCCTACAGGCCCGCAAATCCAATGGCACCGCCTCGATCGCTGTCCGGATGCCGAAGCGGTCTTCGCCAGGCTTTTCGCTTCCGCACCCTACGCCTTTTGGCTGGACAGCAGCGCGGCGCAGGGAGAGGCCCGCTTTTCCTATATGGGCGCGGCCAGCGCATTAGTGCAGTACTGGGCCCAGGGAGCGGAGTTGTGGCTCCAGCGCGGGTCACACCAGGAAAAACGGCGGCAGCGCCTCTTCGACTTTCTCCGGGAATATCCCCCCCACCCCGTCCACCCAGCGTTGCCCTTCGCCTTCACTGGTGGCTGGGTGGGATATCTGGGATATGAATTCAAGCGCGATTGCCTCGGCATCTCCTCGCCGAACTCTCCCCATCCGGATGCGGTGTTGCTCGAAGCCGACCGCTTCCTGGTCTTCGATCACCACCAGGAGGCGCTCTACCTGGTGGCGCTGGGCTCTGAGGCCGAAACGGCCTCCTGGTTTGCCCAGATACAGGACCAACTCGACCAGTCGGCTCCCCTCCCACCGGTGCAACCCGCTGCACCCGAATGTGTTTTCCCCTTTCACCTACGCCGTTCCCGCACTGGTTATTTGCGCGACATCGAAGTGTGTCTCGACGCCATCCGCGCCGGGGAGAGTTACGAGTTGTGCCTGACCAACCAGGTACTCGGTCCCCCGGTCGCGGATGCCTTCTCCTGCTACCGCGTGTTGCGCCGGCTCAATCCCGCACCCTATGCCGCCTTCCTGCGGCTGGGCGATTTCTCACTGCTCTCCTCCTCTCCCGAACAGTTTCTCCGCATCGACGCGGCTGGCCAGGTCAGCAGTCGCCCGATCAAGGGCACGCGCGCACGCGGCGTCACCCCCGCAGCGGACCTCCACTTGCGCCAGTCCCTGGCTCACTCCGCCAAGGACCGCGCCGAGAATTTGATGATCACCGATCTGCTCCGCCACGATCTGGGGCGGGTCTGCCGGACCGGCAGCATCCGGGTCCCCGTGCTGATGGAGGTCGAGACCTATGCCTCCTGCCACCAGTTGGTCAGCACCATCTGCGGCCAACTGCGCCCGGACCTACACGCGCTCGACTGTATCCGCGCCGCCTTTCCCGGGGGTTCGATGACCGGGGCTCCCAAGCTGCGTTCTCTGGAACTGCTGGATCAACTCGAGGGCGGCCCGCGCGGCCCTTATTCGGGCGCACTAGGTTTCATCGGCTTTGACGGCCGTATCGAGTTGAGCATTGTCATCCGCACGGCAGTGTGTTCCGGTGCCGGCACCTCCATCGGCGCCGGCGGGGCCATTGTCGCCCACTCGGACCCCGAGGAGGAACTGGCCGAACTGCTGCTCAAGGCCAGCCCCCTGGTCCAGGCCCTCACCCTGGCCCAGACCGGGAAAAGGGTTGTCAGTCCTGCCCAAATCGTGTAGCTTCTTCTGTTTTAACCTCCTTCTGACCATTTGGTCCACCAGATGACCTCCCGACCTCTGCGCGTGGCCCTGCAAAACGTGGGCTGCAAACTCAATTTTTACGAACTCGAAGCCTTCAAGGCTGGCTTTGCCCGGCAGGGGTATCAGATCGTCCCCTTTGAGGCCGAGGCCGACCTCTATGTGGTCAACACCTGCACGGTCACCGGTTCGGGGGACGCCGACTCCCGCAAGGCCGTGCGCCGGGCCCGGCGCGCCAACCCAGACGCCACCGTGGTCGCCACCGGCTGTTATGCCCAGCGCCAACCAGATGATTTGCGTCAGGCCGGCGCTCACCTGGTGGTGGGCAACGGCGACAAGGCCCGCCTGGTCGAACAAGTTCAGGCCCACCTGCGGGGAATACCCCAGCTGGACTTCGATCCACGGCAGCGGCCCCAGACCACCCAGTTTCTCAGCATCGAAGGCAGCGTCGAACAGGGCCGCACCCGGGGTTCCCTGCAGATCCAGGATGGCTGCGACGAACACTGCACCTACTGTATCATCCCCCAGGTGCGGGGACCCAGCGCCAGCCGTCCGGCCAGCGAGGTGGTGGCCCAGGCTCAGAGTATGGTCGCCGGCGGATACCGCGAACTGGCCCTCACCGGGGTACACACCGGATCGTACGGGGGCGAAGAGGAAGGCAGCCTGGTGCGCCTGCTGTCGGACCTGGAAGCCATCGAGGGCCTGGAGCGGCTGCGACTCAATTCTATCGAACCGGGCTACCTCTCCGACGAATTGATCACCCACGCCGCTGCCTCTCAAAAGCTGTGCCGCCACTTCCACGTGCCTTTACAGAGTGGTGACGACCGCATCCTGCGCCGGATGAACCGCCGCTACACTCGCGCCTATTACGCCGGCCGCGTCGAAGCGCTGGCCCACCTAATCCCCGACTGCGCCATCGGCGCCGACGTGATGGTTGGTTTCCCCGGCGAGGCAGAGGAACATTTCGCCAACACCCGGGCCCTGATCGCCGACACGCCTTTGACCTACTTACATGTCTTTTCCTATTCGCTGCGCGCCGGCACCGCAGCGCAGCAACTGGGTGCCCATCTCGATGAGGGCACCAAAAGCACCCGCGCCCGGGAACTCATCGCGCTGGGGCACAGCAAACGGCTGGATTTCAACCGCCGTTTTGTCGGCAGGCAATTGAAGGTATTGGTAGAGGAAGAGCCAGATCCAGCCAGCGGCCTGAGCGCCGGCCTGAGCGACAACTATGTCAAAGCCCTCTTCCCCGGGCGCCCCGGTCAGGTAAACCAGTTTGTCCAGGTGCGGGTAGCCCAGGCCCGGGAAAACCTCGTCTACGGAGAGTTGGACTGATGCGGCGGGTGTATATCGAGACCTACGGCTGCCAGATGAACGTGGCCGACTCTGAACTGATAGCCAGTATTCTGCGCCAGGCCGGTTACCAGATTATCCCCACCCCCGAAGAAGCCGAGGTTATCCTGCTCAACACCTGCGCGGTGCGCGAACACGCCGAAGAGCGGGTCATCGGCCGGGCTTCCCAACTCAGCGGCCTGCGCGCCCACACCCCCAAGCTGATCCTCGGTATCCTGGGATGTATGGCCCAGCACCTGGCCGAAACCCTGCCCCAGCGGGCCCCCTTTGTCGACCTGGTGATGGGGCCGGACTCCTACCGGCGGCTCCCCCAGATCCTCGCCGAGACCAGCGAGGAGACCCTGCTCGATGTGCGCCTCGACCGCGAGGAGGACTACCTGGGCATCGACCCGATCCGCCGCCAGGGGGTCAATGCCTGGGTGACCATCATGCGCGGCTGCGACCGCTTTTGCACCTTCTGCATCGTGCCCTTTGTCCGGGGCCGCGAGCGCAGCGTGTCCGCCGGGGAAATCCTGCGCCAGGTGCGGCTCCTGGCCGCCGAAGGGTACCAGGAGGTCACCCTGCTTGGCCAGACGGTCAATTCCTATAGCGACGGCCAGGTGGATTTTGCCGGACTGCTGCGCGCTGTCGGCCAGGTGGAGGGATTAAAAAGGTTGCGTTTCACCTCTCCCCATCCGGCCGACTTCACCATCGATGTTATCGACGCCCTCGCCGAAGTGCCCCAGATCTGCCCCAGCTTTCACCTCCCGCTGCAGAGCGGTTCCGACGCCCAGTTGGAGCGCATGCGCCGGGGGTACACGGTAAGCCAGTACCGCGCCCTGGTCGAAGAACTGCGCCGACGTCTGCCAGGCGTGGCCCTCACCACCGACCTCATCGCCGGCTTTTGCGGCGAAAGCGAGACCGACTTCCAGCAGACCCTCGACCTGGTCGGGGAACTTCGCTTCGACGCGGCCTTCATGTTCAAGTACTCGCCACGAGAAGGCACCTTTGCCCACAAGAAGATGGCGGACGACGTGCCCGAGGCCGTGAAAACCGAGCGCCTGGAGCGGATCATCGCGCTGCAGGAAGGGATCTCCTGGGAGATCAACCAGCAACAGGTTGGGCAGACCACCGAGGTGCTGGTCGAGGGGCTTTCCAAGCGCCAAAACAGCCACGCCCCCACCTATTACGGCCGCATCCCACAGGGCAAAACCGTGGTCTTTCCCCAGGAAGTGGCCGCCAACAGCCTGGTCCAGGTACACATCGAACGCGCCACCTCGCACACCCTCTTCGGCGACCTAGTCGCCGCCTGAGGTTCGTCCCCGGGAGGATCCCCATGTCCCGCTGCCGCCTTTTTTTTGCGCTCAGCGCCCTGTTGCTGGCCACCCAGGGGAGCTGGGCCCAACCCCGCCTTCTCGATACCCAGCTCCAGCTTCGCAAGGTCCTCAGCGTCCCCCGCAACTCGATCTGCCTGGCGAGCAATCCCGTGGACGACCTGCTCTATGTGGCCAATGCCAATGGCGACCTCTCCCGTCTCGATCCCGAAGCGGCAACCCCGGCCCTGGACAGGATTTATTCTACTGCCGACCACGGGGTCCGGAACGCCGCGGGTTTTGCCATCGGCCCAGACGGCACCTTCTACCTCACGGAGAACATCGCCCAGGGAACCCACAACATCGTTACCCTCACCAAGGGCGTTATCGACGCCGCCACGGGAGAACGCCGCTGGTCGGTGCTCGCCCGCACTGAACCCTACCCCCTATGCGGCAATAATTTCGACCACAAAGCCAATGGCATCGCCATCAGCCCCGACAATCGGTACGTGTATCTCAACAGCGGCTCGCGCACTGACCACGGCGAGGTGCAGGAAAACAAGGGGGCTTTCCCAGGCGTGCGCGAGGTACCGCTGAGTTCGGCCATCTTCCGGCTGCCCACCAGCGGCGAAGAGTTGGTTTTGCCCGCCGACGACGCTGCCCTGCGGGCCAGCGGCTACCTCTACGCCGATGGGGTGCGCAATGCCTATGACCTGGCCTTTGATCCGACAGGCGAACTCTTCGGCACCGAGAACGGACCGGATCGGGATATGGATGACGAGTTGAACTGGCTCCGCGAAGGCCACCATTACGGTTTTCCCTGGCGTATGGGGGTGTCCGAAAACCCGCAGCAGTTCCCCGCCTACGACCCTGCCAAGGACAAGCTGCTGCCCCCCAACTTCGTCGCCATTCAGCGCGGCACCTATGTCAACGACCCCACCTTCCCCCCCCCACCTGTTGCCTTCACCGACCCGGTGCTCAACCTCGGTCCAGACGCCGACGGTTTCCGCGACCCGGCGGATGGCGAACCCAAGGATGCCAGCGACCTGGGCATGACCCGGAGCACCTTCACCGCCCACCGCTCCCCCTTGGGCCTGGTCTTCGACGCGGAGAAGCGCCTGGGCGGCGGGTACACCGGGGACGGGTTGGTGATGAGCTGGACCGAGGGAGACCCCAACGGCGACAGCAAAGCCGGCCCCTTCAAGGACCCCAGCCAGGATCTACTCCACCTACAACTGAGTCGCGCCGGGGGCAATTACCAGGCCCGCATCACCCGCATCGCCGACCGCTTCGCCAATCCTTTGGACGCGGTGCTGAGGGGAAATCGACTCTATGTGCTGGAGTACAGCGGCACGCGCGGCATCTGGGAGATCACCTTTCCGGAAAACGATACCGCCGTGGAGGAGCTGGGACAGATCCCCAGCCAATTCTCGCTGGCCCAGAACTACCCCAATCCCTTCAACGCCGGCACGGCCATCACCTATGAACTGGGACAAGCTGGCCCGGTGGAACTGGGCATCTTTTCGCTGACCGGTCAGCGAATCCACACTCTGGTCAGCGGGGCACAGTCGGCGGGCAGCCACCACCTCGGTTGGGATGGCAGGGACGAGGGCGGGCGGATGGTGGCCACCGGCGTTTACCTCTACCGCCTGCGCGCTGGTGCTGGGGTACAGACCCGGCGCCTGGTGCTGCTCAAGTAATCAACGCTTCCAGCCTTGCCCAGGCACCGAGCGGCGCTGGAGTTGCAAGAATTGGTCGGCGGGCATCTGGCCCCACTCCTCTTCGACGCCGTCGGGCCAGCGGACAACGAGACGATCTACAGTGGTCTCGCGGCCGAGGCCAAAGTGCAGGCGCTGGTCGTTCTGGGATAAATAACCCGTGCCGGCGCGCAGGTCGCGCAGCTGCCAGCGCCCCCCGGCCCACAGGCGCACCCGCGCCCCGATGGCCTGCGGGTTGAGCCCTGTCTGGACCAGTTTCACCTCCAGCCAATGACGCCGATTGCCACCCCCGTTGCGCAGCAGAGAAGGCCGGTCATCGATGTTCACCACCACCAGATCAAGATCCCCGTCGTTGTCCAGATCCCCCACCGCGGTGCCGCGGCTGGATTTCACCTCCAGCAGGGCCGGCCCGGCCACCGCGCTCACGTCGACAAAATCCCCCTGCCCCTGGTTTTCAAAGAGCTGGTTCGCCTGGGCATAGGTGGTCCCCACTTCCTGCGCTTCGACCTGGGGGTACACGTGCCCATTGGCCACAAAGAGGTCCTCGTCGCCGTCATTGTCCCAGTCAAAAAACTCGACCCCCCAGCCTAGTTGCCCAATGCTGCCCCTGCCGATGGCCGTGGCATAGCTCAGATCGCGGAAGGTGCCGTCCCCCTGGTTCTGATACAGGGCGTTGTTGTCGTGGGAAAAATTGGTCATGACGAGATCTACATCCCCGTCGCCGTCGTAGTCGCCGGCGGCGATGCCCATGCTGGCCTGTGACCGGCCATCACCGCTGAACGCACACCCCGCCTCTACTGCCACTTCGCTGAAGCGCCCGCCCTCGTTGCGATAGAGCAATTTGGGGCCTGAATCGTTCGCTACCAGCAGGTCGAGGTCGACGTCCTGGTCGTAGTCCAGGGCCAGCACCCCGAAACCATAGAGTTCGTCTTCCTCGATGCCCACCTGCCGGCTGACCTCAGTGAAAGACCATCCCCGCTCCGGACCCTCGTTGCGAAAATAGCGGTCCGCCGCTCCTGGCAATCCCTGCGGCCCGCAGAAAACCGGAATCCCCAACCAGGTGCAGAACTCGGCGGGCAACTGCTGCGAATCGAATAGGAGGTACTTGGCCACGTAGACATCCAGGTCTCCGTCCCCGTCGTAATCGCCGAAGGCCGCCCCGGTGGTCCAGCCCGGTTCCGCCAACCCGGCCAGCGCACCCACCTCCCTGAACTGTCCCCCCTCATTGCGGTACAGGGCCGCCTTGCCAAAGGCGGTCAGGTAGAGATCGGCCCAGCCGTCGGCGTTGTAGTCGACAACGGTGCAGCCCATGCCCCAGCCCACGTGGTCCACCCCAGCCTGGGCCCCCACCTCGGTGAAATGCCAATTCCCCTCGTTGCGGTACAGGGCAGCGCGTGGTTCCTGCCCCAGGGGAAACCCTTCCAGACGCGAACCGTTGACCACAAAGATATCCAAGTCTCCATCCCGGTCGTAGTCCACTAGCGCCACCCCGCCGGTATTGCATTCCACCACCTGTTTTTTTTCCGGCGTACCCGAGATGACCCGCACCCGGACCCCGGCTGCCTCTCCCACCTCGACGAGTTGAGGCCGGTCCGGGGTGCGGGTGCAGGCCCACAGGGACAGCAGCCCAAACACCCCAATCCACCAGTAGCGCCAGGCCCGAAGTCGCCCTATCTTTTGCTCCTTGCCGACCATCTCAACCCAGTATACCAGTATAGGAGAGCGCATGGCTAGTCTCGAAGCACACGTCAATCCCCACTCCCGCCCCGCTGACTTGAAGATCACCGACATGCGGGTAGTCACGATAACCGGTGCCCCCATGCGCTGCCAGATCCTGCGTCTCGACACCAACCAGGGCATCAGCGGGTACGGGGAGATCCGCGACGGGGCCAGCAAGACCTATGCCCTGCTGCTCAAGAGCCGGCTGCTGGGCGAAAACCCCTGCAACGTGGACCGGCTCTTTCGCAAGATCAAACAGTTTGGCCACCACGCCCGCCAGGCCGGCGGCGTCTGCGCCGTGGAGATGGCCCTGATGGACCTGGCCGGGAAGGCTTATGGGGTACCCTGTTACCAGCTGGCCGGAGGCAAGTTCCGCGACCAGGTGCTGTGTTACTGCGACACCGATTCGGTGCCGGACGGAAAGGAGATGGGCCAGCGGCTGAAAAAACGCATGGAACGGGGTTTTGGTTTCCTCAAGATGGATATCGGCATCGGCCTGTTGCGCGGGGTCAAGGACGCCCTCATCGCCCCGCCCGGAGCCCTGGAAACCTGGACGGTGATGCACCCCTTCACCGGCATCCAGATCACCGAAAAAGGCATCGCCCACCTCTGCCAGTACGCCGCCCAGGTGCGCGAAGTGATCGGCTATGAAGTCCCGCTGGCCCTGGACCACTTCGGCCATATCGGCCTGGAGTCCTGCATCCGCCTGGGCCGGGCCCTGGACCAGTTTGCCTTTGCCTGGTACGAGGATATGCTTCCCTGGCAGTTCACCGACCAGTACGTGCAGTTGGCCCGCAGCGTGGCCACCCCGGTTTGCACCGGCGAGGACATCTATTTGAAAGAGGGATTCGTCGAGCTGCTGAAAGCCAGAGGGGTGTCCGTCATCCATCCGGATATCGCCTCCTCGGGCGGCATCCTCGAAACCAAGAAACTCGGGGATCTGGCCCAGGAACACGGGGTGGCCATGGCCATGCACATGGCCATGTCGCCGGTGGCTGCCATGGCCAGCGTACACTGCGCCGCAGCTACCGAGAATTTCCTGGTCCTGGAGAATCATTCGGTGGACGTGCCCTGGTGGAACCAGATCGTCACCGGATTGCCCGACCCCATCATCCAGAACGGCTTTATCCAGGTTCCCGACAAACCGGGCTTGGGCTTTGACGGGCTCAACGAGGACCTGATCCGCCAGCACCTCGACCCCCGCGAGCCGGGGTACTTTGAGCCCACGGACTCGTGGAACGACGAACGCGCCCACGAGCGACTGTGGAGCTGAACTGAATGGCGAGGGAGCGGGGCGGGTTCTTCCCGCCCCGCTTTTTTTGTGCCCTGGTCAGACGCCGAAAACCTTCGCGGCGTTGCCCCCCAGGATCAGTTCCAACTCCTTTTCCCCGACCCCCGCGCAGGTGCGGACTATTTCCAGGTTCTGGCGGTAAGTCAGGCCCCGGCTCGAAGGGGGCCAATCGGTACCCCAAATCAGCCTTTCGGGACCCAGCCCCTTCAGTACCCGGGCAAAGGTCTTCAGCGCCTGAGGACAGCGGAAATCCCAGGGCGTCTCGGCGATGGCGTAGAAGGCCGAGGCCTTGACAAAAACATTGGGCAGGACCGCTGCTTCGAAGAGCCCCCCGCACTGGGGATCTGCAGGGGGAGACTTGCCGATGAGGCCGAAGTGGTTGAGCACAAACTGGATCTGCGGATAACGCCTGGCCAGCGCAAAGAAGGGGGGGTAATTGGGCGGGGTGACATGCAGGTTGCACACCAGGCCGGTGGCGGCAAAGGCCTGCCAGACTGGCTCGCTGGCCGACTCCAGCATCCATCCCAACTCCGGCGTGGCCGGATAACAACTGATGGCCACCGCCCCGAATTCCTCGCGCGCCCGGCTGATGCGGGCCGCCGCCTCGGGTTGGTTGAGGGGCACATCGGCCATGGCGACCAGTCGATCTGGATGTTGCCTAGCCCAGGCAGCGCACTCCTCGTTGTTGCGAGGCGAGAAGGCCGCTACCACCGGCAGCATGAGGGCCTTCTCCACCCCGCACTCATCCATCAGCTTGAGCAGGCGATCGTACCTGCCGGTATCCTCAAAAGGCGCCATGGGCGCGTAGTTGTCCAGCACGTGTACATGGGCGTCGATGATGCGCATGCCTGGGCTCCTCTCCTCAGAAATCCAGGGAATCCATGTCGGCCGTCTTTTTCCAGGTTTCGAACTCGGCGGTCATGGCATCGGTCCAGGCCCGGTCGATCTCGCCGGGGGTATAGGTGCCGTTGCGCAGGCACATCTTGCCCCAGTAGTCGCGCAATCGGGTGCTTTCCGATTGCTCCACCACGTCCTTGGCCAGGTGGGCAGGCACAAAAACCAGGCCAGACGAGGTGCCCAACACCACGTCGCCTGGCATCACTGTCACCTGGCCGATGCGCACCGGGCCGTTGATCTCGGTGATGGTCACGTTGGCGATCCCGGTGGGATCGATGCCGCGGCAGAAGACATTGATGGGCAGTTTGCGCACCCGCTCGGTGTCCCGGATACCCCCGTCGCACACCAGGCCGGTGCCGCCGGTCTTGGAGGCAATGGAGGTGCCCAGGTTGTCGCCGATGAAAGTGCCGTCGACGATCTTGCCGAAAAGTTCGATCACCAACACGTCGCCTTTGACCAGGGTGTCGATGACCCAGGAGTTCTGGCCGCCGATGCGCTTGTGGGTCTTGCCCTCCTTGACCATCACATTGTTGAGGTCGGGCCGGGTGGGCACAAAGCGAGCGGTCACCGCCCGGCCGGTCAGGTTCTTCTCGGGGTGGAGAATCAGCCAATTGCCCTCGTACTGCATGCGGTACCCGTGCCCGTGCAAGGTGCCCCAGGCCTCCTCGGTGGTGACCTTCATCATCCGCTCCACGATGCTGTCGGCCACCCTGGGCCGCCCGTCGGGGAAACGTTTCCCAGTATAGGCGGCGGTGTACTCCATGATCCTCTGGCGCGAGACCAATTCCATAGGGCTGTATTCCTCCTGAGTTGGATGGACGATGGACGCTCTTTTGCGGCAGAGCAATATTGCCCAAATCGCCGCTGCCGTCAAGGGAGATTGACGCGCCCCCGGCAAATGCTTATTGATTGCTGCGCCATGACTTTCCGCCCTTCCCCTCCCCAACGGGGCGTCACTGCCCGCGCCCTGCTGCTGGGCTCCCTGGGTTGCCTCGCCATCGCTGTGGGCGAACCCTACGGGGTGCTGGTGCTGCGGGGTTCGCCGCTGGCGGCCGATTTTTCGGCCGGCGCCGCGCTCTTCCTCTTCTTTGTTTTCGCCCTACTGCTCAATCCGCTGCTCCAGCTGGGACGCCTCGTCCGGCTCGACCCAGGGGAACTGGCCACCATCTACATCATGTTGGTCGTAGCGGCCGCGATCCCCTCCTGGGGCTTCACCATGAATCTCATCCCCCTGCTGGGAGGTTTTTTCTACTATGCCACGCCCGAAAACGGCTGGGCCTCCCAGATCCTGCCGCACCTGCCCTCCTGGCTGGTGCCCACCGACCAGGCTGCCACCTGGAAGCTCTTTGAGGGCGGTGCCAAAGGCGAAGGTCTGCCTTGGAATATCTGGCTCAACCCGCTGCTGGCGTGGAGCCTGTTCATCCTCACCCTCTACTTTGTCACCCTGTGCCTGCTGGTAATGCTGCGCAAACAATGGATGGAGCGCGAAAAATTACTCTACCCATTGGCCATTCTGCCCCTGGAACTGAGTACCCAGCAGGGAGGATCCCTCCTCCCCCCGCTGCTGCGCAATCCGCTCACCTGGGTGGGTTTTGCGGTGCCGGCCCTCATCAATTCCATCAATGCGCTGCACGCGTACTTCAACTTCATCCCCCCTCTTTCCCTCACCAGCACCCTGCCCATCCTGCGCAATTCGATCTGGCTGAACTTCACCCCGCGTTTCGAGGTAATCGGGTTGTCCTATCTGCTCAGCCTGGACGTATCTTTTGGCGTGTGGTTCTTTGCCTTGCTGGCTCACTTACATAGCGGGGTTGAGCGGCTGGTCGGCTGGAGTATCGGTCCCACCCAACCCTTCTCAGATCCGGCTTCCCCCAGCGTAGCCCACCTGGCCCTGGGAGCGCTGTTTTTTCTGGTGGGCGCTTCCTTCTGGAATGCCCGCAGCCACCTGCGCCAGGTCGGGCGGCGCGCGTGGGGTTTGCCCTCCACCCTGGAGGATCGCGACGAGTTGTTCTCGTACCGGGTGGCGCTCTTCGGTGCCAATCTGGGCGCTGCCTTGTGCTGTGTCTGGTTGATGGCGGCGGGGCTTAATCTGCTCACCGCCCTAGTTTTTTTGTGCTCCTCGCTGGTCATCTTTGTCGGCCTGACGCGCATCATCTCGCAGACCGGCCTGGCCTACGGCCGGGCCACGGTGGCCGCGCCTATCTTCACCGTCAATGCCCTGGGCAGTTCGGCGGTAGGCTCGGCAGGATTGACCACCCTGGGCCTCAGCTTCGCCTGGGCGGCGGACATCCGCACCTTCGTGATGGCCTCGGCCGCCACCGGCCTCAAGTTGGCGCGCGAGACCGGCCTGGATTCCCGCCGGCTTTTCTGGGCCATCCTGCTGGCCATCCTAGTCACCCTGGCCGGCTCGGTTTGGATCGTCCTGCGCCTGGCCTATACCTACGGCGGCATCAACCTGGTGGGCTGGCAATTCATCGGCCTGCCCACCTTTGCCGGCGACTGGATCATCCAGAACATCAACAATCCCCAGCCCACCCACTGGTGGCATCTGGGGTACGCGGCCATCGGGCTCTCCCTCATGGCCCTGCTCACCTATGTCAAAGGCCGTTTCGTCGGCTTTCCCCTCCACCCCATCGGCCTGACCCTGGGGCTGACGCACCCCATCTTCCACGTCTGGTTCTCGGTGATGCTGGCCTGGCTGGTCAAGGCCCTCATCCTCAAATACGGAGGGGCACGGGTCTACCTGCGCTTGCGCCCCTTCTTCCTGGGCATGACGCTGGGGGCCTTTGGTTCGGCCGGGTTCTGGCTGCTGGTGGACTACTGCACTGGTATGTCCGGCAATGTTTTTACCCTCGGGTGATTCACATCACGGCCCCGAAGTAATTGATAAATTTGTTTTGTGGATGGCACTCCCCGGTGTATCTTCTCACCTACACTCCGTCGGCCCTCCATCGCGAAAGCAAAGATGGCTCCCCGCAAGCACCGGTTTTTCGCCCCCTGCCTCTTGCTCCTCTGGTTGATAACTTCGCCGGCCTTGGCCCAAGTATTGAGCTTCGACTTCCAGCTAGACCCAGGCGACCAGGGCCAGCGCGAGGCCACCGCTGATCCGGCTACCCGCCGCATTACCCTCCAGGTGCAGGTCGGCCAGGTTCCTTCTTTCTCCACCTGGAGCACCCTCATCCGTTTCGACCCCGCCCGGCTCCGTTTTGTCCAAGGCAGCTTTGTACCCGGCCCCTTGTTACCGGGGCAGATCCCCCTGCTCAATGAACCTCAGCCCGGTCAACTGGAAATCGGCGGAACCCACCCGGACAAGGTCCAGGTGAGCGGAGAGGGAGAACTGGGCCAACTGCAGTTCGAACTGCTCGAGGGGGTGAGCGGACCGGCCGAAATGGTGGCCGATATGCTCAAGCTCCAGGATGCGGAAACCTCCGTTGCGCTGGCGGTCGGCGCGCTGGCCATTTGCCGCTTGCCGGCGCCGCCAACGCCGGCACCCGCCCTCGGGTTGCTCTCGCTTGCAGGTGCCGAGGCGATGGCGCATCTGTTTGAGCACCGCGCCTGCCCAGGCTGCGATCTGCGGCGACAAAACCTGGCCCAGACCGATCTGAGCCTGGTTGATCTGCACCAGGCCCAGCTGCAGGAGGTGAACCTGATCAAGGCCGATCTGCACCAGGCCGACCTGAGAAGTGCCAACCTCAAAGGGGGCATTCTGCTTCAGGCCGATCTGCGGGATGCCAAGCTGCAGAGGGCCGAGTTGAAGGAGGTGCGGCTGGGTGGCGCCAAGCTGCAAGGGGCGGACCTGAGCGGCGCGCTGATGGATACCCTGGACCTGCAGGGGGTGAACGTGACGGGCGTGATCTGGGTCGACGGCCGGATCTGCGGGTCTGGTTCTTTCAATCGGTGCAAGTAGGTCAGGGCTCCAGGCCAGGCGCCAATCCCCAATCTTCCTCCTCCTCCTCTTCCTCCCAACCCGCACCCACCCCAGCGCCGCGGGCGCAGTACGACCGGTACTCACAACTGACGCAGTGCTGGATCTTGCCGGTCTGGACAAAGGCCTCCCGGGACGCCAATCCCGCCAGCCCCACCACCGCGCCGAGCAGTTTCTCCCGAGCCCGTGCATGGCTGGCCTGGTCGTACTGGTACCACTGCACCTGATCGGGAAATGCCGCCGGCCAATAACAGAGCGAGACCTGTGCCGGGGTGGGGCTGGCCCCTCCGGTGATCAGCGATCCGGCTTCGCACAACACATAGCAGTAGACCAGGGTCTGCCAGGTGTCCAGGTACGCGGCCGGCTCGCCCCCGCCAGTCTTCCAATCGACGATACACAGGCGCCCATCCTCACCGGCGATCACCCGGTCGAAACGGGCAGTCAGCCGCCACGACCCCAGCGGCACCCATAGTTCCAGCTCCGGAAAGGCCTTGCCGACGGGCAAACCCCGGGGCGGGTTTTTCAGATAATTGGCCCACCACTCGGCCAGTACCGGGTCGCTGTTGGCGGCCACCTGTTCATCCACCCTCAGTCCCAGGGCGTGCTGATGGACCAGGTGGTGGAAAAAACGCCCGCGCACCGATCCCTGCTCTTTGGCCAATCCGGCTGCGTCTGCGGCCGCCGGCCAGCTCAGCCGGCGCAGATAGCGCAGGTAAAAACGGCGTTGGCACCGCTCGCTGGTGGCCAGACTTCCCTGGCTGAAGCGATATCCCGCTGGCAGGAGTCTCATCTGATTATTCCTGTACTGTGGCGCCGTACTCTGACTGATAGAACTGCTTCAACACCTGGAAGATGGGGGCCGACGCCACTGGCCGCATCCGCGCCCCGGCCGGCACCTCCCGGCTCCAGCTGAGGGCCAGGTAACGCCTGGCCCTGGTGATCCCCACATAGAGCAACCGCAGCCTTTCGGCGATGATCTCCAGATGCGCCTGGTCGGTGGCTGACCTCCCGCCAGGGTTCTCCTCGCCGACCAGAGCCCGCAGGGCCGACCTGGCCTTTGCCGCCGGATCGCCTCCCAAAAAAGCCCGTTCGCCCAGGAAATAGTCGTCCAGGGCATGGGGGAACCACCGCCCATCCACACCCACCAGGTAGACCAGATCCCACTCCAGCCCTTTGGCCTTGTGCATGGTGGTAAGCGTGATCCGACCCGGCCGGGGCTCGTACCCTTCCCCCGCCTCGGCCAGCGCCCCCGAACCGCCCTGGACTACCTGCCCCAACTCGCGGGCCAGTTCGGGCAGGCGCCAGTCCGGGTACTGCTCGCCCCGGTTGCGCAGGTATCCGGCCAGCTTCTGCGCCCGCCCCAGTTCCTCCTCCCCGAGCAGGTCCTGGGCCACGGTCAGCACCAGTTGGTCGATGGGCAGAGATGCGGCCCGCAGCCAGCGCCGCAACTCCTCGGCCAGGCACCCGATCTCGGCCAGGTCGCCCGCCGCAATCGGCCCCACTGGCGGCAGCGCCTGGGCCAACCCATTGCCCGCCTCGGGAAAGAGCAGGGCTTCGGGCCGGTAACAGCTGCGCAGCCAGGTGGCCACTTGCTGCTCGTCGCCCACCTGATCGCCCTGGGGCCAACAGCGGCGCACCGCGCGATAAACCTGTTCCAGATGTTGGCGCTGCAGCGGCTCGGCGAGAAAGTCCAGCACTCCCCCCAAGGTGTCGGCCACCTGGCGCGAAGCCTGGCCACTCTGCAGCAGTTCGTCGAACTCCGCCCCGCTCTCGCGCAGGTACTCGCCCAACTCGTACCCCAGACGGTTGGTGGGAACCAACACGCTCAGGGTGCATTCTGGATGCAGGCGGGCGAAATGGGTCGCCCGGCGCGCCACATCGGCAAACTCTTCCAACTGGTGGTTGTACTCGCGAAAAGCCACGCTGCTTTCGCTGTCCAAGGGGTTCTGCTGCGGATCGCCTGGCCCTGTAGGCTGGATGTGTTGCAGGCGGAAGGCCAGGTTGCGCACTGGTTCCAGGGGATGGCGCTGACCGGTCCATTCAACCAGGTGGTTGGCCAGGGCCAGGATGCGCGGGGCGCAACGGCCGGAAATCGCCATCTCGATGGCCTGCACCCCCTCCTGGTCGAGAAAGCGACGCAGGAAGCGCGGATCCGCGGCGGTGAAGGTGCTCATGATGGCCTGGTTGGGATCTCCCACGCGGATCCAATTGCCACCTTCGCCACTGAGGAAACCCAGGAGGGCCTCCTGCAGGGGCACGCTGTCCTGGGCTTCGTCCTCCAGGACTACGGGCCAGCGCCGGCGCAACCGGAGGCACAGTTCGGGGTTGGCTTCCAGCAATTCGACCGCCATCCACACCAGGTCATCGAAGTCGACTCCGCCGATGGTCTGGAGCTGCTGCTGATAGAGCTGGTAAATCTGAGCCCCGATGCGGAGAAACTGGTTCCCCCCCTCCGCCAACCCTTCCAGCAATGGCTCGGGTCTGAGTCGGCGGTTCTTGGCGGTGCTGATCACGGCACGGGCTATCTGGGCGGCCAGGCGCTGCCACTCCTGTTCCCAGCCCTCGCCGTAATATTCGTCTGGTCCCAGGCGGCCCCAGATGCGGGTGTTCTGGCTGTTCCACAGGCGCACGGCCTTGTCCAGCAGTTGGTAGCTGGCCCGCTCGTCCAGGACCTGAAAGTCGGCCTCTACTCCGGCCAGGGCCGGATGGGTCCGCACCAGACCGTGCGACAGGCTGTGCAGCGTGCGCACGTCGCATCCCACCTGCAGGCGGCCGACGGCGGCCAACTCCTCCCGGATCCGGGTGCGCAGGTGGTCCACCGCCGCGTTCTGGTAGGTAACGACCAGGACCTTGCCCCGGCCAGGCAGACCACGCTGGACCAACCGCGCTGCCAACGCGGCGATGGTGCTGGTCTTGCCGCTGCCCGGCACCGCCGAAACCCCCATCCGGCCGCACTCGTAGTCGAGGATCTGGCGCTGCCCTTCACGCGGCTGAAAGGCGCTCATCGCCCCTCCTCCTGCAACACCTGCTGTACGGCCTCCAGCAGGGGGCTATCTTGGGTATGACCATTGGACTCCAACTCGCTGGCACACAGATAAATCCCCTTCCGGCAGCTCTGGGCCAGGCCGCGGACCAGCCGGTACAGGGTTTGGTTGCGCTGCTCGAGGTCGGCCTCCAGGGTCCACTGGCCGGCCTGATCCCAGCGACGGGCCAGCACGTGGGGATTGGTCAGCAACTGCTGGGGGGGCTCCCACCAACGCCGGGAACCGATGTCCAGCCAAAACTGGTAGGTTGCCTGGTGTCCGCTGAGCAGATAGGAATGGATGGGGGCCACCAGGGCGGTGGATTCGGGTGCGGCCTCCACGTCCAGACCGGTCAGGAATTGGGCGGCCACCACCCCGGAAAACACCATCTCCACAAAACACTGCCCCAACGCCTTTCCCCCCAACCCAAGGGCCGGCCCCACCTGTCTGAACCAGGTGGCCGAGGCGATCAGCTTGCTGTAGATGGCCGCGGCATCCGGCTGGAGTTCGGGCCCGGAAAGCACCTCGCCGAAGAGGCGGCGCAGGAATTGGTCGATGGGGACAAGCTGGTCCAGTTGGCTATAGGAACCCAGCCAGAGGCGCACCTGCTCGTACCTGGCCGCCACACCTGGGCCGATCCGCGCCCCATCCTCGGAACTGAGTTCTTCCGCGGGCCGCAGCCGCCCCTCAACTGAATTGTAGAGCAGCCGCGTCAGCAAGGTGGCCCGCAAAGGGTCCACCGGCCCCAGCGCCACCCCCAGCGCTTCGGCCACGTCGTACGGGAGTGGACGGAGTCCCCAGCTGGTATGGGCAAGGGCGGCAAAGGTCAGACACGCCCTGGCCGATGGTTCCTCCCGCAGGCTCTCATACCGGCGCACTACGGCATAAGGTAGTTGGGCAGCGTTAAACGCCTCCCCCAGGACAAAACGCAAAACCCCGTCGGCATGGGGCACCACCACGGCGATTTCGCCCGGCGCCACCCCCTGCTGGACCAGGCGCAGGACCTCGGCAGCCACCTGCCCGATCATCGCGAAACGGTGCCGCTCCTGGATCAACCCCAACACCGCCTTGCCGGCCTGGCCCGCTTCGGGCGGTCCCACCTCCTGGCCCAAAGCCTGTCCCACCGCTCTGGAAAAGGCCCGCAGGTCCGCCGATCCCTCCTCCTCCAGGTGCACCACCTGGGTGCAGGCCCGCTGCAGGCGCTCCACCCCGCCGGGGTCCACCCCCATAAACACCCGGAAGCCACCCCAGGGGTCGCCGGCGATCAGGGCCGAATCGCAGACCGGCAGCAGGCGTTGTGCCAGATCCTGGGCCACCGGTACCATCTCCTCGACCTGCTCGACCAGCAGATGGCGGTAACGCTGGGCAAAGTACTGCCAGAACTGCGGTTTTTCCACCAGATGCCGGTGGAATACCTCCACCACCAGGGATAGATCCAGGAGCCCGTGCTGGAGGCAGTGCCCCCTGAACAGGTCGATGCAATGCTGGGCTTGCTCATAATAGCGGAGGCGGGGTTCTTCCCCGGTCCAGGCCCGGTGGAGGCGGCCCCCAACCTCGGCGAGGGGGAAATCGTTGACCGCGGCTTTGTTGAGGTTGTCGAGCAGTTGGGAGAGGATTTGCTGCCGGCGCAGCACCAGGCCCTCAAAGTAGCCCTGGTCCAGAAAGGGCGCGATGAGTTGACCCATCAGGTACTGGGCTGTTTCGTAGGTGAGAAATACGGGCGGCCGTTGGGGCGCAGCAAAACCAGCCTCGGCGGCGACCAGGGGCCAGAACAGGCGCACCAGACGGCTGGCCAAGCCGTAGTAGGTGTTGATCTCTACCGCCCCAAAAGGCCCCAGATCGAAGCGGGAGATCATGGTCTGGTACTGCTCGCGAGTGGAACGGTCAGGCAGCAGCACCAGGATGGAATAACCCGGGACGCTGGCCTCCAGCAACTCGCGCAGGTGCCCGCCCAGGATTTCGCGGGTGCCGGCGCCCACCCTGCCGGCGACGAAGCAGGTCTGCTGGGATCCGGGAATCCACTTTGGCGTTCGCCTCGGCGCTGGGTCCATAGAATGAGCCCTTGTTAATACCCCGGATAACCCGTTGTGCCGCAACTAAAAAAGGCTCTGGACCTCAATTCCAGAGCCAAGTTCGAAACGGCCCCTACCTCATTTGCCGATTTTCTTGAAAATCTCCAATACCTCCGCTGCGTCGACGGCCTGAATCAGTTGGAGGCGCACCTCGTCGCTCTGCACCAGGCGGGACAAGGCGGCCAGCAGTTCGAGATGTTGGGATTGGTGCTTCTTGGGGGTGGCCAGCAGGGCAATCAGGTGAATGGGCTGGCCGTCGGGCGCCCCAAAATCGATCCCCTCGCGGGAGATGCCGATGGCCAGTCGCTGGCTCCTGATGCTGTCTTCGTGTACATGGGGAATGGCGACGCCTTTGCCGATGCAAGTCCAGCCGTGTTCCTCGCGGCGCATCAGATCGGTCAGCAGGGCCTTGTAGTCCTCGATGGCCTCATCGCCCTGCAGCACGGCCGCCAATTCCCTGATGGCCTCCCGGTTGCGTTTGGCCTGCAGCCCCACCACGATGCGATCGAGCGAGAGCAACCGCTCCCATTTCCCTGCCATACGCGCAGACCTCCGGGGCCAAAAAAGCAGAGAGACTCCTGCGCCGCAAGGTAACCATCCCCCGGAACCCCGTCAAGGTTCCCTGCCCAACTCACCTGCTTTTTTGAGCAGCGCCTCTGCCTCGGCCCGGCGGCCCTCCCGCATCCTGACCTGCGCCAGCAGGATATAGACCTCCGGGTACCAGGGATCTACCTTCAAGGCGGCCTGCCCCTGCTGCCAAGCTTCTTCCAAGCGATTGTTTCTCAACATCACCAACGCGGTATTGAAACGGGTGGTGCGCGAGTCGTAAGCCAGGTTGGCGGCCTGGCGGTACGCATCCAGGGCCGCAGTAGTATCCCCCTGGGACATCAGGACCTCACCCCTCATAAAAACATAATTGGCCTGGATCTTGCGGACCCAGGGGTCCCTAAACCATCCTGGGTCTCCGGCGTAGTCCATGACCGGCTCGCGGGCCGACCAATCTGGCGGCACCGGCAGTGCAGCGGGCCAGACGCGGTAAACCAGGCCCGCCGGAACCAGGCGATAACCTTCTACCACCAAACGTCTGGCAAACAGATAATAGACCGGCCGGTCCTGTTGGGTGAGCAGTTGTGCTTCCCGCTCCACTCTCAATCTGAACTGCTGGGCCAGATCCAGACTCAGTTCCTCCCTCCTGAGCAGATCCCGGCCCCGCCCCATGCGATTGTATAGGGTGACATCTGGTCTCAATCCCTCAAGGCGTTGGAGGTAATCGAGAATAAAAGCGGCATCGTCCCCCTCGGCCATCAGAACTGCCCCCTGGGGCAGGCAGTCGAGGATATCGCTGCCGTACTGTCTGGCGATGTGATTCTGGTGGCGGTCGGCGGAAGCGTGGTGAAGGGCAAAAACCAACGCCGCCACTAAAAGTCCAGCCAGGACATAAGCCAGAGGGGTGTTCCTGGTCCTCTGCCAGCGCTCCAGCAGATCCGCAACGCCCCACCCCAGAAAAAACGCCATGCCCAGGATACTGAGCAAAAAGAATACCCCCAGGCCGTTCGGATCGCGGTGGTAATTGAGCGCCACCACCAAATTGCACAGCCCGGTGGCAACCACCCCCCACCAGAGCAACCGGTCCCGCCGGTACCCCACCCAGACCCCCCACAGCAGCAAAGGCACCAGCAGGGGGTGAAACTCCGACCACATCTGTCCCCCCCACCGCTGCAGATTGAGCAGCATACCAGCCGCGGGCAAGGAGAAGAAGGAATCCCGGTAAAGGGACCCGCTGAAATGATCCCACCATTGGCCCGCCGAACTCATCACTCCCCAGTGGAACCCAGCTCCCTTGCCATTGCGGAGGAGGAGGTACAGATTGGGGCTTTGGCCCAAGGCAAAAAACCCCAGGCCTTTGGCCACCAGGCCCCACTGTCGCAGCAGTTGTCTGTTTTTCCACCAGATCAGCAGGCCGACGCCGGGCAGGATCAGCACCAAACT
The DNA here is from genome assembly GCA_945861755.1 of Gemmatimonas phototrophica. Lineage (GTDB taxonomy): Bacteria > Latescibacterota > UBA2968 > UBA8231 > UBA8231 > SICG01. The sequence continues at coordinate 79,711 of CAMAVQ010000005.1, forward strand.
CAAGTGCAGGGTCAGACCCAGGCCGGCCATGTAGGCCAACTGCAGCCACTCCCTTTCCCCTCCCTCGGCGGCGCGCACCCCCGCCCACAAGAGCAACACCGCTCCGAGCATGGCCATACCGTAGACCTCGGCGATCACCACCTGGCTCCAGAAGGTGCCCGAGAACCCGAACCCGAGGGCCACGCCCAGAGCGATCCAGGGGTGTAGACCGCGCCGCTGCAGAAAGAGACTCAAGGCCCCAACAGCCAGGGCGCCACAAAAGGCGGAGAAGAGGTGGACTTCGTAGGCTGGATCGACACCGGGAAGGAGGAG
>CAMAVQ010000006.1 GCA_945861755.1 Gemmatimonas phototrophica
CGGGTACAAGTTCACCAGCTCCCTGCCGGTGCAGGTGCTCAAGGTGCTGGCCCCCAAACTCATGCCCCTGATCGAGCGGGCCTACAAAGAAGAGCCGCTGCAGGCCCACGCCAAGCCCGCTCTGCCTCTTCCTCCTGCCCCCGTGGTTCCGCCGGATTCTCTTTAGCCGCTCACAACCTGTGTTCCCAAAAAAGCAGCGGCCGGTGGCTCGTGAAAGAGCCGCCGGCCGCTGTCATATAAAGCGGAATGTGCGTTAGCCGCGTTTGTCGATCGGGGTGTAGACGCGCTGGGTAGGACCGGTGTAGATCTGCCGGGGCCGGTGGATGCGCGACTTGGAGACAAAGCGGCCTTCTTGCCACTGGGCGATCCAGCCGGGCATACGGCCGATGGCGAACATCACGGTGAACATCGAGTGGGGAATGCCGATGGCCCGCAGGATCACCCCGCTGTAGAAATCGACATTGGGGTAGAGCTTGCGCTGGACAAAGTACTCGTCCTGCAGGGCGGTGGCTTCCAATTCTTCAGCCAGCTCCAGCAGGGGGTCTTTCAGATGGAGCCTGGCCAACACGTTCTCGCAGGTCTTCTTGATGATCCGGGAGCGCGGGTCGAAATTCTTGTAAACCGGGTGGCCAAAACCCATCAGGCGGATGCCGTTCTTTTTGTTCTTGACCTGTTGCATGAATTCTTTTACCGACATCTCGGCGGCGCGGATTTCCTCCAGCATGTCTACCACCGCCACATTGGCCCCTCCGTGTAAGGGTCCCCACAGGGCGCACACGCCGGCGGCCACCGAGGCGAAGAGGTTGGCACCGCTGCTGCCCACCATACGCACGGTGGAGGCGCTGCAGTTCTGCTCGTGGTCGGCGTGTAACAACAGGATCAGGTCCAGGGCCTTGACCAGTTCCGGGTCCGGTTCGTACTCCTTGTAGGGCTGGCTGAACATCATGTGCAGGAAGTTGGCCGTGTACTTCTTGTCCGGGTGCGGGTAGATGGTGGGGAAGCCGTTGGCGTGCCGATAGGAGTAGGCGGCGATGGTGCGCACCTTGGCCATGATGCGGGCTGCGGCCTCCTGAAAGGAATTGTCGTCCTCGATTTCCAGCATCTCTGGGTGGAAGCAGCTGAGGGCATTGAGCACCGCCGAGAGCACCGCCATGGGCGGGGAATTGGAAGGGAAGAGGTCGAAGTGGTGGCGGATGTCTTCGTGCAGGTTCTGGTGTTTGGTGAGCAGATCGCTAAAGGTGTTGAATTGGTTTTCAGTGGGTAATTCGCCCCAGATCAGCAGATAGGCGGTCTCGATAAAGCTGCTGTGCTCGGCCATCTGCTCGATGGGGATGCCCCGGTAGCGGAGGATCCCTTCTTCCCCATCGATGAAGGTGATCGCGCTCTTGCAAGAGCCGGTGTTGCGGTAGCCCTCGTCCAGGGTGATGTATCCGGTCTGGGCGCGCAGGGCGCTGATATCGACGCCCCGCTCGTTCTCGGTGCCGACGACGATGGGCAGGTCGATCGCCTTGTCGCCCAGTTGTAGGCGGGCAGTTTCGGGCATCTGCGTTCCTCCTCTTATTTGACCCAGGTCATATCCTCGCCGCGCACCAGGAAGGAGCGCTCGTCCCAGCGACCCGGCCGCTCCACTGGCCACTGGCCCGATTCCACCGCCACGTCGAGCGGGTTGGCCCGTGTCTGCAGGGGCAGCTTCACTCGCTCGCGCATCCGCGCCGATTCGTACACCCCCATCATGATCTCCAGCGCCGCCCTGCCGTGTTTGGCTTCGCCGCGGTAGTCCTCGATCTTGCCTTCGAGCCACTCGCAGATGGCATAGGCCTGGCGCACGAAGGCGTCGCCGTAGCCGACGCGGGTTTTCTCGGTAGGCTCGAACACCTGCCAGCCGGCTTTCTTCGAGGTCATGTATTTGAGGCTATTGTCGTTGATTTCCATCATGCCTTCGGCACCGTAGATGGAGCAGTTGATACCGCCCCAGGTGCCCAGCTCGTTCTCGATAACCCCTTCGACCCCATTGGGGAAACCGATGATGCCGCTGCAGCGGTCCTCGACGCGGTGGCCGAAGATATAGTGGTCGGTCTTGCGCTCCACCTGGCCCATCACCCATTCGGCCTGGGGATCACCCTGCACGTAGCGCTGGAAGTCGATGCAGTGGGTGCCCCAGTTGAGCATGCCCTGCAACACCGTGGACCACAGCCGGCGCGGCTGGCCGATGGCCCCGTCCAGCAGCAGGCGTCGGGCCTCTTCCCAGGCCGAATAGAAGCGCCGCTGATGGCCGATGGCCAGTTTGACGTTGTTGCGCTGGGCGGCGATGATCATCTGCTCGGCTTCACCCACGGAGGCGGCCATCGGCTTTTCGCAGAGCACCAGCTTGGGCTGGCGGGCGCAGGCGGCGATGGTCATCTCCGCGTGCTGGGGGTCCCAGGAGCAGACGCTGACGATGTCGAGATTTTCTTTGTCGAGCATCTCGCGGTAGTCTAGATAGCGCTTGGCAGGGGGGACACCGAAATCCTCGCCGTAGGCCTTGAGGGAACCGGGATGGATGTCTCCCAGGGCGACAATCTGGGTGTGCTCACACTCGCTCCAGCCCCGCCCGTGCTCGCGGGCGATGCGGCCACTGGCGATCACGCCGACGCGGTACTTGGCTTTTCTGGTGGGGCGGGCCTTGGTGGTGGCGGCCTTGCCGGTGCGGGGTTTGGGGGGCACTTCGTGCTCCTTTCGGATAAGGGCAGCAGGGAAAAGGAAAGATTTTTTCAGCAGACCAAAATAGTAGCCCCCCAAAGAATCCCTGTCAATGCCCCGGCGCAGGTCGGGCGCAGCGAAAGCCGATCGTGTAGTCGAAGCCCTGCCAAGGGTCATAGGCCAGGCGGTTGCTCAGGGCGTAGATGTGGGTGTTCTGGTCGGCCAGCGAGCCGCCGCGCAGCACCTTCAGCCCCTCGGCGCCAGGGTCGGTATTGCGCGGATCGAGGGCCGGGGCGCGCTGGTAGTAGTCGCGTTCGTACCAGTCGTCCACCCACTCCCACACATTGCCGGCCAGGTCCATGACCCCGTAGGGACTGGCGCCGGCGGGTTTGGTTCCCACCGGCCAGGTGCTGTCCTGGCCGCAGCCGTCGCCCCCGTCGTCGATCACGGCCCGCTCGCAGGAGGGCTGCTCGTCGCCCCAGGGGTAGACCCGGCCGTCGCCGCCGCCGGCCTTTTCCCATTCGGCCTCGGTGGGCAGCCGCTTGCCGGCCCACCGGCAGAACTGGTCGGCCTGGTTCCAGTTCACCGCGTTGACCGGATGGTGATCCCGGTCGGGTTTGTCCCAGTTGGTATAGCCCCCATCAAAGGGCAGGCGGTAGGCCGCCCCGCCGCTGTAGGGCCGGGTGCATTGCCCGGTTTCGACGCAGGCGCGGTACTGGGCCACACTCACCTCGTATTTGTCGAGGTAATAGGCGCTCAGATAGACCGGGCGCCGGGGGCGTTCGTCGCCCTGGCCCCGATCAAAGCCCATGAAAAATTCGCCGGCGGGGATGAGCACCATCTCGTCAGTGGAGGCCGGGGCCGTGGGGAGGGTGTCGCCCTCGGCGGCTCTGGCCATGCGGTTGCGCACCAGCCAGTCGCTGACCCCCAGCAGGGCGGCCTCCCCGGCAGGGGGGACGACGGAGGGGGTGGGGGACTGAGGGTCGGCAGAGCGGACGCAGCGCACCCCGATATAAGGGTACCAGCGCAGCGGGCGGAAGCGGTAGCGGTTGGCCCCCCGCAGATCGGGATCGGGATCGACATAGTGCCAGGAATTGCCGCGCAGCCCTTTGTGCGTGGCAGGCTCCTGGTTGCGCGGATTGCGTTGGGGGCTGTGGACATAGTAGTCGGACTGGTACCAGTCGTCCACCCACTCCCACACATTGCCGGCTAGGTCCCGCGCTCCGTAGACGCTGGTATCGGCCTGCCGCGTGGCCACCGGCCCGGTGCCGTCATAGCCGCAGCCCAGGCCCAGGCCCGCCCGCATCATCACCGCCCGATCGCAGTTCCCGGCGCCGCCGGGCGGTTCGTCTCCCCAGGGATAGATCTTGCCGGCACTGCCGCGCGCCGCCTTTTCCCACTCGGCCTCGGTGGGCAGGCGCAGGCCCGCCCACTGACAGTAGCGCTGGGCCTCGTACCAGCTCAGGCAGTTGGCCGGGTGGTCGTCGCGCTCTTTCACTCCCCAGTTGCAGGCCTGGCCCTGGGCAGGTTCGAGGCAAACGCCGGCTTCCACACAAGCGCGGTACCGGGCCACGGTGACTTCCTGGGCTTCCACATAGTAGGGGTCTAGAAAGACCCGGTGCTCGGGACTTTCGTCCTGGTACAGCGGGCTGCCCATGGTGAACCATCCTCCCGGCACCCCCAAGAGCAGGGAAGTCTGATCGCCGGGCAGCGCGAGCAGCATCTGGTCGGGTTCGACCTGGAAGTGAGGGTCAAAGCCGGGGCTGCAGGGATCTACGCCGGGCAGCGTCAGGGAGCGGATGGCCGGACCCTGCACCTGCACGGTGTACTCTCCGCATCCGCGCGACTCGACAGCCGATTTGGGCGCCCTGGAGGGGACGCCGTCGGTCAAGGTGAGCTTGCGGGTGGCCTGGTACGCACCGGTCTCCAGGTGGTACAAGTACACGCCGGCCCCGGCCCCCCTCCCCTGGTCGTCGCGACCGTCCCAGACGGGCTGGTGCCTGCCTGCCGGCAGCTCTTGGTCCAGCAGCCGGCGCACCGGGCGGCCCAGCGCATCGAAGAGCAGCAGCCGCACCGGGCCGGCCTCAGCCAGGTCAAAGGGCAGGGTGACCGAAGGGTTGAAGGGGTTGGGATAGGCCCAGCCCAGGGCGGTGTGGGTCGGCAGCGGGGGCGTTTCTCCCACAACGGTGAAGGGATCGGGAAGGGAGAGGCGGTAGGTCCCGCCGGTGTCGGCCTGCGCTGCGTAGACCATGCCCGTGGCCTGCGCGATATAGTGCACCTGGGCGTAGGGCACGGGCTGGCTGTCCAGGCTGAGGGTGATGGTGCCGGTGAGTTCGGCGCTCAAGGCCGGGGCGCTGAGGAGCAGGAGAAGAAGCGGGAGTTTTGCCCTAAGTGCGCTGAGGAAGTACATGTTGCTTAATATATAACTATGTCGCGCATAAGACAGTTTCGCGGATGGCTGCTCGGGGCAGGCTGGGTGGCGCTGTGGGGTCTGGTCTGGCTCTGCTACCAGGCCTGGGGCCATCAGCTGGTGCAGGGAATGTACGGGCAGACCCTGCCGGTGGTCTTCCTGAATCAGCTCATCAAGCGGCAGGCGCTCCACCCGCTCGACTACTACACCTACAAGGCCGATAGAGCGGTGCAGAGTCTGGTCCTGCTGGGGCTGGGCAGCGGCGTGTTGGCCGCAGGGTATGGGTGGGCGCGCCGGCACTGGCCCGGCGCGCTGTGGGCCCGGCCCTGGTGGGGGGCGCTCTTGCTCTCGACCCTGGGGTACTGGTTGATCTATCTGCTCCAGATCCCCCTTTTCCAGCTGCTGCCCCACTGGTTCTGGTCCCTGGGGTTGACGCCGCTGCCCTGGTGGTGGCTGGGCCTGCCGCTCCTGCCGCTCTCGGGCTGGCTGGTCCGCCAGGTGCTGGGCCAACCGGGTCGGGTGGGGCGCAACCTGCTTCTGCTGATCCTGGGCGGATATTTGTTGCAGCAAGATCTGGCCTGGATGGAGGGCCGCGGCCTGGCTGGCCTGAGCGACCGGCTGGGTGGCGAGGGCGGGCATGGGCGGCTGGTCCAGGCGGCGGTGGCCCAGCCCAGCGGCTGGCGGGTGCTCACCCAGTACGAAGAGCTGCTGGACAGCGGCGAACTGAGTCCCTTCCCACATGCCACCCGGCCGCCCGGTCAGTTGCTCTTCCTGATGGAGGTGGATCGGCTGGCCGGCGTCCTGGATTCTGCCACCGAAGACCGGGCACTGCGGCTGGCGCGCCTGGCCGCCTGGATCTTTCCGCTGCTCAGCTACCTGGTGCTCATCCCCCTGTTCTATCTATGCCGGCTCTATATGGACGAAATGGGGGCTTGGATACCGGTCCTGCTCTACCTCTTGGTGCCCAGCACCGCCCTCATCACCCTGCACTTGGACCAGTGCCTGTTTCCGCTGGTGGCCTGGAGCTGCGCGGGGCTCTATGCCTGGGGCCTGCGGCGAGGCTGGTGGGGGGCGGCCCTGGGTGCCGGGCTGCTCTTTTATCTGGGGCTCTTTCTGTCCTTCGGCCTGGCGGCCTTGGGGGGGGTGCTGGGCGTCCTGCACCTGCAGGTGGCCCGGGAGGCCGGCCGCAGCCTGTGGCGCACCGCCGCGTTGGCCGGGGCGGGTTTTCTGGGACTGGCGCTGATTTTTTGGGGCTGTTTTGATTACGACCTGCTGCAGCGCTACAGCCGGGCCATGGACGCCCACCAGCACTTTAAGGGCGTGGAGTGGGGTGTTGGGCAGATCCTCTACTGCGCGTTGCTCAACCTCGTCGAGTTCGGGGTGTGGTGCGGGCTCCCCCTGGTGCTGCTCTGTGCTGCGCAGCTGCGGGCGGTCTGGTCGCGGCGCGGGGGGTGGAACTGGGGAGCGGAGGAGGCCTGGGCCTTGGCGCTGGTGCTGACCCTGGGAGGCCTGGCCCTCTTTGGCAGGACCGCCGGGGAAACGGCGCGGCTGTGGATTTTTTTGCTGCCCCTGGTGCTGGTGGCAGCAGCCCAATGCCTGGCCCGGATGGTTGCGCCGGTGCGGGAGCGGGCGGTGGTGCTGGTGGTCGTCTTACAATTGGTCACCGTCGTGGTGCTGAAGCGCTGTCAGGATTTTTTTTAGCCGAAGGCCGGCTGAATTTGTCTGGCCCGGACGCTTTGTCTATATCTCTTAAGAAGAAGGATTCAACGCCCCATCAACACCGTTTTTACCTCCCGGGAAAGAACGCCGCTCATGTCTGTTCCGGCATCGACCCAAAAAGTCCTGGACATCCCCGCCCAGCAGCTGGCCATCCGGCTGTCGCTGGGGGTGGGCTTGCTGATGTTTCTGGGGAAGACTTTCGCCTATTACCTCACAGGTTCGGCCGCCATTTTCTCGGACGCGGCCGAGTCCGTGGTCCATGTGGCGGCGGTGGGTTTTGCGGCCTTCAGCCTCTGGCTCAGCCTGAAGCCGGCCGACGAGAGCCATCCGTACGGCCACGAGAAGATCAACTTCTTCTCGGCCGGTTTCGAAGGGGCGATGATTGTGATCGCTGCGGTGTTCATCATTTTCTCGGCGATTGGCAAATGGATGGCGGGGTTACACCTGGAGAGGCTGGGGGAAGGTACGCTGATCGTCGGTGGCGCGGCGCTGATCAACGGGGCGCTGGGAGGGTACCTGGTCTGGCTGGGCAAGCGGCAGGGTTCGCTGATTCTGGAGGCCAACGGCAAACACGTGCTCACCGACGCCTATACCAGCGTCGGGGTGGTCGGCGGGCTCTGCCTGACCTTGGCGACCGGCTGGCTGCCCTTCGACCCCATCCTCGCCATCTTGATGGCCTTCAATATCCTCTGGTCGGGCGGCAAACTCATGCGCCAGGCTTTTGGTGGGCTGATGGACGAACGGGATTTGCAGTTGGACCAGGCGGTGCGCGGGGTGTTGGCGCAGGGGGTGCCCGGGGAGGTGGTCGAATACCATGGGCTGCGCCACCGCCATTCGGGCAACAGCATCTTCATCGACGTACACCTGCTCTTCCGCGAGGACGTGTCGCTGCGGCGGGCCCACATCGCCGCCACCCGGATCGAGGAGCAGATCGCTGCGGCCCTGCAGCCCCAGCAAGTGGTGGTGACTACTCACCTGGAATGCGCCGAAGGGCACGGCAACCACCACCCTCCCATAGCGGGAGGAACCAGCCGCGAAATATTTAACCTAGCGGAAGACGACCGGCAGGCCTGATCTTTCCGGGGCACCGGCTCAGCCGGTCGGCGCTTTGCTCCGGCTGGCCAGGGCGACCAGGCCGAAGAGGATCCCAAAGACCAGGGTGAAGCGGCCGTTGAGCAGGGCCCCGTCGCTCAGGCCCATCACACCCATCCCCACCAAAGTGGCGATCAAACCTCCCATGAAAGCGCGCCGGGCCAGGTCGGCGCTGTGCTCAAAGGCGTGGCGCGCCAGACCCCAGATGCGCCAGCCCATCCAGCCAAAGGCCAGCAGCCCCAGCAACCCCATCTTGAGCAGCAGGGATAGGTATAAACTATCCAGTGACAAGGTGGTCCAGGTCTCGAAGCGCCCCAACTCCGGATTGAAGTTCAAATAGGTCAGGGTGGTGCCCTGGCCGTTGCCGACCAGGGGATGCCGGAGGATCTTCTGCAGCGCGGCGGTGTAACCTAAGAGGCGGCTGGCCACATCGACGCTGAGTTCGTCTGCCACCAAGGTGCGCGAGCGGGCCAGGGCATGGGCGCCGATAGAGGCCCCGGTCAGGCGCTGAAAGAAGAAGGCCGTGCTCACCAGCAGGGCCACGATGCCGAAGGTGGACATCAGCGTTCGGCCCAGCCGGCGCTGGGCCAAGGGTTGGCTGAGGTACTGCAGCCATACCGTGGTGATGAGGCCCAAGGCAAAGGCCACCCACATCCCCCGCCGCATGGTCAGCACCAGGGCCAGGCCGGTGGGCAAGAAGTACACAAAGAGCAACCAGCGCGGGTACGGGCCGCAGTTGTAGAGGAAGCAGTTGATGGCAAAGAGCAGCGCGATGGGCAGGATGAGCCCATGCAGACCAGCCACCCGGGTGAAGTTAGTACCGGTAGAAAGGTCGAGGGCGCCGGCGAATTCGAGGATGTACTCGGCGCTGACTACCAGGCCGGCCAGCAGCAGCACTGGCAGGAAGAGCCGCACCGCGTCGCGCTCTTCGGCGAACTGGGTGACCAAAAAGAAGATGGCGTAATAGAGCGGGTAACGCACGTCGCGGACGATCTGCGAGTGGGGGTTGTCCAATAACACCCCGACCAGGGCGGAGAAGAGCGCCACCGCCAGAAAGACCAGTACCGGCAGATCGGCGGCGGTGAGGCGCAGGGAGAGGCCGCGCCGGTAGCAGAGATCGATCAGGGAAAAGACCATGACGCCCAGGAAGAGTCCCTCCTGGGGGTACAGGCCGCCGGGCAGTTGCAGGTCCAGCAGCACCTCGGCAGGCATTACGATGTTAAAGAAGAAAAGGATGAGCAGGGCGCGCTGCACCGAGAAGAGCGCCAGCCCCAGTCCCAGGACTGCGGCGCTGAGGGCCCAGGCGTATTGGCCCAGCCACAACGCCGGCAACACCACCAGCCCCACCTGGGCCAGGCAGACCAGGGCGATCAGCCGCCAATTGTCCGGGCGCAACCAGCCTCCTTTAGCAGCCAGGATGTTCATCGGCGCGCGCTTTCTGGACAAGGGGCAGTCGGATTTGTATTCTCATTTTGTATGTTCCGCGCTCTTTCAGGCCTTCTCGCCTCACTGCTGGTCGCTGCGGCGCTCGGCGCTGCTCCCCTACAAGTGCTCTCCGCCGGCGAGCAGGGTCTGCGGCTGGTTCTCAGCTTGTCTCCGCCCCGGGTACCGGAGCTGGAACTGGAGGGACGCCGCTTTCAGCAGGTGGAACTGCCCCCTGGGTACGCCCGCCTCGCCGAGCCGGGCCAGCCAGCCCTGCCCTTCTTCGCCGCCCCCCTTGCCGTGCCGCCCGGCGCCCAGGTGCGGGTGGAGGTGGAAGAGGCGCGCTGGCATCGGCTGAGCGGCCTGGAGCTGGCCCCGGCCCCGCAATATGAGGGGACCAACGAAGACCCCCGGTACGAGACCGATCCTCGGTATTATCTGCTCGACACCTTTGCGCCGACACAATTATTCAGCATCACCGAGGGCGGACGTTTGCGCGGGGTGCGGACCTGCATGTTGCAACTCTACCCTTTCCGCTACAACCCGGTCCGCCGCGAATTGGAGTACTGTACCGAGCTGCGGGTGCGGGTGGAATTTGTAGGTGGCCGGCGGCCCAAGGCCGGCCGCGCTGCCGATACGCCGGCCGCCGCCCCGCTCTACCGCGCTCTGCTCAATCCCGCGCAGGCACCGCGCTGGCGCGAGGAAGCCGGCGCAGCCAAACTCGCCCTTGACAGTGAATGGTACGACCCTGGCCGTCCCTGGGTCAAGGTATACGCCGACGAGGATGCCCTCTTCCGCATCGATCCGACCTGGCTCGATTCGCTGGGCGTGGCCCCTGCGGCCATCGACCCGCGCACCTTTCAGGTGTTCTATCTGGGTCAGGAGCAGACCATCCGCGTCCACGGCGAGGAGGACAGGTCTTTTGATGCCCAAGACTACCTGCTTTTCTTTGGTCAGTACCGGCGCGGTGACTATAAGGAGTTCGAGAGTACCTACGGCCGGCGCAACACCTACTGGCTGACCTGGGGCGGGGCCCCGGGCAAGCGGTTGCAGGAGCGCAGCGGTGCGCCGATACACGGGTACCCGGTCTCGCCCTGGAAATGGACCATTGCGCACTTTGAGCAGGACATCCGCTACAATTCCCTGTCGCTGACGCCGCCTGAGCAGGAGCTGGAGGTGGACCACTGGTTCTGGGAAGAGCCGGTGGCGGTGGTCAAACCCAGCGATATTCCCAGTTCGCGGATCTATTCGCAGCCGCTGCTCCACCGCGCTGAAGGCGAGGACTATACTGCCCGCTTGCGCGTGGTTTTGCACGGAGTCTCGGACAATATCCACCATACCGGAGTGCTGCTGAACGAGCAGCGCATCGACGAGCGCATCTGGAGGGGACCGGACGAGCTGCGCTTCGAGACCGAAATCCCCAGTGCCTACCTAAAGGACCAGAACCGCCTGCGCCTCCAGCTCTTTGCCGACCAGAGCCTTCCGGACCAGGTGTTCTTCAACTGGTTTGAGATCGGGTACCGCCGCGCGTACCAGACCTGGATCGGGTACTTCGATTTCACCCAACCTTCCGGGGGCCAGTCCTATGTTCTACAGGGGTTGTACCCACCCGGCATCGAGGTGTGGGACGTGGCCCACGGGTACTACTTCACCGATTTCCAGTCCGACTCCACGGCGGCGCGGGGTTCCTTTATCACTTTTGAGGATAACCCAGTTGACTCGGCCCGGTATGTGGCGGCCGACACCCTGGCCGGCATCAAGCGGCCTCACGGCAAGGTGGACCTGCCTTCCTCCTGGCGCACGCCTGGCCATCAGGCCGACTACCTGATCATCACCCACGCCGATTTCCTCGAGGCAGCCCAGCGCCTGGCCGCCCACCGCCGCGAGGGCGGGCTGAGCGTTGAGGTCGTGGACGTGGAGGATTTGTACGACGAGTTCTCCTACGGGCAGATGACCTCGGAGGCGGTGCGCGATTTCATCGCCTACGCATACCATTCCTGGGAGCGCCCACCGGTGTACGTGCTGCTGGCCGGCAATACCCACTACGCGTACCGCTCGAGCCGGCCCAGTTTTGTGCCCTCCCTCTACTACCATGCCCGCAATCGGGGTGAGGCCGGCAGCGACTACCTCTATAGCCTGCTGGACAGCGATCTGCTGCCCGAACTGGCTGTGGGCCGGCTCTCCTTCATCAATCCGGAAGAATCCCTCGAGATCGTGGACAAGATCATCCGCTACGACCAGGCCCCCGAGCCGGGCGACTGGCGCAGCCGGGTGATCTATCTGGCCACCTTCCACGAAATAGGGGAATTCGTCCAGACCAACGACCAGTTGGCCACCCAGTACACCGAAGCGCTGGGGTTGAATACGGTCGCAATCAACAATCCCGATAATACCCCCATCCCCAATCTCAGCGGCAAAGACTTCCTCGACGAACTCAACCAGGGAGCATTGCTGGTCAATTTCAGCGGCCACGGCAGCATTGGCACCATGCAGTTCTTTTTTTCTACCCAGTTCCCCGACTGGGACTATCTCAGCCAGGTACAGAACGGCGCCCGCCTGCCCCTGATGGTGGCCCTCTCCTGTCTCAACGGCCAGTTCGCCGAGCCCTTCAACCCCAGCCTGAGCGAGTCGTTCACCCTCAGAAAAGAGGGAGGGGGTATCGCCTATATCTCGGCCAGTGCCCAGGGCCGGCCGGCCCAGCAGGCATTGCTGGCCGACCACCTCTTCGCCCAGTTCTTTCAGGGAGGGACCCTGGAATTCGGTCCGGCGCTGGATATCGCCAAGGTGAAGACCTTGGCCGCCCATCCCAGTTTTGAGGATGTGGCGCTCACCATGCAGCTGCAGGGCGATCCGGCCCAGCGGCTGGCCCTGCCCAGGCAGCCCGATTATGAGGCCCTGGACCTGCGCTTGGACAAAGGAGAGGTTTTCAGCCAGGACACCCTGAGGGTGGAGGCGCTGTGGCGCAACAACACCCGTCTGGGCAGCGACAGTGTGCAGGTGGCGCTGTTGGTGCGCAGCCCCCAGGCGGAAGCCGCGCCCGAAACCTTGATCTACCAAAAAGAGGCACCCTTTGCCGGCACCCTCACCCTGGCGGCAAACTGGTCGGTGGGGTCTCGCCCGGGGCCCTATGCGTTTGAACTGCAGGTGGACCAGGCCGGTGCCGTGCCAGAAACCGACGAGGGCAACAACCAATTGCAGCGCCAGGTGGAGGTGCATTCGCCGGTGATTCCCGGACTGCTCTTCCCGCTGTCCGGCGCGGTGCTCCCGGCCGAGGGCCTGGTGCTGGAAGCGCTGCTGCCCCTGAGCGGCGGGCCCTTCGATTGCGAGTTTGCCCTGTCCGCGGACCCGGCTTTTGCGGACTCGGGAGCGGGATATTCGGCGCTGGCTGCTCCCGTGCAGGGCAAGGCCGGGTACCAGCCCCAGGGCCTGAAAGAGGGGCAGGGCTATTTCTGGCGCGCGCGTGTGCATTCGGGCGCTGGCCTGGGGCCCTGGAGTGTGATGCGCTCCTTCTGGGTCGAGGCGGGCCAAACCCTGCCCCGGTGGCAGCAGCAGGGTCTCCAGTTTTTGTCCGGAGAGGATCTCGACCTGGAACTCTCCGGCACCAGGATGGTGCTTTCGGCGGCCACCCGTGCCCTCCATCCGGGGGCTGATACCCGCGAGGCCGGCGTGGCAGTGGAGGGTCTGGAGGGGGCTGGGGTGGTGTGCGCGGATGGGACCTACCTGTACGCCAAGCGCTGGTTCAACGACAAGTCCACGGTGTACCCCGGCACGGATTTCTTCACCCGCATCGGCAGCGGCTTCAACGGCACCCAGTTCGGCCAGGTCTACGGCGTGCTGGCCGATTCGACCACCGCCGGCATCTCGGCCACCTGCCACAGCGACGGGTACCTCTACAGCGAGATGGGCGACCCCTTCTCCCTGGAGCGGCTCTCGACGGCCACCGGCAAGAAAGACACGGTCACGGTGCCCGAGGGCCTGCTGGAATGGAAGAATGGGCAGATCGTCAGCGGCCATGCCCTGATCACCTCGGACGGCCGCTACATCTATAATGTGTCGATGAGTTCCGAGGCCGGCACGCGCAACCAGTGGCGGGTGCGGGTCTTTGATCCGGCCCGCGGTTGGGCGTTGCTGCGGGATTTCACCTCTCCCCCCACGGAGACAGGTTTCACCTTTACCTGGACCGACGGGATTCTGGCCGACGGCGAGCGGCTCTACTTCATCGAATACCGGGACGGCCGCCGTATCCGCATGGTGGACAGCCAGGACGGCCACCTGCTGGGGGAGTGGCAGAGCGATCAGGATTCCACCGGCATCATCTCCGGCCAGTACGACTGGGTCAACAACAAGGTCTGGCTGGGAGATCTGGAGGGTCCGCGGATCTTCAGATATGAGGGGCTGGGCCGGGTCACCCGCGGCCAGCTGCTCTCGCCGGCCATCGGACCGGCTGCGGCCTGGCAAGGTTTATTGGTACAAGGCCAGGGGGTGGAGGTGGAGGTGGAGGGCCGCCAGGGGGCAGGAGCTGCGTGGCAGTCTCTCCAAGAGGTACAGCCCGCTCAGGCCGGCCAATTCACCGATCTGCGCGGGGTGGATGCGGCCAAATACCCGCAGCTGCGCTTGCGGGCACGCTTGCAGGGGAACGCGGCGCATCTAGACAAATGGTCCCTGGACTTTGCGCCGCAGTTTTCCCTGGGCTTGGCACAGGCCCGGCTGGATTCGATTGGGAGGGTGGAGGTGGTGGTGCGCAATCTGGGAGTGGTGGAGACCGGAGCGCGGTTGCGTCTGGAGCAGGGGGAACGCCGGACCCGGGTGCGGGAACTGACCTTGGCACCCTTGCAGCGGGGTGAGGCGCGCCTGGTGCGGTTCGACAGCCTGGCTGCCCCGGCGGCAGGGCGGCTCTTCGTCCGCCTGCTTTTGGCCCAGGCCGATGCCGATCCACAGGACGACATGCTGGAGGTCTCGCTGCGGGAGGGAGGGCGGGTCGCCCTGGGATTCAGCGCCTGGCCAGGAGGCCGGCCACTGCTCGACGGCGACCCCTTGGTCAGTGGCGAGGGGCTGTTGGTCCAAGCCGGCGGTGAGGGCCACCTAGCCCTGGCGGTGGACGGGGTGCCGGTCCAGCCCGATTCGGTATGGGAGGGACCGGGGGTGTTGTACCGGCCTTCCCTGAAGCCCGGAGAACACCGGCTGCAGGCCCATGTGCTGCAGGGTGGGCGCGAGGTGGGTTTTGCGGAATTGCGCTTCCGCCTCAGCGAGGAACTGGTCATCGCCAATGCCCTGCCCTACCCGCAGCCGGTGCGGGAGGGGACCAGCTTCACCTACGTGCTCTCGCACGAGGCCCAAGTGGCCATCGAGGTCTACACCCTCAGCGGCCGGCGCGTGCTCAGGCTGGGGCCACTGGCGCAGGGGGCTGGGTTTCAGCAGATGGAGTGGGATGGCCGCGACCAGGAGGGCCGCCGGCTGGCCAACGGCGCCTACCTATATCGGATCAGTGCGGAGGGGCCACAGGGCCACGCCGAGTTCCGCGGCCCGCTGAGTGTGGTGCGCTGAGGCCGCGCCGCGCTGTTACTTCTTCTTGCGGATGGCCTCGATCTTCTGGTCGCGCTCGGCGAAGATCTGCTCGCGCACCCGCTGCATCTCCCCCTGGAACTGCTTTTGATGTTCGGCGAAGGTCTGAGGCTCCACTTCTTTGGAGAGCTTCTGGATCTTGGCCTTGAGGGAGATCTCCTGCTCGGCCCATTTGGCCTCGTACTGCTTCTTGAGTTGGTCGATGGCAGCGACCTGCTCAGGAGTCAGTTTGACGTAGTCTTTGTCCTGGCCCAATTCGGCGTCGGCCTTTTCCATGGCCAATTCGAGGGCTGATTTCATGATGGTCCTCCGGGGTCATAAAAAAATCCCCGGCCTGAACAGGCTGGGGATCGGGGCGGATATGGTATAGGGGCTCAGCTCTTGGTCGCGCCGCTGGAGATGGGGCACTTGGCGGCTTCGGCCTTGGTGCAGCTGGCCGCCTCGGTCTTGGGGCAGGTGGCGGCACTGGTGGTGGTGGCCTCGCCCTTGGGACAGCTGGCCGATGCCGCCTTATCGCAACCTGCCTTATCCTTGGGGCAACTGGCGGCATCCCCCGTGGGACACGCCTTGCCCTCGACGCTCTGCGTCGTCTGGCCGGAGACCTGCTTGACAACTGCCGGCTGGGTGTCGACGCTGGCTACGGCCCACTGCAGGGCAGCTACTGCAAACACCACGGCGAAGGCGAGGGTGATCTTCTTCCTCATGACCAATCTCCTTTTACACAAAAAGACGCGCTGTACAGCGCAGGGGTTCCAACCACAACTCTACTAAAATATACACGTGGGGTTCAGTCGCCGCCAGAGGGCCTGCCGAAGGCGTCGGCAAAGAGGAAGAAGTCGGCGAAATCGACCTGGCCGCTGCCGTCCAGATCGAAGCGGGTGTCTTCTTTGCCGAAGGTGTCGGCAAAGAGGAAGAAGTCGGCGAAATCGACCTGGCCGCTGCCGTCGAAATCCTCGCGCTGTTTGGGCGCCGCCACTACTCTCACGGCATTCAGAGCGCCGGCCCCGGCCAGTTCGAGGTGCAGGAATCCGTTGCGGACCGGGATCGCGACCTGGCGCGTGGTGCCCCCAAAACGCACCGAATCCGCCTCGCCCTCCCAGGCCAGGTCGAGGCCATAGCCGGTCTCTGGGCCGCGCACAAAACCGGTCATTCCAGCATCGCTGAAATCCAGGCTCACATCCACACTGTCCGTGGCGCTGAACACCAGCCTGCCGCCTGCCCGCAGGTAGCGCGTGTCCTGCAGGGTATAGCCGCGCAGCTGGCCCTCGGCGTAACGCGCACAGCCAAAACGGGTGTCGCTGCTCAACGGGCCTTCGCGCCCCGTGACCACCGCCGAATCTGCTCCCGCCTCAGGCAACCAGACTAGGTCCAGTGTCCCCTCCCCCCAAAGCTCCACTGCCTGGGCGCCCGTGGCAGTTGCGGTGGCGATAACGGGGGTGATCTCGTGCAGGTTGTGCGGGTAGAGCACCGCCAGGAACTCGGCGTTCTGGCCGCGCTGCTGTACCTGCAAGGTGGTGTGGGTCAATTCTTGCAGGTAGTCAAAGGAATGGAGGGTGTCAATTTCGGCAAAGGTCCGGCCGGGCAGGAGGGGCAGATAGGCCAGTAACTCGGCCTGGGGCCGGGTCCACCGGGCCAGGTTCTCGGTCCGCAGGTAGGTTCCCCCGCTGCTACCCCCGCCATTGCCGTGCAGGCGCCACTCGTAGGTGTGCACTGCCTCGCCGCGCAACTGGTCGGCGATGACGAAGTAGCGCTTGCCTAGGAACATCACCCGGCGCCGCATCTGCACGCCCTGGTACGCGGCGCGCACCTCGGCGTAATCCACCCCCTCGCTGGTGAAGTAGTTTTCGATGTAGGCGTCCTCGCCCCCATCCACCGGCTGGCCCAGCAGGGTCTTGAGCGGCGGTCCCTGCCCATCCACCAGCACTACATTGTGATTGCGGCCCTGGTTGACCTTCTGATGGAATTCGAAATCGATGTACCCGGCGTCCAGAGCCAGCATCTCCCCCCCGGCATAGAGGATGAAGCTGGTTTCGTCCGGATGTTCGTGGCCCAGGCCTCGGGAGCGGATGAGGCCGTGTTCGCCGCGCAAGAGCAGATAGGTGGCCGCCTTTGACCAGTCGCGGCGGAAGACCGCGTCGCCGGCTTCGGGCATAAAGATCGTGGGGCTTCGGGTCGGCGCTTTGGCCGGGATGTGATCGTCGTACAGGGCGATGGCATCCAACTCCGAGAACTCGCGCACGTACCGCCCGGCCTCGTCCTGCTCCCAGTCCCAGCGGTGTTCGCCGCCGTCTTCGTAGAGGCCGGCCAGGTACTGGCCGTAGAAATCGTCGAGGTGGCCGTCGTCGATATTGGGCCGGCGGCCATTGGGCAGGCGCAGGTTGAGGGACCAGTCGTGGAGTTTGTGCACCTTGGGGGTGGAGAAGAGGTCCGTGCCGGTCAGGTTTTTGAGCGCCCACATATAGGGCAGGTACACATCGGCGGCGTAGCGGAGGTAGAAGGGCCCCTCGGCGTAGCCCCCGTCGGTGCCCTCCACCTGATAGTCGATGGTGCGGGTGACCAGGTCGTAGGCGCGTTCGGCCCATTGCTGCGGGGTGCTGCCCGACAGACCGGGATGGTCGGCCAGGGCAAAGGCCGCCAGGCCCAGACCGGAGTAGGCCCGCAGATGCCAGTTGTCGAGATGGACCGTGGAGAGGTCGCGCGGATCGGGGGTCTGGTGCAGGCGGATGGAGAGGAAGCCGAATTTGATCCGGATGCCGGCGTAGAGGCGTTGGGCTTCCTCAGCGAGGATGGTGCGGATCAATTCCAGCTTGGTGCTGTCGCTTTGCAGATAGGGGTGGAGCAGATCGTAGGCTTCGGCGTACTGGGCGGCGATCTCCCCTTCGAGGTGGGGCTGGCCCATGTCCCCGCCGCGCGGGGGAAACTTGGTGTCGGCCAGCAGTTCGACGCCCCGCCGCGCATAGCTGGTGTCGCCGGTGATCACATAGGCAAAGGCCAGGCTCTTGGCGCTGCGCACCTTGGCGCGTTCTTCCACATAAGTGGCAGCGGCGGCATTGGCCCGCTTGAGGGTGGTGGCCCACCAGGTGGCATAGGGCGCCCGCTGGATGCGCTCCTTGAGCAGGGGGATTTCGTCGGCGGTGAAGAGCAGCGAGGGATGCTGCTCGGCGGGTAGTTCCAGGCTTTGGCCGGGCAGGACGCACAGAAGCAGCAGGGACAGCAGGACCAGGAGTTCGAGAAGGCGCAGCGGGAGTCTCCTCTCTTCAGGGCCTGTGGTCGGGGGCCGGCAACAGGTCGATGCCCGAACCATCGGGGCGCACCCGCAGGCGGATGCACCAGATGCCGTTGCCCCGGGCGTCTTCGCTGCGGCATTCGGCGGGCTGGGCCGTCGACTCGCCGCCTTTGACTATTTTCACGGAGACTTTCATTTTCTCCTCCATCGAAGGAAGGTACCGCAGCGCTCTTTTGCTGTCCATCAGTCCCCTCACACTCTCAGCCCAACCCTGCCCATGAACGGCCTGGAACTAAAGTCCATCCTGCCCTCCCTCATCCTGGCCATCCTAGCCGCTTACGCAGGTCTGGGCGCGCTGCTCTACTTCTTTCAGGACCGCCTGGTCTACGTCCCCACCACCGGCCACATCGACACCCCGGCCAATCTGGGGCTGCCCTACCGCGAAGTATCGCTCGTCAGCACCGATGGCCTGCGGCTCGCCGCCTGGCTGGTCGAGGCCCCCGCGTCGCGGGGCACGGTGCTCTTTTGTCACGGCAACTACGGCAATATCTCGCACCTGCTCGACCCCATCCGGGTCTTCACCGGCCTGGGCTTCGACATCCTGGTTTTTGACTATCGGGGGTATGGGCAGAGCGAGGGAAAACCGAGCGAAGCGGGCACCTATCTGGATGCGGAAGCAGCGTGGACTTTCCTGGTGCAGGAAGAGGGAGTGGACCCGGCGCGCCTGGTGATCTGCGGCCGTTCCCTGGGCGGACCCATCGCCGCCCGGCTGGCCCGGCAGCATCCGCCTGGCGCCCTGCTGCTGGAATCCACCTTCACTTCGCTGCCCGCCCTGGGCAGCCGGCGCTACCCCTTTTTCCCGGTGCGCCGGATGGCCCGTTATACCTACGACACCCTGGGCCAGTTGTCCGGGATCAGTTGCCCGGTGCTGGTGGTACACAGCCGGGAGGACGGCCTCATCCCTTTTGAGCAGGGCCAGGAGCTGTACGCCGCCGCCAACGCCCCCGTGGAATTCCTCGAAATCTCAGGCGGCCACGGCAAGGCCTTTGCCGTCTCCGAAATCCAGTACCGAGCTGCCTTGGAAGTCTTCTTCGCCACCCATCTGCCCTAGTTCGTAGGGAAGTACGCGTGGCGGAAGGGTCGGGCAGCGGAGCGAAGCGAGCGGGTGAGAAGGACGCGCCTGGGGAAAGATCGGAATGGCATGCCACGCCCCAACGTATGGGGCGTGGCCCCCGGCGCGCCCCATCAATTCGCTAGTCCCCGATCCCCACCTTCTTCAAGTGCGCCACGCAGCGGGCCACCTTCTCGGCCAACTCGTCGGGCTTGCTGGGGTCGAAGGTGCCGCCTTCCAACTCCATCGCATAGGCCCCGGTATACCCCCCTCCGTGCAGCACCTTATCCGCCGCCGCAAAGTCGACAATGCCCTCGCCGAAGACCGGGAATTTGCCGTCGCGGAACCCGCCGAAGGTGTCCTTGAGATGTACACCGCGCACATAGGAAACCGCTTTCTTCAACTCGGCGATGGTGTCCACCTGCTCGTTGTAGTAGTAGATATTGGCCGTGTCGTAGTTGACCCCCACCCAGGGGTGGTTGACCCCCTTCATGGTCTCGGCCATCTGATCGCCATTCTGGCACAGGTCAGGGTGGGTCTCCATGGCCACGAAGACCTCGTGGGCGCCCACCGCGTCTCCCACCCGGCGCAACCTATCGTAGGCTTCGGCCTTGGGCATCTTCTCGCCGGCATGTGCACTGACAAACATATAGCGCGCGCCCAGTTCGGCGGCCTGGGCGGCCTGGGCCCCGATGGTCTTGGGCAGGTTGTCGTCTTCCAGGGGACAGGGCACCTGGATCGAGGTGACCGACAGCTTGCAGGAACCCAGCGCAGTTTTGACCTGAGCTGCGGTGGTGTCCTCATCCCATACCAGTTCGAGTCCTTCGATGCCCATCTCCGCCACTTGGGCAAAAGGCAGGTAGAGTTTCTTCAGCGAGCCAATGCGATAAGAAAGGGTATTCGACATGAAACTGCTCCTCATATAAAGGTGACGATAACAAACCCAAATTGATTCTGGTCGAGTGAATTTTCACCATTATTCTCCCTCGGCGCAAGGGCGCACCCCCCGTCCCACTGGGCCACCCCTGTCGCAGGTTTCAGGCGATCGCGACCCGTCTGCCTAGGCCTCCAGAGCAAAAGATCCGGTGGCATAACCCTTGCTCTTTTGCTATCACCCTGCCCTCTTCGTCCGCGTGTGATCCTCAAAAGGTACGGGCGTTATGACTGAACCAGTCCTCACTCCCCGCCAGCGTTTCAAACACGCCCTGGAACGCCGGCCGCCCCTGCCAGGCATGCGGGTGCCCCACTTCGAGCTGGTCTTCTTTTTGACCATGGAGGCCTTTGGCAAGGTCCATCCCTCCCATCGCAACTACCACCAGTGGGACCAGATGGAGGAGAAGGAGCGCCAGCTCCACCGCCGCGACATGGCCGAACTCTTCATCGCCACCGCCCGCCGCTTTGAACACGACGCCATCTTCCTCCACCCCAACCCCGGCCGCGAGGACGAGGTGCTGCGCCTGATCGAACTGGTGCGCGAAATCAGCGGCGACGCCTATTTCCTGATGTTGCACGGCGACGCCACCTACAGCATCCCCTCGGGCACAGCCATGGAGGCCTGGTGCGCCCGGCTGGTGGAGGAACCCGAGCAGGTCAAGGAAGAGGCGGCGCGTTTGGTGGACCAGGCCCTGGAGCGGGGGGCGCGCCTCAAGGCCCATGGCGGCCTGGACGGCTTTGCCCTGTGCGCCGACTACTGCTTCAACACCGGCCCCTTCCTGCGCCCCGAGTGGTTCGAGGAATTCGTCACCCCTTACCTGACCCGGCTGATCCGCGGCTACCGCGAGCAGGGCCACTACGTGATCAAACACACCGACGGCAATATCATGCCCATCCTCGACCAGTTGCTGGAGGGCAAACCCCACGCCCTGCACTCCCTGGACCCGCAGGGCGAGGTGGATCTGGCGGTGGTGAAAAAACAGGTGGGCGGGCAGGTGTGCCTGATCGGCAATGTCAACTGCGGCCTGCTCGATTCGGGGACCGACGAGGAATGCCTGGCCTCGGCCCGTTACGCCCTGGAGAGCGGCATGCCGGGGGGTGGATACATCTTCTCCACCAGCAACTGTGTGTACACCGGCATGGCCCTGCGCCGCTACGAGCTGATCCTGGACCTGTGGCGGCGCGAGGGCAACTACTGAGGTGAATCCCGACCCGCAAGGCCCCGGAGGAGCGACGCCTTGAAAACCAACCCGGCAGCCAGCGGCACAGGTCCTGGACTTGTTCCGAACTGGAGAAGGGGGTTTATTTGGGGTGCCCTGTCCTGTGAGGTGCCCGATGCGTTTCACCCGTGTGCTGCTGCTCTCCCTGCTCCTGACCGGCGCCCTCGGGGCCCAGGAGAAGCCCGCCTCGACCCGGCTCTACGCCGCCTTCGGGCTGGGTTTCGTCAACCTGGACCAAAGAGGGTTGGGGGTGGATGTGCCCCTGGGTTTTCAGCTGATCATCCCCCGCTACCGGCTGGTCGCTTCGGTCCAGGCACTGGACCTGGCGCTCTTGCAGCAGCAGGGCCGGACCGACGCGCGTTTTGTGCGCGCCTTCACCAGTTACGGCCAGCCAGCCTGCTTCGATACCCAGACCGGGTACCTGGTTTCCTCCTTTCGCTGCGGGGGGGATACCAAGGTGCTCCTCTCCCTGGGGGCGGACCTGAGTTTTATCCCGGTGGAGACTTCCTTTTTTGGCGGCAAACCCGGCAAGTTGGCCCTGGGCGTGGGCTACCGTGGATTGAATCCCCGCACCCTTTACGGCACCCTTGGCCTGCTCTTCAACGGCCCCAACGGCTCGGGCACCGGCATCCGGGTGGCCCTGGGGCGGCGCTTTGTGTACGTGGGTGCCAATTGGGTGCTCCCGCCAAAGAGACTGCTGGGCAAACACTGAACCCCCAACGGCGGTAGTTTGTTCGCCAGCCGCGCTGACATCCTCTCTCTCCACTGCCCGCTCATCCCCGAGACCCGGCACCTGATTCGGCGCGAGACCCTGGGCGCATGAAACGCGGCGCTATCCTGGTCAACACCTCCGGTCGGGGAATCTGCTTGTTGAAGTTTATTCATGATTTAAGTAAATTTTGAATTTGTCGTTCCCCCGCCGGCGCGGGATGCTCCGTAGGGTGGGACCAATACAAGGATGGAATGAAAATACTGCTGGCCGATGATACTCCTGCCATAAGGAACTTCATCTCGACCGTGCTCAGGCAGATGGGGTACCGCGATATTGTGGAGTCCGAGGACGGCGGCCACGCCTGGGCAACGCTGAGCTCCACCAAGATCGATTTGTTGCTGACCGACTGGAACATGCCGGTCATGAACGGCCTGGAGTTGCTCACCAAGGTGCGCCACCAGCCCGGTTACGAGCATCTGCCAGTGCTCCTCTTCACCGGGCGCAATACCAAAGACGATGTGGTCAACGCGGTGAGGTCAGGAGCGAGCGGTTATCTGGTCAAACCCTTCACCGCGCAGCAGTTCATGGCCAAGGTGCGCGAACTGATCGGCAAGGACCTGCGCGGCCAGGTCGACCAGTTCCTCAAGAACAAAGACCCCCTGGTCAGAACGGACGAATACCCGCTGATCCTCTTTGGGGAGGAGACGGCGGCGGCCGAGCAGTTGCTCCAACCCGAGAGAGAGTCTGCCGCCCGCTTCCTGGTGCATGCAATGACCAGCTACCACCGGCTGCAGCAGCGTTTTCCCGACTTCAAGGTGGGATATGGGATTCTCACCAGTACTGGTACCCTCACCCAACATCTGCGTTTCCTGCAAACGCGGGTCAAGTTGCTGCTCCTGTCCACCCGTCTACCGGGGGGTGGAGTCACCCTGGCGCGGCTGGCTTCTATCAACAGCCGCGCCGAGATGCGGGTCATCGTGCTCTGCAACAGCATCACTGAGCTGAGCACCAAGGAGCGCAGCGGACTGGACCGGCTGGGCATCTACCTGATCGAGCGCGACAAATTCAAGACCGAAGAGCTGGAGCAGATCATCAACGAGTTCGTCTTTGCCAAGAGCATCGACAGCGCCCCCATCGCCAGCTTACCTCCCAGGGAAATCCGCAACCGCCTGGAGCGCGACATCGAACACATGGTCGACCTGCCGGTGCTGCCCCAGGTCTACAACCGCATCGTCGAGTTGGACCGCGACCGCGACAGCGAGATCAGCAAGTGGATTCAGGCCATTGAGACCGACCCGCTCTGCCAGGCCCAGGTCATCCGGCGGGCCAGTTCACCGGTGTATGGCTTCCGGGGCAAGATCACCGAGGTGGGCAAGGCGGTTTTGTTGCTGGGCAAGGTCGCGGTCAAGGAGCTGATCGTCTCCGGGGCGGTGAAACGGGTATTTGCCGGGGACAAGGAAACCAAGTTTTCCCTCGATGCCTTTTGGGTACACAGCGTCGCGGTGGCCGTGGCCACCCGCCTGCTGGCCCTGCCCCTCGACCCGGCCCGGCAGACCCCTGCCCAGCAGCGCGAACTCGAGGAATTGGCCCTCACCCCAGAGACCATCGCGGCGCTCAAGCGTTTTGCCTGCTGGCAGCGATTGCCGCTGACCGCCGACCAGGACCCTTATATTGGGGGCATGATGCACGATATCGGCAAGGCCGCCCTGGTCCAGGCCTTTCCCGGCCTCTTCCCCACCATCGTCGAGCACCTAGTGGCCCAGCAATGGCAGGTGCCGATGCTGGCAGCCGAGGAGGAGGTGGCCGGCGGCGCCAACCACAGCTCGGTGGGCCGTATCCTGGCGGCCAACTGGAAACTGGGTCCCGAGGTGGAACGGGTGGTGGCAAACCACCACCAAGCCACCGCAGCCGATCCCTTCAGCGCCCTGATCGGGCTGGCCGATTTCATCGCCGGCGGGCTTTATCCCTATCCGCGCCAGGCCGCCTTCCCCACCGTCGCGCTGATGGGCGGGGTGACCGCCCCGCCGCCCGCCGAACCCTCCACAGCGCCAGCCCCAATCGCGACACCCCTGGAGGCTGTCGGGCGCTTTCTGCCTCCGGTTCTACTGAGCGAACTGTCCCTAAACATAGAAGACCTGATCGCTCTGGGGGTGACCCTGGCCCCGGTCATCCGCCAGTTCACCGAAAACATGCGCCGCAGCATCTGAGCGGCAACACCACTGGCCGTCTAGCCGGCGCCTTTCCTGGCAGGGCTGCCCCAATCCGCTGCTTTCAGTAAATTAAAAGCCGCAGCCAGCGCGTTCCGATCTGCCTCACGCTGACCTCAGCGGCCACCAACATAACAGAGGTACTCGATGAAGATCGCCCTAGAAGTAGCCCCCACGCCCCAGACCGCCCAATTCGCCAGCCAGGTGGGCGTGCGCCACGCGGTCATCGGCGGCCCCGACTCGCCCGCTGGCCGCGTCGAGTACGCCGAGCTGGCGCGTATCCAGGACCTCTTCGCCACTTATGACCTGGAAGTCTGCGCCGTCGAGAACGTGCCCTCGCACTTCTACGATCAGGTCATGTTTGGGCTGCGCGGGCGCGACCGCCAGCTCGACAACTACTGCGCCACCATCGAGGCCATCGGCCGGGCCGGCATCCCCATCCTGGGCTACAACTGGATGCTGCTGGGCGGGATCAGCACCGACCAGGTGCGGGGGCGGGGCGGGGCGCGTCTGCGGCGCTTCGATCTGGAGGAGGCGCTGCGCAATCCCGCCGCTGCCCTGGACTGGCGCAACCCCCGGGGAGGTGGAGCCATCCATGTGCCCGACCGGGAAATCCACGGCGAGGAGGTGTGGGACAACCTGGCCTATTTCCTGGAGCGGGTGCTGCCGGTGGCCGAATCCTGCAAGGTCAAGCTGGCCGCCCATCCCGACGACGCGCCCATCCCCTCCTTCATGGGCGTGGCCCGCATCCTGCACAGCACCCAAGCCCTGCAGCGCGTGATCGACCTGGTGCCCAGCCCCTGCAACGGCCTGGACCTATGCCAGGGCACGGTGGCCGAGATGGCCGGGACGGACCCCATCGACGCCATCCGCCACTTTGGCCGTCAGCAGAAGCTCTTCTTCGCCCACTTCCGTGCGGTGCAGGGGCAGTTGCCCGGTGTCTTCCACGAGGTGTTTATGGACGAGGGGGATTGGGATATGGTGGCCGCCGTGAAGGCGTACCAGGAGGTGGGCTTCGAGGGCCCCATCCGCGCCGACCACACCCCCTGGCTGGTGGGGGAAAACGAGTGGGCCCACCGCGGCTTTGCCTTTGAGATCGGCTACATGCGCGGCCTGGTGCAGGCGCTGGAGGAAGTGGGCTGAAAAACTAGACGGCGTCGAGGATTCGGCGCACGACAGTGGCCAGTTGACGGAGGGAGAAGGGCTTCTCCACCAGTTCCGCCCTGCCCGCGAACTCCCCTGGGTCCGCGATATACCCGGTGAAGACGATCACCTTGAGGCGAGGTGCCTGCGCCTTCAGTTGCCTGAGCACCTCCCGGCCCGCAAGGCCAGGCATCGACAGGTCCAGCAGCACCAGGCTGAGTTCTTCCCGATGCCGGCCAAAGACCTCCAGGCCCTGCAGGCCATTTTCCGCCTCCAGCACCTGGTAGCCCAGGTCGGCGAAGATTTGGGCGGTAGTGCGGCGCACCAGGTCCTCGTCGTCGACCACCAGCAGGGTCTCGGTCCCGCGCGGCGGGTCTGGCAGTGCTCGGGCCGAAACCGCCGTGACCCTGGGCTCGACTCCGGCGCCGGCCAGCAGGTACAGGGAGAAGGTAGTCCCCTCTCCCACCTGACTGCGGCATTCGATCCAACCCTGGTGCCGCTGGAGGATGCCGTAGGCCGTGGCCAGTCCCAGACCGGTGCCCTTACCTACTTCCTTGGTGGTGAAGAAGGGCTCGAAGATCCGCTCCCGGGTCTGTGCATCCATCCCGGCGCCGTTGTCGCTGACCTCGACGCATACATAGTCCCGCTCCTCATCCTCTCCATGCCCAGCTTGACAGACTAATCGCGCGGTGGTCCGGACGCAGGGGAAGGGACGCTCGACCTCCTCCAGGGCATCGCGCGCATTCAGGTACAGATTGAGCAGCACCTGCTCCAGCTGGCCCGCATCGGCCTGGACCAGGGGTAGTTCAGTGGGGATCTCCACCTGCAGTTCGATGCGGCGGTCGATGGTCTTGCGGCAGAGGGATACGGTATCGGCGATGATGGCGCCCAGGTCTACGGACTCGAAAGGGATCTCCTGTACCTCGGCCCGGGCGAAGAGCATGAGCTGATGCACCAGGTCGGCCCCGCGCATCGCCGCTGCGTCGGCATCTTGTAAATAGCCCTGCACTTCGGGGGAACCCTTCATCATGGCCAGGTTGATATTGCCCAGGTTGGCCTGCAGCAGGTTGTTGAAGTTGTGGGCAATGCCGGCGGTCAATTGGCCCACCGCCTCCAGTTTCTGTGCCTGCTGCAGCCGCTGCTGGGCCAGGGCCAGATCTTTGAGATCCTGCAGCCGGCGGTATCCCTCTGAAATGACCTGGGCAAAACGCTCCAGGACGGCGATATCCTGGTCGCTGAAGGCGTTTTCCCTGATGCTGTTGATGGCCACCGTGCCCCCCAGAAAGGGCACATCAACAATACATTGCACTTCGGGGCCCACATCGTCCTGGAGGCGTTCCACTTCTGCCCGGGTGCGGCGGTAGAGGTTGCTGCCGGTCTCCACAACCTGTTTCAACCCCGGGGTCAGAGGCAGCTGTTTCCGGCCCTGCAGGTGCCAGTCTTCTGGAGAGAAATACGTGGTGTAATAGGTGAACTGGCCGGCTAGTCGGTCGATGAACTGGATGCTGCAGAACCAGAACTCCACCAGCCTTCCCAGTTCGCTGTGCAGGCTGGAGAGTACCTGCTCCCAGCCTGCCGCCTCTTTCATTTCTAAGATTTCGTTGCGCACCCGCTGCAGGGCCAGGTTGAGCGAGAGTTCGCGCTCGTGCCGGGAGCGCTCGATGGCCAGGCTGGCCTGGGCTGCCAGCCGCTCGAGCAGCACCAGGTCTCGCTCTCCCAATGCGCGTCCCACCTGTCCGGCGACCACCGCGCCGATGATCTGGCCGCCCAG
Source organism: Gemmatimonas phototrophica (assembly GCA_945861755.1). Classification (GTDB taxonomy): domain Bacteria; phylum Latescibacterota; class UBA2968; order UBA8231; family UBA8231; genus SICG01. The sequence goes on from CAMAVQ010000006.1 coordinate 27,208, forward strand.
CTTCAGCGGGATGCCGGCGCTGGGTCCCATGCTGCTCCCGGTAATGGCCCGTTCCAGCAAGGCCTGGTTATGGGGGCTGAGCGGCTTGAGCAGAGTGTCGGGCAAAGACTGGTTATAGTAGGCCTTGCCGGTGGCGTAGACGTGACCAGTAAGGCCTTCTCCCGGGGCGATCCTCATCTGCAGCGCGGATTCTTTGTAGCCCTCCAGGGCATGCGGCACCAGCATCCCGCTCCCTTCATCATAGAGCAGGAGCATGCAGCGATGGGCCCCGATCAGCCCCTTCACCTGGCGCACGATCTCCTGCAGCCTGTGGCTCAGGTCAGTGTAGCTGTACACCGCATTGATCGCCGAGGCCAGGGCTTCGGCTTCCTGTGCCCGCTGGTCCAGTTGCTGCAGGTCGTCGAGCCTCTTGAAGCCCTCGGACAGCACCACCGCCAGTTCCTCGAGCAACTCGATGTCGTCGGCGGAAAAGGCATTGGGCACCTGGCTGTTGAGGGCCAGGGTGCCATGGGAGAAGGGCACGTCCACCACGCAATGGGTCAGGGGCGAAAGATACCGGGTTTCCTGAAAGGGGTCTTCTGCCTTCAGCTCGCGGCGGTAAACCACCTTCCCCTCCTTCCAAAAGCGATGAATCGGGTGGAGGTCAGCCGTTGGTCCGTCGGTCCAATTCACCCATTTGCCGCCGGCTTCGGGGTTGGTAAAGTTGTAGTGGCGCACCAGGGAATCGGCACCGTGCTGCTCCACCACGCCCACGCCTACGTCGTTGAAGAGGAACTGATTGGCGATCAGTTGCTGGCGGATGACCGTCAGTACCTGCTCCAGATCTGCCGGCTGGCGCATTCCCCACACCGCCTCGCGCACCTGCCGCACCGCCTCCTGACGCTGGAGCACCTTGAGACGCAGATACGCTTCGGACATCACCTGGGCAAAGCTCTGGAGGAGCTCGATGTCCTGCTGGCTGAAGGCGTTTTCCGCCGTGCTGTTCATGGCCAGGGTGCCCCCTAGAAAAGGCACATCCACCACACTGTTGATCTGCGGGCCGATCTCCACTTCGCCCCACGATTCGATTTCTGCCCGGGTCCGCCGGTACAGCGGGGCGCCGCTTTCCACCACCTGCCGCAGGCCGGCGCGCAGTGCACTAGGGGGAGAGACCTGCACACCCGCCAGATCCAGCGGCTGCATGGACCCATAACAAACGAACTGCCCTCTGACCCGGTCGACCAGTTGGATGCTGCAACGGCAGCAATTTACCAAGCGGCCCAGTTCCTCGTGAAAGGCCACGCGCACCCGGTTCCAGCCTTCGGCCTTCTCCATGCGCAGCGTTTCGTTGCGCACCCGCTGCAGGGCCAGGTTGAGCGAGAGCTCGCGCGTGTGCCAGGCCCTTTCGATGGCCAGGGCCGCCTGGGCCGCCAGCCTTTCCAGGAGCACCAGGTCCCGTTGGCTGCAGCGGTGATGCTTGCTGCGCACCGAGAGGGTGCCCAGGATCCGGCCCCCCGCCTTGAGAGGAACCACCGCCCCGGTGCCACCGACCCCTGGCGAGGAGGATGCCAGAAGGGCCTGGTTCTCCGGCCGGAGGGTCTGGTGGGCGGGACTGAAGTCATCGCAGAGCAGGCCCTCTCCGGAAAGCAGCACCTGTCCGGACACGTCCTCACCCGGTTGCAGCCTGATCTGCCGGTACACCTCCCACTGATGGCCGACCTGGGCGCGGGGCACCAGCACCTTTTCCAGTTCGTCGTAGAGAAAAAGGGTGACCCACTCAGCGGAGACCAAGCGCGCCGCCTCCCGCACCACCACCTGGAACACCTCTTCAAGCCCGCTGGTGCCGGCCACCACCGCAATGGCCGCCGAGAGCACCTCGGCTTCCTGGGCCCGGCGCTCTAGTGCCCGCAACTCGTCCAGGCGGCCAAACCCCTCGGAGCACAGGGCGGCCATCTCCTGCAGCAATGCGAGGTCGCCGGCCGCAAAAGCGTCGGGCAGTGTGCTGCTGAGGGCCAGGGTGCCGTGGGGAAAGGGGATATCCACCACGGAGCGGTGGCCGCTCTTGCCCAGCCTGGCGGTTTCTCCATAGGGATCGTCGGTCTGCAGGTCGCGCCGGTACACCAGCTTCTGCTGCTTCCAGATGGCTAAGAGCGGCAGGCCTTCGAGGTTGGCATAGGTGTGCTGGCCCCATCCTCCTGCCGGGGTGCGGAAATGTGTTGTCGCCGCAGGCGGCGAGGTCTGTGCGTCGATCAGGTTGATGCCGAAAAAATCGAAGCGCAGGCCCAGGCGACTCAGGCCGTCGCAAATCACCCACAGGAGGGGCCCCAGATCCAGGGTGCTGTGCATTTTCCTGATCTCAGTGCGGATCTGCTCAAAAATATCCAGCTTCAGTTCGCGCTGCTGTCGGGCGCGGAGCGACGAAGGTTTTCTGGGGTTCATTGGCGGCTGGTGAGCAAGGGGGAATGGAGCCGGTGCGGATATTGTGTAATTTAAGCACGACGGAGGCTGCTATCCACCATTGGTTTACGCGGCGCCGTGTGCCGCCCTATCCCCACAGGAGGACAAACCATGTCAGACGAGCTGCTGCTCTTGGAAGAGGCCTTCGGCGCCGAACCCATTGGACTCAAGACCAATGCCCTGCGCTGGCTGCAGAAGCAGGTGATGCGGCAATCGCTGACCCTGCCCCGCCAATTTGCCACCCGCGCCGAGTGGGAAGACTTCCGCACCCGGCTGCGGGCCGACCTGCCGGGGGTGATCGGCCTGCCCACCTTTCCGCCCCTGGGCCAGAGCCTGGTGCGGGCCCGCCTGCAGGTAGGAGAGCACGCCTGGTGCGAAAGGGTGGACGTGGCCGTGGACGAGGAGTACGCCATCCCCACCTTTGTCTTCAGTCCCCTGGCCCCGGCCACCGCTGCCCGGCCGGCCCTGGTGTGGAACCCCGGCTGGCCCGAGGACAAGTGGAAGCCGGCGTATCAGCACTTTGCCCTGCGCATGGTGCGCCACGGCTTTGTGGTGCTCATCCCCGACCACGCCCCCTTCGGCGAAACCACCACCCAGGATCACAAGACCACCACCGCCATGACCGCGGTGATGGGCATGGGCCAGGTGCTGGGCATCAGCCAGCTGGCCCTGCGTTCGGCCGAGACCCGCCGCTGTGGCGAGTACCTGCGCGCCCGCCCCGACGTGGACCCGGCCCGGGTGGCGGTGGCCGGATTGTGCCAGGGCGGCATGGACACCTGGATGTCGGCGCCGCTGGACGATGGGTTCTGCGCCGCCGCACCCCTGTGTTCGGCCTCCACCTTTGCGGTGCATATGTTCGAGATGGCCTCGTATTTCGCCAACGGCGATTCCTCACCCTTCCCCTTTGGCATCCTCAAGGTCTGCGACGTGGAGCACTTACACGCCGCCATCGCCCCCCGGCCCCTGCTGGTGCGGGCCAACCTACCCGACCAGTGGTGGCCGGTCAGCGCTTTTGCCCGCATCGAGGCGCTCACCCGCCAGATCTACCGGCTCTACGGGGCCGAGGACCGGGTCGACTTCCGCGCCGAGACCCATGAGCACAACCTCACCGGCCCCTTTGCCGACGCTTTGGAGCGGTTTCTGTTGAAGTGGGTCTGATGGGGGGATCAAAACGCCACAAATCCGCCGCAGACCGGGATACACTGGCCGGTCACGTAATCTGATAGATCGGTGACCAGAAACTCCACCACCCTGGCGCAGTCCTCAGGGGTGCCCAGCCGGCGCAGGGGGATCTGGGCCTCCAGGCGGGCGCGGGTCTCGGGGTCGTTGCGGCCCTGGGCGATGGCGCGGGAGGAGAGAATGAGGCCGGGGGCGATGCAGTTGACCCGGATATCGCTGGGTCCCAGTTCGGCGGCCAGGACCCGGGTGTACTGGATGATGCCGGCCTTGGCCACCTTGTAGGGCATGCCGCCCCCGTCGCGGCCGCTCCACATCCCGGCCTGGGAAGCCACGTTGACGATCTTGCCCGAGCGGGCCGTTTTCATGGGCCGGCTGGCGGCCTGGCAGCAGAGGATAGTGCCGGTCAGGTTGAGGTCCATGATGTACCGGTAGTGGCTCTCGGAAGCAAGGCTGGCCGCCTGCTCTTCGTGGGAACGCAGATTGCCCCCGGCGTTGGTGACCAGGATATCCAGTCGCCCAAAGGTGTCGAGGGTCCGCTCCACCATCCGGTCCACCGCCCGCTGGTCGGTCACGTCGGCTTCGACACCCAGGGCGCGGCGGCCCAGGGCCTCCACCTCGGCCATCACGGTGGGGGCGTTTAATTCCTCCCCGTACTCCTGCGCTGCGTTCAGGTCGATATCGTTGACCACCACCTCGGCACCCAGGCCGGCCAGGCGGAGCACGTAGGCCCGCCCCAGGCCGCGGGCCCCGCCGGTGACCAGGGCCACCTTGCCCTCAAGTTTCATACGTTCGTTCCTCCTGCTTGGCGTCGCGCTAAAGATAGTATCTTCCAGGGGCGTCGGGGAGCGGGTCATCCCCCGCTGTAGGTGGACGAAGGGTCGGGGCGCGTGTAGATTTGGAAAGATGAAGCTCTTCCGCTCTCTCTTCCTCATTCTGGCGCTGGCGGCCTGCGGTTCCTGCGAGTCGCGGCCGGAGACCTCTACCAATCCTCCCCTAGGTACGGGGCCGACTCCCACCTATACCTACAAAGTACTGAACGTCTACCCGCACGACCCGGAGGCTTTCACCCAGGGCCTGGTCTTTGTGGACGGTGCCCTGTACGAAGGCACGGGCCTGGAAGGCAGGTCCAGTCTGCGCCGGGTGGATCTGGAAACCGGCGAGGTGCTCCAGCAGTACGATTTGCCAGCGCAGTACTTCGGCGAGGGGATCGCGGTGCTGGGGCAGCGGATCTTCCAGTTGACCTGGCGCTCGCACGTGGGGTTTGTGTATGGGCGGGCGAAGTTCGACCAGCAGGGGGAATTCCCCTATGCCACCGAGGGCTGGGGCCTCACCCACGACGGCAAACACTTAATTATGAGCGACGGCACGGCCACCCTCTACTTTCTCGATCCGGACAAGCTCAGCCAGACCAGCAACCTGGAGGTGCGCGACGAGCGGGGGCCGGTGAGCCGACTCAACGAGCTGGAGTACGTGGAAGGCGAAGTCTACGCCAATCTCTGGCAGACCGACCGCATCGCGCGCATCTCGCCCAAGACCGGCCAGGTGCTGGGGTGGGTAGATTTGCGCGACCTGCTCTCCCCCGCCGACCGGGTGCGGCAGGTGGATGTACTCAACGGCATCGCCTACGACGCGGCCGGCAAGCGGCTCTTTGTCACCGGCAAGTGGTGGCCCAAACTTTTCGAGATCGAGCTGGTGGCCCAGGGAAATTGACTTCTGCCAGCCCCCGAGTATATTTCCAAAATGATGCTCAACCGATCCGCCAAACGCTCCCTCCTTTTGGTCCTGCTGGTCGCCCTGGTGGCCGGCGCCCTGTTGGGTGTCTCCTGCCATCTAGCCTGGGCCGACCACAGCCACGGACCCTCTTCTTGCGCGGTATGCACCTGGTTCCACTTCAAGGGCTGGATCACCGCCGCGTTGGTGCTGCTGGCCGGCTTCGTCCTGCAGCGCATTGTCAGTGTTCTCGTGCTGGGCAACTCCTCCTGCTGCCTACCGCTTCATTCTGCCCGCGCTCCACCCCGCCGCTGAGTTCTCCGCTCATCTGTTGCTGATTGCCGGCCACGCCGGGCGCTAGCATTGCGCCTGGTCTGGGTTTTGGCTGTCTAAAACACCTTCAATAGGAGAACCCTATGCGCAGCGCCATGCGCCTTACGGCGGCCTTTGCCTGTCAAATTCTGTTCTTAAACGCGGCCTTTGCCCAGGGCGGGCAGGGGCAGACCACTGCCACCGGCCTGTCGCGGGCCTTCAATCCGGCCATCAGTGCCAACGGCCTTTTCCTGGGGAGCTATACCTCCCGCGAAGGGCAAGGGGCTGAGTCCGGCACCGGCATCCACCTCCAGGAAATGGAGGTGCAGCTGACCTCCTTTGTGGACGCCTACCTCAAGGCCGACCTGATCCTGGCCCTGCCCGGAGGAGAGGGGATCGAGGTGGAGGAGGGCTTCGTCACCACCCAGGGCCTGCCCTACAATCTCGCGCTCAAGGTGGGTAAGTTCTATGCCGATTTGGGCCGGCACAATCTGTTGCACACCCACGCCTTCCCCTTCATCGATCCGCCCCTGGTCCTGGAACGCCTCTTGGGAGAAGAGGGGCTGAACGAGACCGGATTGGGGCTCAGCGCCCTGCTGCCGGCGCCCTGGTACGCCGAGTTGAGCGGCCAGGTGTTTAACGGCGACAACGAACTCTTCGCCAGCCCCCGGGGCCGGGATCTGCTCTATGTGGGGCACCTGAAAAACTTCTGGGACCTGGGCAACGCCGCCACCCTGGAACTGGGCGGTTCGTGGGCGGGGGGCGACAACCAGGACCAGGAAATGAGCAGCCTGGTCGGGGCCGACCTCACCCTGAAGTGGCGGCCCCCCCGCCGGTCCCTGTACCGCGGCTTGGTCTGGCAGTCCGAATACCTGCACGCCCGCCGCGGTCTGCCGGTGGGAGCGGAGAAGCAGGGCGGATGTTATACCCTGCTGCAATATCAGTTCGCCCGGCGCTGGTGGGCCGAGGGTCGTTATGACCTGTTCGGTCTGCCCCGGATTGCGGGCGAGGAGCGGGAGCACCGCTACAGTGGATTGCTGGCCTTGGTGCTCAGCGAATTTTCGGCCCTGCGCTTTCAGTACCGCCGTCTGAAGACAGAGGCAGGAGGCGAGAAGCAGGTGCTGGCCCAGCTCAATTTCACCATCGGTTCTCATCCGGCACACCGCTACTAACCGAGGAGGAAAGAGATGAGACGCATCTTGTTGGTGCTGGTGGTGGCCATGGGTTTTGTCCTTGCTGGCAGAGCCGAGGCCGAGAAAATACAGGTGGTGACCACCACCCCCGACCTGGCGGCCATTGCCCGGGCCGTGGGTGGGGAATTGGTGGAGGTGAAGGCCATCGCCAGAGGGGATCAGGACCCCCACTACCTGGAGGCCAAGCCCAGTTATATGAGTCTGGTCAACAAGGCGGATTTGCTGATCTACAACGGCCTGGAGTTGGAAATAGGCTGGCTGCCCCTGCTGATACAGGGCTGCCGCAACCCCAAAGTCTTGTCCGGACAACCGGGCAACCTGGACGCCTCGGCCGGCATCCCGGTCCTGGAATTGCCCTCCGGAGAGGTGGACCGCTCCCAGGGAGACGTACATCCCCTGGGCAATCCCCACTATACCCTGGACCCGCGCAACGGGCTGATCATCGCCCAGACCATCGCCGCCCGGCTGCAGATGCTCGACCCGGGTGATGCGCAGACCTTCTCCCACAATTTGAAACAATTCCAGCAGGACTTGCAGCAGCACCTCGGTCAGTGGGAAACGCGCGCCAAAGATCTCCGAGGTCGCCGGGTGGTGACCTATCACAAAAATTTGGAGTACCTGGCCAACTGGCTGGGGCTGGTCGTCGCCGACTACCTCGAGGACAAACCCGGGGTGCCGCCCAGCCCGCGCCACATCGCCGAGTTGGTGGGGCACATGAAGCGCGATGGCATAGCGGTGATCCTGTACGCGAGTTTCCAGGAGGAGATGGCGCCCGAGCGAGTAGCCTCCCAGGCCAACGCCCTGGCCCTGGCGCTGCCGATTTCGGTGGGCGGGGAACCAGGGATCGCCACCTACGCCGATCTCTTTGAGACCATCCTGGGTCGTCTCGAAAAAGGTTTCGGAGGGCCTTGAGCCATGCACGACTTTCTAATTTTTATGGCCGCGCCCTTTGCCGCCTGCCTGGTGATGGTGGGCATCCATGCGTACCTGGGGATACACGTGTTGGCGCGGGGGGTGATCTTCGTGGACCTGGCTCTGGCCCAGATCGCCGCCCTGGGCCGCACCCTGGCCTTTCTGGCCGGGTACGAGTTGGATAGCTGGGAAGCGTACCTGCTCTCGCTGGCCGCCGCCTTCATCGGGGCGGCGGTGTTTTCGCTGACCCGGCTGCGGCAGCGGCAGATCCCGCAGGAGGCGGTGATTGGCATCGCCTATGCCGTGGCCGCTGCCGCTGGAGTGTTGATCATCGACCGGGCCCCGCACGGGGCCGAGCACCTCAAGGATCTGTTGGTGGGCTCCATTCTCTGGGTGGGCTGGCAACAGGTACTGGAGATTACCGGGTTGTACCTGGTAATCGGCGCTTTCCACTGGTTTTTCCGCGAGCGCTTCCTGCTCATCTCCCTCGACGAGGGGGAGGCGGTGCGGCGGGGGTGGTCGGTGCGCTTCTGGGACTTTATCTTCTACGCGTCCTTTGGCCTGGTGATCACCCGGTCGGTCCAGATCGCCGGCGTATTATTGGTCTTCTCCTTTTTGATCGTGCCAGCGGTCTGCGGCACCCTGCTGGCCCAGCGCCTGATCTGGCGCCTGGTGGTTGGCTGGGCCGTGGGCCTGGGCGCGTGCGCCATCGGTTGCAGCCTCTCCTACGTCGGGGATCTGCCCACCGGCGCGGCGGTGGTCTGCACCTTTGGGGCGGTGTTGATGGTCCTGGGCCTGGGGCGGGCGAGCTGGCATTTACTGACGAAGGAGAAAGGCACCTAGATGCTGTTGTTGGGGATACTCTGGTGCTGGGCCCTGCCGGCCTACGCCCTTACCCTGGAGGCAGAACACGCCCTGCTCTCCCAGGTCTACGCGGCCCTGGGGCAGGCCGAGTCCGGCACGGCGCCGGTGCAGCCTTTTTGCGCCACGCCTTTCCTGCTAGAGGCCCGCGCTGCCCTGGGGGCCGAGGGCCGGCAGCGGCTGGCCAAGGCCCTGCAGCGGCCCGCCCTCCCCAGGGAATACCGCAGCCTCTCAGGGCATTTTCTCATCCACTACGACCTGAACGGCCGCAATGCGGTAGATCCGACCGATGGCGACGGCAACCGGGTCCCCGACTACATCGACACCGTGGCGGTCACCCTCGACCGCGCCTGGGAACTGGAGGTGGGCCAGTTGGGGTACCAGGCCCCGCCCAGCGACGGGGGGGCCGGTGGCGGGGACGAGTACGACGTGTACATCGTCCAGTTGGGGTCTGGGGGGGCGTACGGCTACACCTATCCGGAGCAGGGCGGCACCCGCTCGTCCAGCTACCTGGAGCTGGACAACGACTACACCGACGCCATCTACACCCAGACCCGCGAGCTGGAAGCCCTGCACGTCACCGTGGCCCACGAGTTTTTCCACGCGGTACAGTTTGGGTACTACCAGGGCAGCGATGGGGTGTGGTGGCAGGAGGCCAGCAGCACCTGGATGGAGGAAGTGGCGTACCCCGAGGTGAACGACTACCTCCAATACCTGTCCGGCTTTCTGCGCCAGCCCGAAAAATCCCTGGACAGCGGCAGCAGCTTTTCGTCCGACTACCATATCTACGGGGCCTGCCTCTTCGCCCATTTTCTCGACCAGCGTTTTGGGCGCGGCCTGATCCGGGCCATCTGGGAGGAACTGGACCGCCGCGCCAGCGCCGGCCTGGAGCACTTCGACCGGGCCATCCGCCAGGAGGGGGCTGGCGGGCTGGGCGGGGCCATGGGTGAGTTTGCGGTGTGGAATTATTTCACCGGCAGCCGGTACCGGCTGCCCTCGCGATACCCGGACGGAGACCAGTACCCCCAGGTGCCGCCGACGCGCCTGAACACCCTGGCCAGGGTGGCGGTGGCGGACAGCGGCGAGGTGGATCACCTGGGCAGCGCCTACGTGTTGCTGGAGCCGCGCCTGCAGCCGGGGGGCGTGGTGATCGAGGCGCAAACCGAAGGGGGTCAATGGAGCCGGCAGGTGCTGCTGATCTCGCGCGACAGCGTGGAGGTCCGGCCTTGGGCCGGGGGGCCGCTGCACCTTGCGGGTTGGGACCGCTACGACGAGGTAGTGCTGGTGCTGGCCCAGATCGAGCAAAGCGGCAATGGCTACGGGTACACCGTCACGGCTGAATACGACCCCGACCTGATCGACGAGCCGGTGCCTCAGCATTCCGCTCTGGCCCAGAACTATCCAAACCCTTTTTACCTAGGCCGGCAGGAGCACACGGCCATCTCCTTTGACCTGAGCCAGCCCAGCACCAGCACTACCCTGTCCATCTTTTCTGTCGAGGGCCAGCTGGTCTGGCGCAAATACCTGGGGGTGCGGGCGGCGCGCTCCCATACCGAAGTGTGGGATGGGGCTAACGAAGAGGGGCAGCCGGTGGGGTCGGGGGTCTATTATTATATCTTGCAGGGCGACGGTTTCACCGCTTCCCGCGCCCTGGCAGTGGTGCGGGAGCAATAGACTCTTTAGCGCAGAGGAGGCAAGGTGACAGGTCTCGAACATCCCTATCGGGAATTGAGCGGCGGCAGCTGGATGAAGGGCAATCTGCACACCCACACCACCAGCAGCGACGGCCAGCGGCCCCACCAGGAAGTCATCGACGACTATGCCCGCCGTGGGTACGGATTTCTCATGATCTCGGATCACGACATCCACACCTCGGAGCGCGATTACCGCGCTTTTGACCGCCGCGGCCTGATCCTGATTCCGGGCAACGAGATCAGCGCCCAGGGGCCGCACATGTTACACGTGGGTGCCACCGACCTGGTACCCCCCCATGTGGGCCGCCAACAGGTCATCGACGAGGTGGAAACCAAGGGTGGCTTTGCGGTTTTCAACCATCCCAACTGGCACGCCAACTTCAACCACTGCCCCCAGGAGTTGCTGGAGGGCTGCCAGGGATATGTGGGCCTGGAGATCTACAATGGGGTCATCTGCCGGCTCGATGGCAGCCCCTATGCCACCAATCGCTGGGACATCCTATTGACCAAGGGACGCCGGCTCTGGGGTTTTGCCAACGACGACAGCCACGCGGCTACTGGCGACGTGGAGCTGGGATGGAATACGGTCTACGTGAAGGATCCCACCGCTGCAGGGGTGGTGGAGGCGTTGCGCCAGGGGCAGTTCTACGCCTCTACCGGGGTGGTGATCAGCCGTATCGAGGTGGAGGGCCGGCGCATCCTGATAGAGACCGAAAACGCCGCCCGCATCGTGGCTCTGGGCCACGGGGCCAAACGCTTCGCCCAGGTGGACGCCGCCCGCATCGAGGTGGAGGTGCCGGCCGAACTGCGCTATGCCCGCTTCGAATGCTGGGGCACGGGTGAGGCCTTTGCCTGGACCCAGCCCTTCTTCAGCGCCTGATAATGATCTTGCTGCTGGTACTGGTGCTGCTGAGCCTGGTTCCAGTCGGGGCAGACCCCCCGTTGCCGGGGGATTTCAACCAGGACCAGCAACTGGACCAGGCCGATCTGCAGCTGTTGCGGGCCGCCCTGGGCAGCGCTGATTCGCGCTATGATCTGAACGGGGACAGCCGGGTCGATCTAGGCGACTTCTTTCGCTGGGTCGATGAAGTCGAAGCCGCCCCGGAAGCGATGCCGGCACCCGACTCTGCGGCGGTCATCTCCCCTTCGTCTCCGGACGAGGGGGCGGCAGTGCCCGACACCGCGCTGCCGCTCCAGCCGGTCTTGCCTGCAGATACGACCATCTCGGTGCCGGTCCTGCCCCCAGACTCAACGCCCTCGGTACTGCCGGCCTCTGCTGATTCAACGGCGCTCCCCCCTGCAGCGCCGCCGCTCGATTCTACCCTTTTCGTCCCGCCTCTGCCGCAGGACGGGGGACTGGTACTGCCCGATACCACGCGGCCCTTCCAGCCGGTCTCGCCTGCGTACTATGCCGTCTCCACCACCCATCAGACCACCACGGTGTGGCTCACCGGATATACCATCGTTCTCCACAATACCAAACCCTTCGGCATCGCCTCGCTGCGGCTAAAGGGGCAGCCGGTGGACTTTGTCCATCCCTCCCTGCCCATCGGCGACTGGGAATGGTTTTGGTTTGGCGACCCGGCCCAACCTGAGGGGCGGGCCAAGATCAAGCTGCTCGAGCAGACCTGGCAGCCTCCCGAGGTGGAGCGCAGCGAAGAAGGCGTGGTGCTCCGCTTCCGCCGGCAGAACGTGCTCCGCCGTGGTGTGGAGGTGGAGATGGCCTGTCACCTGGATGCCCGCCGCCCCGAGTTCACGGTGGAGTACACCATTCGCAACCACTCGGGCCAGTTGCTGATCAGCCCCTACATGATGGTGGGCTTCCCAGGATTCGCCAACCAGCCGTGGGTGGAGGAGGTGTCCACCGCCGAAAAGGTGCGCCGGCCGGCACACCCCTTTGCCGACTTTCTGGCCGAGGCCAAAGCCCGCAAGGTGGCGGATTATCTGCTGCTGCGCCAGGACTGGGATCCGCAGACCCAGGCGCCCGAGGCGCTCAGGGGTGCGGTGGTGCTGCGTGCGGGAGACCAGGAGTACACCCTGGCCACCACCCTGGTCGCTGCCGCTGGCCTGAAGGGGGCCTATATCGCCCATACGAACAAGCCCCTCTATTTGACCAGCCATCTCTACGCCTTTCTCCAGAGCCTGGGTGAGGGACAGAGCCGGAGTGTGGCGGTGCATTATGTGCTGTCGAGTGGCAATTAACCGGAGGCGTGCATGAAAAAAGTCTTATTCGACGATCTGTACTTATGGTCGGTGTTCAACGAGACCCGCCAGCTGGATTTCAACGGCCACCTCTGGGTGCGGCCCGAGGGCAATGTGCTGATCGATCCGGTGGCGATGATCCCCTCTGACCTGGAGCATCTGGAGCGCCTGGGAGGGGCGGCCTGGATCGCGATCACCAATACCGACCACGAGCGCCAGGCGGCCTTCTTCCGCGAGCGCACCGGGGCCAAGATCGCCGCCCACGATCTTGACGCCGACCAGTTATCCCTCCCGGTGGACCGCCGCCTGGCCGACGGGGAGGAACTCGTGCCGGGTCTGGTGGCCCTGCACCTGCACCACGGCAAGAGCCCCGGCGAAGTGGCCCTGTACTGGCCGCAGAAGAAACTGGTGCTGGCCGGCGACCTGGTGGTGGGCGCGCCAGTGGGCCGGATCAGCCTGCTGATGGACGAGAAATTGCAAGATCCGCCCCGGGCTGCCCTCGAGCTGCGCAAGCTGCTGGCCCTGGACTTTGTCCATTTGCTGGTGGGCGACGGCCACGCCATCCTGCACCAGGGCCGCGAGCGCCTGCTCGAATGCCTGGAGGAGCGGAGCGATATCTCTATCAACAAAATCAATGTGGACGAAATGGAGTGGAAGCCGGTGGCGCGGGCCGGGCGGATCAGCTCGGCGGGAAGGCCGGCCGGGTACCAGTGGGAGGACAAGGACATCGATCCGCTCATCGGCGCTCGCGATCTGGGCTATCGCCTCATCCGCCTGCCCGCAGGGCAGGCCACCTTTCCCCTGCACTTCCACCATGCGGTGGAAGAGATGGCCTACGTGGTGGAGGGGGAATGCATCCTGGTCTCGCCGCGCGGGAATTTTCCCGCGCGCCAGGGCGATTTTATCGCCTTTCCCCCTGGACCGCGCGGGGCGCACAAGTTCAAAAACGAGGGCGGCGCCCCCTGCGTGCTCCTGGTGCTGGGCAATGTGCTGCCCGACGATGTGGGGGAGTACCCCGACTCTCATAAGATTTTCCCCCGAGTCGCCGGCGCGATCTTCCGCAAACAGGACGCTGTGGGTTATTGGGAGGGAGAATGAGATGCACGCCCTGATCGTTGTGCATCCAGATTTCGATCGCATCTGGCCCTTTGCCGCCGATCACTTCCGACGCTTGTGGCAGCAGCAGGGAGAGGTGGAGTTCGTCCGCGTGGGGGACGGGGACCAGCGCCCGCTGCGCCAGATCACCAGCCAGCCGGGCCGCATCCAGCGCCTGGCTTGCCTGGGGGTGCGGGTGGAGTTGGCGTGCCTGCGCGCTTGCGCCTCCCTGCGCGAGGCCACCTTTCAGGGAGGGTACAGCGGCAACCTCGACCGGGAATGCCTGGATCATCTAGAACAGGCCGGGGTGCGGGTCTATCACCACCCCAGCGAGGGGTTCTGGGGCCAGACCGTGGCCGAATACGGCCTGGCCCTCACCCTGTGCGGCCTGCGCCGCATCCCGCAGCTCCACCACCAGATCCTCACTTCGCTGGCGCCCTGGGACTACGAGCCGCCCGGCGGTCTGGGCCGGCCGGGGGCGCGGGGCCAGCAGTTTGGTGACGACGCGCGTTTTACCAGCGGCACCCTGGCCGGCAAACGGGTGCGGGTGGTGGGGGCCGGCAACATCGCCAGCCGCTACGCCAGTTTCGCCCACTTTTTGGGCGCTGAGGTGGCAGCCTGGGACCCCTTTGCCTCCGAGCCCTGTTTCCACCGCGCCGGAGCCCGCCGCGAGTGGCACCTGGAGCGGCTGGTCAGCGACGCCGAGATCTTTGCCCCCATGGTGCCCCTCACCGATTCCACCCGCGATCTGGTCAAGGCCCACCACATCGAGGCCCTGCCCAAGGGCTGCCTGGTGGTGCTGGTGACCCGGGCCCGCATCTGCGACACCCAGGCCCTGCGCCGGCGGGTGCTGGCCGACGAGTTGAGCCTGGCCGCCGACGTGTGGGAGGTGGAGCCCGTACCCCTGGACGATCCGCTGTTGGGCCGGCCCAACGTGGTCCATACCCCCCACAATGCCGGCCGCACCATCGACGCCAACCGCGCCTGGGCCGAGAAGTTGGCGGAACAGTTTCTGCCCCCCATCTGAGGGGATAACTCCTTGTCAAAAAGAAGGTGCGGCGGTATTCTTAGGTGAGTTTATCTTCTTTTTTGACAGGAGTGTACCCGTGAAAAGTTTACACACCCTCGATACGGCCCAGCAGCAGCGCAACCAGGCTCTGCTCGGCGCGGCCCGCCATCTCAGGGATGACAGTATCACCTCCCAGGTCCTGCCCCTGCAACTGGACGTCGCCACCCTGGAGCAGCTGAGCCCGGAGCAGGTCCACGCCCTGGAGGCGCTGCAGATCGAGGCAGCCCGCATCGCCATCCGCTCCCTGGCCTCCCTGGCCAAGATCAACGAGCTGGACCACCTGGGTGGGGGACTGGAACTCATACCCTCCCTGCTGATGAGCCTGGCGGTGAGCGACTACGAGCGGGTCGAGTATACCATCGAACACGCCCATACCAGCATCGGCTATTTCTCCTGTCTGGCCGCCCTGGGTTTTGTCGATACCCAGTTGGTGGTCGATGGGTTCCGCCGCAGCCTGGATATCCCCGGCCACGTGGCGTGGCTGCCAGGGGGCACCCAGCTCAACGGCGGCCGCCTGGGGGTGATGGTGCCGGTGGCCGTGGGCCAGGCCCTGGGCAAACGCGCGTTCTACGGTGAGGGGAGCTGGGTATTGACCCACTGCGGGGACGCGGGCTGGATCTCGGGCCAGGCCCTCAACGGCTTCAACGGCGCTTCCCTGCACGGAGCGCCCATCACCTTTGTGATGCACCGCAACGGCATCCAGCTCTCGGGGCCCACCCGCAGCATTATGGATCGCGATCCGCGCCGCATCATCGGGGCCCTGGGCGTCGAGATCCTCGAAATCCCCACCTTGCTGGACACCGCGGCCCTGTACCAGGCCTATCGCCAGGCCTTTGCCCTGGCCCAAGAGGGCAAACCCTCGCTGATCTATCCGGTGGGCTTTCGCTCCAAGGGCGAGGAAAAGGTCACGCTCACCACTTTTGGCCAGAGCTACGGCATCCTCCCCGAGTTGGGAGCCTTTGCCGGCAAACACCAAGTGACGATGGACCAGGAGGTGTGGATCCCCGGCTCGCTGATGAGCTTCAGGGACGTGATCCCGATGATCGAGTGTGTCTTCCTGGTGAACCAGCTGCCCGGCGGCGAGGGCCACCACGACGGCCATATGAAAGGCCGCAAGGAAGAGGAAGTCCTGGCCGGCCCCCTGCTCCAGCAAAGCCCGGCCCAGCAGCAGGCGCTCGAAGCACTGCGCCGTCAGTCGCCCAGGATCGTGGTCACCCAGCCCCGGCCGGCGCCGGGCACCCCGAACCTGGTCCTGCCCGGCGAGGCCCTGGAGGCGGTGAAGCTGCCGGCCGCCGGTACCAAGGCCAGCCCCCGGGCTGGCTCCGAAGCCGGGTACGAGGCGGTGGCCCGGGCCTTCCCCGAGCGGGTCTTTGTGGTCAGCTGCGATCTAGACGTCTCCACCCGTCTGGCCAAGGCCGGGGCGCTGCTGCCCAAGGGCCACCGCTTCGAGATGAGCATCGAGGAGCAGGCCGCGGTCCTGATGGCCGACGGGCTGGCCATGGCCACCCGCCAGCCGCAGCTGAATGTGGTCTCCACCTTTGCCGCCTTCTTCGAGGGTATCGCCCGCGAGGGCTTTGAATTGTGGCGGTACCAGCGCAACCTCAACGGCATCAACGAGGGGCTCAACGTCACCTTCCATCTCTCCCACGTGGGCGCCTGCACCGGCCGCGACCACTTCTCGGGCTGGAGCCTGGACTGGATCAATATCGGCCTGACCTATCTGCCCTACCTGCGGCGCTTCTACGCCCCGGCCGACGCCCGCGCCGCCTTTCTGGCGGTGCGCGATCTGGCCGCCCATTACGGGGGCCACGTGCTGGCCATCGCGCGCGACAACCTGCCGGTGCTGGAACGGCAGGACGGCTCTGGCCCGCTGTGGGAGGCCCACGCCGCCTGGGAGGAAACCACCCTGTACCGGACCCATGCCGGCGCCCGGCGGGCCATCCTGGCCCTGGGTGCCCCGGCCTTTATGGCCGGCGAGGCGGCGGCCCAGTTAGAAGGGGAAGGGTTGCCGGTGGATGTGTACATCGCCAACAGTCTGCCCCTGCCCCACGGAATGCTGGAAAAGTGGATCACCCGGTACGACCAGGGGCTGGTCACCATCGAGGATGGGCTGATCGGCACGCCCGAAAGCGGTCTGAGGGGTTTTGCCGGTTTGGTGGCCAGCGCGGCCCAGGGCCGGGTGCCCCTGGCCCACCTTGGTATCACCGACCCCCGCGTCGCCCCTGCCGAAGGCTTCCCCGAAATCTGGGACTATTTCGGGATCACCGCCCAGGCATTGGTCGAGGCCGCGAAAGGGTTGTCGTAGGGGCGCATCCTAATGCGCCCCTACACGCGTTCAGGACCATCACCAATTCACAGGAGTGAATCGCACATGTCTAAATTCGTTTTCCTCATTCTGCTCGCCGCCCTCACCAGCTGTGCCTCCAAGGGAGGCAACCCCCAACTCCTCTCCAATCCAGGTCATCCCAAGATGAACGAACAGGCACCCGCATCCTTCAAGGTCGAATTCAAGACCAGTGTCGGCAGTTTTGAGGTCGAAGTGACCCGCGCCCTTTCTCCCCACGGGGCGGACCGTTTCTACAATCTGGTCCAAAACGGATTCTTCGACGGTCAGCGCTTCTTCCGGGTGGTCCCCGGATTCATCGTCCAGTTCGGCCTGCACGGGGATCCCCAGATCTCGGCGGCCTGGCGCGAGGCCAACATCGCCGACGATCCGGTTCAGACCACCAACGCGCGCGGCACCATCACCTTTGCCACTGCCGGTCCCAACACCCGCACCACCCAGCTCTTCATCAATTTCCAGGACAACGGCGGCCTCGACGGGCAGGGATTTTCGCCCTTCGGCAAGGTGGTGGAAGGCATGGAAGTAGTGGACAAGATCAACAGCGAATACGGACAACAGCCCAGCCAGGGCAAGATCCAGATGGAAGGCAATGCCTATCTGACGTCCAAGTTTCCCAAACTGGATTACATAGAACACGCCAGCGTCAAATGAGCGGGAGGGGCAGGCAGGAGGCTTGAGTCTTCCGGCTGACCAGCCCATCGGCCTGCGGACCGGGATCTTGGCGTTTGCCGCCGCCCTCTTGTGGGGGGGCAACGCGGTGTTCATCAAGATCGGCCTGCAGGGCATGCCCCCCATCGCCATGGCCGGGGCGCGTTTTGCCATCGGCGCCGTGACGGTGGCGGTGGGCGCCCTGGTCGCCGGCGTCTCCCTGCGCGGCCTGTCCGGTAGCTGGCGTGGCCTGGGGGTGCTCCAACTGGTCTTCGTCTCCCAGATCCTGCTGCTCAATCTGGGCACCCTGTGGACCACGGCCAGCCGCGCCGCGGTGCTGATCAACGCCTACCCCTTCTTCACCGCTCTTTTTGCCCACTTTCTGCTGCAGGACGACCGACTCAGCCGGGTGAAATTGCTGGGATTGCTCTGTTCCTTTGCCGGAGTGCTCCTGCTCTTCGCCGAATCCCTGACTCTGTTCGACACCACCTACTTGCTGGGCGATGCCCTGGTCCTGGGCAGCGGCATGTTCCTGGGGCTGCGCCAGGTGGTGCTCAAGCGCCTGGTGCGGGGCATACATCCCTACCAAGTGCTCTTCTGGCAGGCGGCCCTCAGCTTGCCGATCTTTGGGATACTGAGCCTGATCTGGGAAGACGGGGCCGTGTATCACTTGGACCTGGCGGTGATCGGCGCGCTGCTCTACCAGGGCGTGATCGTGGCCGGTCTGTGCTTCATTGTCTGGGTCTCGCTCTTGCGCCGCCACAGCGCCAGCCGGCTGGGGGTGTACAGCTTTGCCACCCCGCCGGCCGGGGTGTTGCTCAGCGCCCTGCTGCTGGGCGAGGCCATCTCCCCGGCCCTGTGGGCGAGTATGGCCCTGGTGGCGGTGGGCATCGCCATCGTCAACCGGGAGGGAGGGTGAGATGGATGTCATCAAGATGATGATGTTCGACCTGAACTGGTCCAAACACGACGCGCCTCACCCCTGCAATCTGCCCAGCAGCCCTCAAGATTGGGCCTGGGTGGA
The DNA here is from genome assembly GCA_945861755.1 of Gemmatimonas phototrophica. GTDB lineage: Bacteria > Latescibacterota > UBA2968 > UBA8231 > UBA8231 > SICG01. The sequence continues at coordinate 45,887 of CAMAVQ010000006.1, forward strand.
CCCGCAGACCTATTTCGACTGGCAGGTGGGGGTGGGCAACAACGCGATCTTTCTGCAAGCCTACACCTATGGCGGATACGCCTTCTACCCCACCCGGCTGGGCCCGGTGCCCCCGGGTCCGGGCCAGCACCTGCTGCCCAAGGTTTTCGAGCTGTCGCACCAGGCGGGCCTGCCCTTCTGCTCCTACTTCTGCGTGGGGGCCGACGTGGCCACCAATGGATATCATGGCGAGTGGGTGATCCCCGGCAGCCGGCGCACCTGGAGTCACGGTTTTCTGGGCCCCGAGAGCCCCTGGACCGACCTGCTGTGTGCGCGGGTGCGCGAGTTTTTGCGCGAGTACCCGGTGGACTGGCTGATGTTCGACTGGTTCTGCTACGGAGATCTGAAGACCGATTTCCAGGTGCAGCCGTACTGGTTCGTCAAGGAGCCCTTTGCGCGGATCATCGGCCGCCCTATGCCCGAGGACCCGGCCCAGATCACCCCTGAAGAGAGCCTCGAGTACAAGCGCCAGGTGCTAGCCGAGCAGTTCGGTCGCCTGCGCGACACGGTGAAAGAGACCAGCCCGCAGACCCGTATCTGCTTCACCCCTCCCTACTGGGGGCCGGCCGATCCGCAGTGGGTGGACCATCCCATGCTGGCCGGCAGCGACATGCTCTTGGCCGAGTTCTCCAGCGAGGAGACCATGGCCTGGTTGCTGAGCATCCGCCGGCCCGGCCAGCGGGTGATGGGCACGGTGATGAACGTGCACGGCCCCATGTCCCCCGAGGAGATGCTGAAGTGGGCCCAGCGGGGCTGCGATTTGAGCGGGTACCTGTGGGGTACGCCCCCGGTGTTCAAACCCCATTCGGCCCACGTGGCCGGCATGGAGGCGGTGAAACGGGGATTCGAATTGATTGGCTAATCAGGAGGGGAACCGATGAAAATAGCTTTGAGCGGTGATCCGGAACCCGGGCACCTACAGTTCATGCAGCAACTGGGATTGCAGTACGTGGTCAGCGGTGCGGCCGCCAGTCCCGAGGGGGTGGTGGAGCTGGAGCCCATGCAGCGCAAGCGCGAGGCCTTTGCCAAGGCCGGCTTTTCCTGGGACGTGATCGAGAACCTGCCGCCGCTGTGTTACGACAAGGTAATGTTCGGGCTGCCCGGTCGCGACGAGCAGATCGACAAGGTCTGCCAGTCTATCCGCAACATCGCCCGGGCCGGTATCCCGGTGTTGCAGTACCAGTGGATGCTGCTGGGCGGATTGCGCACCGAATACAGCCCCACGGGCCGGGGCGGGTCGCGGTACCCGCGCTTCGACATGGCGGTGGCCGAACGTATGCCGGCGGCGGCCATGGACTGGCTGCGCGGCGGCGGTCCCTATCCCCACTTGCCCGACCGCGACATGAGCCAGCAGGAGGTGCGCGACAACCTGACCTATTTCCTGGAGCGGATCGTGCCGGTGGCCGAGGCCGAGGGGGTGAAGATCGCTGCCCACCCCGACGACGCGCCAGTGCCCTATTATATGGGCGTGGGCCGCATCCTGGTCGATGAGGCCGGTATGCAGCAGGTGATCGACGCGGTGCCCAGCCCCAACAACGGCCTGGGCTTCTGCATGGGCACCATCGGCACCATGGACCAGGTGGACGTGGTGGCGGCGATTCGCCGCTTCGGCGGGCAGCAGCGCATCTTCTTCGCCCACTTCCGCAATCCGCGCGGCCAGGTGCCTGCCTTCGAAGAGGTTTTCCCCGACGAGGGGGATATCGACATGGTGGCGGCAGTGCAGGCTTTTAACGAGGTGGGCTTCGACGGGCTCATCCGTATCGATCATTGCCCGGGGGTGGTGGGCGACAACGGGCGGGCTGACCGGTCATTTGCTTTTCAGGTGGGTTATCTCAGAGGGCTGGTCAATGCCCTGCGCGATCTAGGAGGGAAATAAGATGGAACTGGCATTTTCGGTACAACACGGACAGGACGATCAGCTGATTTTTGCCCAGCAACTGGGAGCCGACAGCGTGGTAGTGGCGGTGGATACCTGGGAAGCGGCAACCCTGAAGGCGGCGCGCAACCGGGTGGAGCGCAGCCAGCTCAAGCTGGGCGGCCTCGAAGCGCTGCCTCTTTCTGGGCAGGATCTAGCCGGCTTCTGCCAGGGATTGCGCCACGCCGGGGAGGCCGGCATCGACTTGGTCAGCTGCGACTGGCGGCCATTGCCTGCAACCCCGCCTCAGCCCATGGGCCGGGGCAAGGCGCTTGTGGCCGCTGTTCCGGCGCCGGCAGCAGCGCCCACCTGGGAAGCCCTGGAACAGTTCGTCGCCCAGGCCGGGCCGGTGGCCCAGGCCGCCGGGGTGCGTCTGGCCTGTCGCGCCGGGGCTGGGATGCTGCGCGAGTATCAGCGTCTGGTGAAGCTGGTCCCGGCCCTGGATCTGGATCTGGCTGAACTGGCGGGGTCGGGAGTGGGGGCCGAGGAATTGATCGGCGCGGCGGGCGGGAAGCTGGCCCTGGTTCACGCCAACAACCTGCGCCAGCAGCAACAGGCTTTTCTGGACGAGGGAGAGATCTCGCTGCCCAAGGTGATGAGGGCATTGGTCCGGGCCGGCTTCTCTGGCCCGCTGCGCGCTAGTCTGCCGCCGGGCATGGTCGAGGATACCGACTGGGGGCACAAGGGCCGCGCTTTTGATCTGGGGTACCTGCGGGCCATCCTGCAGGTGATCGAGCGGAGCGGGGAGTAAAAGGAAACGCGCACCTACCTTTTCGGTGCGCTAAAAAAACTACACAGGTGGTTCGTTCGCACCACGCCAATACGCTCTTCAGAGCGATCTTCCCTCAGGCTGCGGCTATGGCATACCCCTTGCTCTCCCGCTTGGCCCATTCTTCGATCTCTGTTATATTCTTCACCGCCGCCTGAGGAAGATTGCCATGACTGAAATTCCTACTCCTAAATCCTCCCCACCCTCCGAGCAGCTTCCTTGGGGTATCTCCTACCTCCGGGAAGACATCCAGGACCTGCGCCAGGATCTGCGCGAAAGCATTCAAGAGGTGCGCCAGGAAGTCCAGGAGGTGCGGCAGGACCTGCGCCAGGAGATCCAGGGCGTCCGCCAGGAGGTGCGCCAGGAGATTCAGGGCGTCCGCCAGGAGATCAATGGCCGCATCGATGAGACCAACCGCCGCATCGACGACCGGTACGAACTGCTGCTCAAACGCATTGATTCGCGCTTTGCCTGGACCATCACCACCGTGATCGCTCTCGGCGGCCTCATGGTGACCTTGGTGGGAGTGGTGGTTGCGGTATTCAAAACCTGAGCCCCTTTCAGCGCAGCAACAACAGCCTCAGGGTCTCCACCGGTGTTCCTGCTTGCAGCCGATACCGATACGCTTTGCTGGCCAGTTCCTTCCCCTGTTCATCCCCCCATCCCAGTGCACCGTGTAGCTCCCTGCTTCCCGAGTAGACGGTGCCACCGAAAAAGCCGCGCCTTCGACCTAGGATACCTGCGGGCCATCCTGCAGGTGATCGAGCGGACCGGGGCGTGAGCCATAGGGACCGGCAACTGTCCCCCGTGGCTTGTCTGGCTACGGCGAGTATATAAAAGGGCCGACCCCCTGCATGAGAGGGCCGGCACTGAACTGGAATCGCCGAGGCCGAGGTCACTTCGATTACCAGGCAGAAGGCAGCACCGCGAGGTCGGCTTCTGCCCGGGCGCGGTTCAGCGAGTCTCGTTTTTGGTCTGGCCCCAACTCTGGGGTGTGACTGCCGTGGTGGGCGCGGGCCCCATCTTCACCAGGCGCATGCCAATAGTCACGTCGGGCCCAACCCGATAGCCGCGACTGGCTGACCGCGCGGTGGTGGCGATGCTTTCGAAGCCCCCGCCCCGCTTGACGGGTCTGCCATCACCAGTTATTACGGGATCGGTCTGGGTAGCCACCGAATAGTCCTTGTACACGTCCCGTACCCACTCCCACACGTTCCCGTACATATCGTACAGTCCCCACGGATTCGGCTTCTTCATCCCGACTTGGTGGCCATATCCCTCGCCGGTGTTCAAGGCGTTGTCTAAAATCCAGGCATAGTCTGTCATTTGACCACCGTCGCCCCCGTAAGACCATGCTGTTGAGGTGCCCGCGCGGCAGGCGTATTCCCATTCCGCCTCGGTCGGCAAGCGGAACAGTGAATCGCCGGTGGCCAGATTCAGCTTTGAGGCAAAAATCCCCGCCATTCGCGCCTCAATGTACACCGCCGGGTTATTGGGGTTCTCCTGCACGAAGGTCTGCCCCGACCACGGACTGTTACCCATCACGGCCGTCCACTGACCCTGGGTGAGTTCATACTTCCCCAGGTAAAACCCGTGGCTGATCGTGACCTGATGCGGAATTTCGATGGGGCTTCGCCCCTTTTCTGCATCCGGTGACCCCATGGTAAAGGTCCCTGGTTCGATCCAGACCATTTCCATGGTCGCCCCGCCGGGTAGGTCGACGGTGATCTCTTCGTTGGCGTAGCTGCGGCCTGAAAACAGGATGGTGGCTCCAGTCAGGATTGCTGCTGTCCATATCCGTCGCATGACGCCTGCCTTTGCTTTATGAAATCTGGAGGAGGTTATGAAACTGGGCATCCCTGGGCTATCCGAGGTGTACCCTTCCCGGTGTTCGACTTGGCCACTTCCTTTGAGTGGCGGTCTCATTTCTTCAACTTCGTCCATTTCATGCCGAATCCTCCTCTGAAATGAACAGGCAAGGCCTGTTCTGGGTTTGGTGAGATTTTGTGATCCGCCACAACAATTGTGGGGCATCGGGGAGCGACCCACTGCAGGGGGGTATTCCTCGGATACCCTGTAGGCCTTATTCGCTCGGCAACCCGTGCTCCCGGAGCAACACCTGCACAAAGGGCGATCCCCCTCGCAGGACCATGCCTTTGGCAGCCCATGCCTGCAACAACTCAATGCCCGCCGAATCGATGAACTCCACTCCAGTCAGTTCCAGCACTAGACGTTCGGTCTCCCGGAGATGGCCTTCGCCCTCGGCGGCCAGCAGTGCTACGTCCCCTTCTGCCAGCCAGCCCTCGAGTTTCAGCACTACTTCCTCTCGGGTCTGTGTTGTTGCCGTTATCCGTATCACCACCACCTCCAAGGGCTCCGTTTGCAGCTGAGTCCTTCCTATATCGAATACCGTGCCAACAAAAACAGCCACCTGAGCGCAATGGCTCAGACGGCTGTTTATATGGATCTTAGATAGTTCTTAAGTGGTTGGCCTTTGAGATAGTATTCTAACTATTCGCGTGATATATCACGCAGCTGCTCCTTTCAAAATCAGGCTCTTGCTCCCAAGGGTTCTCTAAACAGCAGTTTGCGCCGAACAAGGCCCCGCGTGATATCTCACGCAAGGCCAACTTCAAGGGGATTTTACTTCTACTCATAGTGCTGTTTCTACACCTCTTGCAGGTACCCAACACCTCAGGTGAGATCTCACGCACCCTCCCGACTGATGCCCAGCTTCTTCATCCGGCTGCGCAGGGTCGCCTCATGCAAACCCAACACCGCTGCCGCCCCCTCTGCCCCGCGAATCCGCCCTCCGGTCCGCGCCAAGACCTCCTGGATATAGCGCCGCTCGTGCTCTTCCAAGGACACGAAGTCCTCCACCGCCCCGGTGCCCCGGCTTCCCACCTCCAGATCCTCCACTCGGATTCTATCCCCCTTGCACACGATCACCGCCCGCTGGATCACGTGTTCCAATTCCCGCACGTTCCCCGGCCAGGCATAGGCCTGCAGTGCCTGCTCCACTTCCCAGGTCAGGGGCTGCACCTTCTTGTTCAGATGGGATGCCATGCGGGCCAGGAAGTACGCGGCCAGCAGAGGGATATCCTCCTGCCGTTCCCGCAGGGAGGGCACTTCGATGGGATAGACCCGCAGGCGGTAGTAGAGGTCCTCCCTAAAGGTGCCCGCCGCCACCATCTGTTCCAGGTTTCGGTTGGTGGCTGCCACCACCCGCATGTCCGCCCGCAGGGTCTTCTGCCCCCCGACCCGCTCGAATACCCGCTCTTCCAGCACCCGCAGGATTTTGACCTGGGCCGCCGGGGACAGGTCGCCGATCTCATCTAGAAAGAGGGTGCCGCCCTCGGCCAGTTCCACCCGCCCCAACTTCCGGGTGCTGGCCCCGGTGAAGGCACCGCGCTCGTGGCCGAAGAGTTCGCTCTCTACCAGACCCTCGGGCAGGGCCCCGCAGTTGACCTGGATGAAGGGGCCGTTTTTTCGCCCGCTCCAGGTGTGGATCGCCCGGGCCACCAGTCCCTTGCCGGTGCCGGTCTCCCCCTGGACCAGGGCGGTCAATTCGGTCCGGGCCACCTCCTGGACCTGGGCCAGCAGTAATTGCAGATAGGGGCTCTTGCCGACGAAGTCGCCCGGCGTGCCGCCCGCCCGCAGCACCTCGGTCAGGGCCGCGACCCGAGGATCCGGGATCACCGTTAGCTGAACCTCTGCTACCTCAGAATAGGCCAAATCCCGGTCCACGGCCTGCACTTGAAAACGGTAGGCCCCCAGGGGCAGGTCGCGGTATTCCACCCGCCGGGCGTGGGTGTTTTGCCAGGTATCGTCATGTCCTATCAATCGGTAGCGGTAGACCATGGCCTCGGGGCGGGTCTTGAAACTGATCCCGTGGAACTCGCCGGCGATGAGGCGCGCCCCGACCGGGACCTCGATCTCCGTCCTGCCTTCGTAGCGGCGGTCCGCCACCACGGCATCGATGAAGATGGGCGGAGGAGATGGTGAGGGCGGACGATAACGCGTCAGGCCGCTGGCCGTGCCAAACCAGAGATCCCCGCCCCGATCCTGCAGGACCGCGCTGACCTGGTTGCCCGCCAGACCATCCGCCGCGGTCAGGGTCTGCACGACTTGTCCGTCGAAGCAGTTCACGCCGCCTCCGCGGGTGCCAAACCAGATGCGGCCGTCCTGGCTCTGGATGATCGTTCCGACGGCATTGCCTGCCGGTTGCGGGGCAGCGAAGGTCTGCCACTGCTCACCGTCGTAGCGACTCACCCCGCCGGAGGTCCCGACCCAAATCGTCCCCTCGCAGCTCTGAAAGACCACCTCGACCCAGTCGTCCGCTAAGCCATCGGCGGTGGTGAAGGTCTGCCATTGTCCTCCCTGGTAGCGGTTGAGCCCTTGCTGGGTGCCGACCCAGATCGCGCCCTGCTGGTCCTCGAAAAGCGTGAGTGCGTAGTTGCTCGCCAGGCCGTCGCGGGTGGTGAAGGTGGTCCAGCGTTGCCCTGCGAACCGGTTTACCCCGGCACCCGGGGCGGCGACCCATAACGCCCCGTCCCGCGCCTGAAGGATACCCACTATGCCCTCGCCCAGGGACAGGCCCTCTAGCGCGAAGGAGGTCCAGGTCTGCCCGTCGCGGCGACTCAGGTGGGTGGCGGTCCAAACCCAAATACCGCCCTCCTGGTCCGTCCGCAGGCCGCGTATGGGTTGGGCGGCCAGGCCATCGGGGAGGGCAACAGGAATCCAGGTCTGCCCGTCGTAGCAGCGCACGCCGTCGGCTGTGTGTCCCCAGAGGGTACCCTCGCGGTCCTGAAGTATGGAGTAGATCCCACGGGCCGCCACGCTATCTAGGCTGGCGGTGGGGGTGCAGGTCTGCCCATCGCACCGGCTCACGCCACCGGCCGTGCCCACCCAGAGGGTATACTCGCGGTCCTGAAACAGCGAGTGGATATGGTTTGACTGCAGGCCATCTTCGGTAGTGAAGGTGGTCCAGGCTACCGCCTCGTACTGGCTAAGTCCTCCACGGGTGCCAAACCAGAGCGAACCTTCGCGATCCTGAAACATCGCTTCCACCGAGGTGTCTGCCAGGCCGTCGGTGGCAGTGAAGGTGGTCCAATGCTGCCCGTCATAACGACTCACCCCCCCTTCCGTGGTGCCCCATGTTTTCGTGCCTACCCAGAGCGACCCGTCCTGTGCTGGCAACAGGGACCAGACCCGGTTGGAGGGCAGACCGTGTTCGGTGGTGCTCACCGACCAGTGTTTTCCGTCGTAGCGGGTCAGACCCCCCGCCTCTGTACCCCAATTTCCGGTCGCCAACCAGAGCACCCCGTCCCGATCCTGGCAGATCGCCCACACCTCGTTGCCGGCCAGACCGTCGGCTGCGGTGAAGGTGGTCCAGGTTTTCCCGTCGAAGCGGCTCAGGCCCCCTTCCCAGGTGCCGAACCAATAGGTGCCATCCCGGTCCTGGAACATCGATTGCACGTTGTTGCCGGCCAGGCCGTCGGCCGTGGTGAAGGTAGTCCAGGCTTTTCCGTCGAAGCGGCTCAGGCCCCCTTCCCAGGTGCCGCACCAGAGCACCCCGTCCTGATCCTCCAGCATCGAGGAAACCATGTTGTGCGCCAGGCCGTGCTCGGTGGTGAAGGTGGTCCAGGTCGAACCATCGTACCGGCTCACGCCGAAGGTCGTCCCGACCCAGAGCGCCCCGTCGCGGTCGAAGAGCATGGCATTCACCTTGTTGGACACCAAGCCATCCTTGGGAGTGAATTGGGTGAAGCGGTGCCCGTCGAAGCGGCTCACCCCGCCGGCGAAGCTGCCGATCCAGAGCGCCCCGTCCCGGTCCTGAAGGATAGCGCGCACACTTCCCCCGCAGGAGAAGCCGTCAGTGGCATCGTAGGTGCGCCAGCGGCCGCGCCCTTGTCGGGTGGGACCTGCTTGAGTCAGTGAGGAGCTGCGATCCATAGCCACACTCTCTGGGTACATCGATTGCGCGCAATTCGCCCGACGGTATCTTACATCCATATGGGCGCCAAGAACAAGTTCGGATGCGCGAGCATATGGTGGACACACTGAAAGACAGACCCGGGGTCATGGCGCCGCCGCCGCTGCTCTACCTGCTGCCCCTGGCGCTGGTGGTAGTGCAGAAAGGGGTGATCGCCCGCGAGGAGGCCTATCTGGAGCGGAAGTTTGGCGAGGATTACCTGAACTACAAGGCCCGCGTCCAGAGGTGGATCTGACGACCCTCAGCGAGGAAAGAGCACGCTGATGCTCTCGCGGTTGTGGATGCGGCGGATGGCCTCGCCGAAGAGCGGGGCCACGGAGATCACTTCTATCTTGGCGGACAATTCGACCGGCTGGGTCTCCACCGCATCCGTCACCAGCAGGCGCAGGATGGGACTGTCCTCCAACTTTTCCATGGACCCCGGGGCAAAAACTCCCTGGGAGATCATGGCGTAGATGTCGCCGGCCCCGCGCTTCTCCAGCTCCTTTGCCACTTCGATTAGGGTGCCGCCGGAGATGGTGAAGTCGTCGACAATCAAAGCCGTCTTCCCTTTCACGTCGCCGATGATCGCCGAGACCTCGGCCTGCTCGTCGTGGGCCACCCGCTCCTTGTCGCCGATGGCCAGCTCAGCCCCCAGGCAGGTGGCGTACTTGCGCGCCTTCTTGGCAAAGCCGGTGTCGGGGGCCACCACCACCAGGTTTTTCAGCGCCTTCTTCTTCACCGCATCGCACAACACCGGCAGGGCGTAGAGATCGTCCACCGGCACGCGGAAGAAGCCCTGGATCTGGGCGGCGTGTAAGTCGAGGGTCACCACCCGGTCGGCCCCGGCTGCCTCGATGGCGTCGGCGCAGACCCGCGCTCGAATAGATACCCTCGGCTCATCCTTCTTGTCTCCCTTGGCATAGCTGAAGTAGGGGATCACCGCCGTGACCGAAGCGGCGCTGGCCCGCTTGCAGGCGTCGATCCAGAAGAGCAGTTCCATGAAGTTGTCGTTGGCCGGAAAGGCTGTCGACTGGACCACGTACACCTGCCGGCCTCGCACGTTTTCCAACACCCGCACAAAGAGATTGCCCTCGGAGAAACGCAGGGTCTCGCCTTTGCCGAGGGGTACCCCGAGGTACTCGCAAATCCTGGCGGCAAGCCGCGGGCTTCCCGAGCCGCCGAAAATCAGCATTCCGTCCAGATCCATCGCTGGTCTCCTCTGTTTCAGTGCCTGCCGCGTCTGGGGCTATTGGCGGGGTGGATTCAGGCACGTAAATTACGCCGGCAGTACACCGGGGGTAAAGAGGAGATATTATGGAAGAGACGATGAGTTGGCACGATCTGCGGGAATTGGAGATTGAGGGCAAGGGCTGGACGGATACCGCGTCTTTCTACGACCGCCTTCCGGCCCGGGCAAAGGCCGTGGTGCGCGAGCCGGTGTGGGATCTGAGCCGGCACAGCGCCGGGCTCTGCGCCCGTTTTGTCACCGACGCCCCGGTCATCCAGGCGCGCTGGACCCTGAGGGCCGAGAGTCTGGCCATGCCCCACATGCCGGCCACCGGGGTGAGCGGCCTGGATCTGTATGCCAGGACCGACCAGGGGCCGTGGCGCTGGTTGGCGGTGGGGGTCCCCCAGACCTTTCCCACCAGCCAGGTCCAGCTGGTTACCGGCCTGCCCCTGGGCCGCCGCGAGTATCTGCTCTATCTGCCGCTGTACAACGGGGTGAGTGCGGTGGAGATCGGGTTGCCTCCGGGCAGCCATCTCGAAAAAGCGCCGGCCCGGCCCACGGGGCGGCGGCGTCCTCTGGTGTTCTACGGCACGTCCATCACCCAGGGCGGCTGCGCTTCGCGGCCAGGTATGGTCCACACGGCTCTGCTGGGCCGCTGGTTAGACTGTCCGATCATCAACCTGGGTTTCTCGGGCAATGGCAGGATGGAACCGGAGATCACCGAGCTGATGGCCGAGCTGGACGCGGCAGTTTATGTCATCGACTGCCTGCCCAATATGGCAGCCCAGGAAGTGGCCGAGCGCACCGTGCCCTTAGTCCAGACCCTGCGACGGGCCCGGCCCGCCGCACCCATCGTGCTGGTGGAGGACCGCAGCTACAGCAACGCCTTCTTCCTCGACAGCGCGCGCCAGGGCAATCTGGACCGCCGCGCTGCCCTGCGCGCCGCCCACAGCGCGCTGATCGCCCAGGGGGTCGGCGACCTGCACTACCTGGCCGGCGAGGAACTGCTGGGCGAAGACGGCGAGGGCACCGTAGATGCCTCCCATCCCACCGATCTGGGTTTCATGCGCCAGGCCCAGGCCTTCCTGCCGCTGCTGCAGCGCCTGCTCTAATTCCCCCTTCCGGCTTTCTTGACAGGCAGAGACCTTTGGAGAACTGTACCTAGGCGCCCATAGCGGGCGGCATTCAGCCCAGAAAGGAGCCTCCCATGTTCGCCGATCTGTTGCCTGTCCTGGTCCTCGCTGGCACCGCCCTGCTGCTCCCCTTCTCGATCCTGGCGGCGACCAAAAAGAGAGAGAAGTACTGCGGCGACAAACTCAAGAATTGTTTCTGGTGTGGCGAGCAGTGCACCTATTACACGTTGGAAGAGAAGTAGGAACGCGCTGGCCCTTCGGGAAATGACCAGCCGGCAGCGGCTCAGAAAGGCGCTCGACCACCAGGCGCCCGACCGGGTACCCATCGATTTCGGCAGCACCGCGGTGACCGGCATCCACGTCACCTGCGTCGAGGACCTGCGCCAGCACTACGGCCTCGAAAACCGGCCGGTGAAGGTCTGGGAGCCCTACCAGATGCTGGGCTGGCTGGACGAGGATCTGCGCCTGGCCATGGGGCTGGACGTGGAGGGCCTCTATCCCCGCAACACCCTTTTCGGCTTTCCCAATGAAGGCTGGCGGGAATTCCGCACCCCCTGGGGCCAGGAGGTGCTGGTATCTGAACATTTCAAGACCACCGTGGACAGCAGCGGCGATCTGCTGCTCTATCCGCAGGGGGATTTGGGGGCGCCGCCGCGCGGCCGTCTGCCGGTGGGTGGCTTCTTCTTCGACAACATCGTCTACCAGGAGAAGTTCGAGGAGGGACACCTCAACCCAGACGACAACCTGGAGGAGTTCACCCCCATCGATGAGCTGGCCCTCGGGCACCTCCGCGCCGAGGTGGGACGCCTTGGCAGTTCGCCCAGGGCCAGGGTGGGCACCTTTGGCGGCACCGCTTTCGGCGATATCGCCCTGGTGCCGGCTCCCTTCCTCAAGCGCCCCAAGGGCATCCGCGACATCACCGAGTGGTACATCTCCACCCTGGTCCGCCAGGACTACCTGCACGCCGTCTTTTCCTGCCAGTGCGAACTGGCCCTGGGCAATCTCGAGAAGATTCACGCCGTGGTGGGTGATGCCATCGATGTGCTCTTTGTCTGCGGCACGGACTTTGGCACCCAGACCTCCAGTTTCTGCTCGCCCGAAACCTTCGATTCCCTGTACGCGCCCTATTACCGGCAGATCAACGACTGGGTTCACCGCCACACCTCGTGGAAGACTTTCAAACATTCCTGCGGGGCGGTGGAGCCCTTCCTCTCCCATTTCATCGACACCGGCTTCGACATCGTCAACCCGGTGCAGTGCTCGGCGACGGGCATGGAGCCGGAGCAACTCAAGGAGCGCTACGGGGACCGGCTGGTTTTCTGGGGCGGTGGGGTGGACACCCAGCGCACCCTGCCCTTCGGCACCCCCGAGGAGGTGCGGGTCGAGGTGCTAGAGCGCTGCCGGATCTTCTCGCGGCAAGGAGGCTTTGTCTTCAACGCGGTGCACAACATCCAGGCCAATACTCCGGTGGAGAATATCGCGGCGATGCTGGGGGCGGTGCGGGAATTCAATGGGGAGAGTTGAAGACGGCAGCTCAGGGGTTTCGTTAGCCGCTAATGCCCGTTTGTTCCGCCTTGTGGGCCAGCAGGCCTTCCACGTGTTGGCGCAGGCCTGCGGCTATGGGTGTGGACGGCACGCTCAGACCGCTGGCTGCCAGTCGGCCCAGGTCATAGACGCGGTGGCAGAGGAAGGGCGCGGCCTCGGGGTGTTCGGCCAGGTAGGCGGAGACCGGCACCTCCTCGACACTCAGCCCCACCCCCAGCGCCTCGGCCACCAGTTGGTAGTACTGCCGCGATTCGATCACCTCGGGTCCGGCGGTGTTGAAGATCTTGCCGCAGGCATCGCGGTTTCCGGCAATGCTGACAATGGTCTGGGCCAGATCGTCGGCGAGGATGGGCTGTTGGAGGAAGTGACCTCGGCCGACTAGTTGCAGGGGTTGGCCGGCGCGCAACTTGGCGATCAGCTGCGGGTCGCGTCCGTGCAGGGGCAGGCAGCCCAGTTCCGAGGTGGGGCCGTAGATATGGCAGGGCCGCAGGATGGTCCAGCCCAGCTCGCCGGTGTCGCTTTCGATCAGTTCCAGCTCGCAGAGCCGTTTCTTGTAGCCATAGGCGGTGGTCTCCGCTCCTGCCCAGTGGCTGGCCTCCTCGGGCTGGGGGAAACGCCGGTGGGCAGGATGGTAGACGAAGTCGGTGGAGACCAGCACGAACTGGCGGGCGCGTTGGCGGAAGAGTTCGAGGTCTTGGCGAATGGCGGGCAGATCGTAGCAAATGCAGTCGATTACCAGGTCCCACACGCGTCCCTGCCCGGCCATCACGGCCTCCATAGCGCCGGGTTGGTGGCGGTCGGCGACCAGCGAGATCACCTCCGCTGCCACCGGTCGTTGTCCCCGCGTGATGGTCCACACCTGGTGCCGGTGGGCCAGTGCGGCGCGCACCACCGCCCCGCTGACGTGTCCGCTGCCGCCGATGACGAGGATGTCCATGTGTTTTCCCGGCCCCTTTCAGGAAGATGGTTTCATTTTCCGCCGCAGGCGAATGTAGCACCGGGGCTGCCAAAGACCAAGTGAAGGTCCACGGCGGCTTTCTTGTAGTTGCTGGTCCCCTGCACTACCTTGAAATATCCGGTGCCTGTAATCACAAGGAGTTCGACATGTCCGAGAAAATCCTGCTCGATCAATATCAGGAGGAAGGCTATGTGCTGGCCCGCGGGCTCTTCTCGCCGGCCGAGGCGGCGCAACACCTGGAGCATTTCATGCAGCTGCGCACCAGCGGCACCTACCCACTGGACCATCTGGGAGTAGACACCGAGAAAAACGATCCCATTCTGAAGTACCCCCGTATGACCCACGTGCAGCGCTGGGACCAGTTGGGCCGGCAGTGCCTGACCGACGCGCGTATTGCCCGCTGGCTGACCCTGCTGATCGGGCAGGCGCCGCTGCTGGTGCAGGGCATGGTCTATTTCAAACCGCCCGGCTCCCGCGGCCAGGCCCTGCACCAGGACCAGTTCTATCTCAAGGCGCAGCCAGGCACCTGTATGGCGGCGTGGATGGCTCTCGAGCCGGCCGACGCGGAGAACGGCTGCCTGCAGGTGGTGCCCGGCAGCCACCAACTGCCCCTGCTCTGCACCCAGAAGGCCGACACCACGCTCAGCTTTACCGACGTGGGCGTGCCGGTGCCGGTCGGGTTGGAAGCAGTGCCGGTGCCAATGGAGCCAGGGGATGTGATCTTTTTCAACGGCTCGCTGATCCACGGCAGCCCACCCAATGGCAGCACCGACCGTTTCCGGCGCGTCATCACCGGCCACTATATCAGCGCCGACGCCCGCCAGGTGGCCAAGTACTATCAGCCCGCCCTGAGCATGGAGGGCAGGGAGTTGTGGCTGGAAATCAGCGAGGGAGGCGGACCTTGCGGGGTGTGGGTGGATCACCAGGGCCGGCCGGTGGTCGAGGTGCAGGAGGGATGGGAATGGCGGCCCGAGGCGCAGGGTATCCGGCGTTGATGCTCAAGCCGCCGGTCACCAAAGCCATTTTGGTCATCGACGACCAGCCCATGGCCCGCAGCACCCTGTGCCGGCAGCTGGAGTACTACGGGTTCACCGTATTGGAGGCTGCCACGGCCATCGAGGGGTTGCGACTCTATTATCAGGAGCGCGCCAAGATCGGCCTGGTCTTTCTGGATATGACGCTGCCCGACCTATCGGGCGAGGAGACCTTCGCCCGGCTGCGCAAGCTCGACCCCAAGGTGAAGGTGGCCCTGTGCAGCGAGGAGATGGCCACCGAGGTCAAGGGCCAGGAGGCCTTCCAGGGTGCCCTGGGGGTGATCAAGAAACCAGTGCGCACCGACCGCTTGCTGGCCGTGGTGCGCAAGGCCCTGGGGTAGTGCAGAAGGGCGGGACTGGTGTTATACTTGTCAGCGTGGACCACGAAGGTCCGCCTGCCGGGCTGGTGGCCTGGGGGCGGCACAGGAGCGACCTATGGTTAAAGAAGTGATCCCTCCAAGAGTGAAGCTCTCCCCGAGCCAGGCTTTGGGCATGATCGGCCCCTATATCTGGGGCAAAGTGCTGGAACAGATCAAGTCGGTGGCGATGATCGTCGCCTACCTGGTGCTCTTCCAGTTGGTGGTGCTCGGCCTGCCGGTGGCCAACGCCGTGGTGGTGGCCCTGGGCATCGGGGTGGTGATCCTGGGGCTGGCTTTTTTCATGGAAGGGCTCTTCCTCGGGCTGATGCCGCTGGGCGAGATCTGCGGCGTCAAGTTGCCGCAGAAGACCGTGGTGCCGGTCATCCTGATTTTTGCGTTTATCCTGGGCGTGGGCGCCACCTTTGCCGAGCCGGCCATCGGGGTGCTCAAGACCGCCGGCTCCTCGGTGAGAGCCTGGGACGCGCCGCTGCTCTTCCTCCTGCTGAACAAATACTCCTCCTACCTGGTGTGGTCCGTCGGCGCCGGCGTCGGGGTGGCGGTGCTCTTCGGCATGCTCCGCTTCCTCTACAACTGGTCGCTCAAACCGTTCATCTACATCCTCTATGCCGTGGGCGGGGCGGTGTCGATCTGGGCCTACTTCGACCCCAACCTGGTGTACATCACCGGCCTGGCCTGGGACTGCGGCGGCGTGACTACTGGCCCGGTGACCGTGCCTCTGGTCCTGGCCCTGGGCATCGGCATTTCCCGGGCGGCTTCGCAGGGCAGCGAAGGAGGAGGCGGTGGTTTCGGGGTGGTCACCCTGGCCTCGGCCTTCCCCGTCCTGGCGGTGATGGGCCTGGGCGTGTTCTTCCTGGACAGCGTCCCCAAACCGATGAGCGAGGTCGAGTTCAGCAGCAGTGCCAACCGCGATAGGGCGCGCTTCCTCTTTGCCGATGACGCCGAAATGCAGGGCTACGTGCTCAAAAACGGCAGCCCGGAGGCCCGGCGCGCCTTTTTCGGTGGCAATGTCCAGGCCCTCGACGACTACGTGGCCCAACTCGCCGGCGACGAGGGGGCCAAAGCGGCGATCTTTGGCAGCGGGGTGGCTTTCGAGCAGTGGCTGTTGACCAGCGGCAGCCCCGAGCAGCGGTTGCGGGTATTTGGCTCCGAGGAAAAGGTCAGGGAACGGCTGGTGGCGCTGTCGGCGCTTCGCCCCGGAGGAGTCGACGCCGTTGAACTGCTGGCGCGCAACACCCTGGCCTCGCTGCAGGCCATTGTGCCCCTGAGTTTTTTTCTCATCATCGTGCTGCTCCTGGTGCTGCGCGAAAAGATCCGGCGGGCCGACGAGATCGCCCTGGGCATCGTCTTTTCGGTGATCGGCATGTCGCTTTTCAGCATCGGCATCGAGCTGGGTCTCTCCCGCCTGGGCAGCGAGATCGGCACCAACCTGCCCACCTCCTTCAAGGCGGTGGAGATGAGCCAGCAGCACGAGGTGATCAACAGTTTCGACCCCACCATCGTCGCCAAGGCCATCAACGCCGAGGGCAAGGTGGAGGAGTTTTTCCACCGCAAGACCGAAGACGGATACGAGAGTCTGCCCTACCACCCGGACAACTACGATCCCGACACCGGGCAGTACTCGTTCACCCCGCTGCGCGGGCCGCTTTTTGACGGCATGTTCGGCATCCTGGTGGTCGTCTTCTTTGGTTTTATGATGGGCTACGGCGCGACCCTGGCGGAGCCGGCCCTCAACGCGCTGGGCGCCACCGTAGAGGAGTTGACCGTGGGCACCTTCAAGAAGTCCCTGCTCATGCAGTCGGTGGCCATCGGTGTGGGGGTGGGCATCGCCTTCGGGGTGCTCAAGATCATCTACGACTGGCCGCTGATCTGGATGCTGGTGCCGCCTTACCTCGTGCTGGTGGCGCTCACCGTCATTTCGAACGAGGAGTTCGTCAATATCGGCTGGGACAGCGCCGGGGTGACCACCGGCCCAGTGACCGTGCCCCTGGTGCTGGCCATGGGGCTGGGCATCAGCACCCAGGTGGGCAGCATCGAGGGTTTCGGCATCCTGGCCCTGGCCTCGGTCTGGCCGATCCTCTCGGTGCTGCTGGTCGGCCTCTATGTGACCGGCCAGCGCGAGGCGGAACTCAAAGAAGCGCCCCGGGCCGCCTAGGAGGAGAACATGGAAACCGTCAAGGCCGCCCAGATCACCTGCACCGTGTACCGCTCCTTCATCGGCAAGGCCCTGGCCGCCCTGGCCGCCCTCGGGGTGAAGGAGTACCACCTCCAGGCGAGCCGGGCCATCGTGCTGCGGCGCAAGGCTGGAATCCTGGGCATCGGCGCGGGGATCGGGCTGGAGGAGCAACCGGCCGACAAGATCACCTTCCATGTGCCCGAGGGTTCTGTCGAGGCGGCGCTGCAGGGATTGGCTTCGGCCTGCTCCCTGAGTGTTCCCGGTCACGGCAGCGTCGTCAGCGAGGAAGTCGCCATGGTCAGGGGCTCGGCCTGGAATGAGCAGCCCTTGACCCCGGTTCCGGGAGCGGACCAGGTGGCCCTGCAGGGCGATCTGGCCAGCATCACCTGCACCGTGCAGCGGGGGCGGGGGAACAACATCGTCAAGGCGGTGCTCGGCCTGGGCATACCCATGCCGCAGGTCACCACCGGCGGGGGCACCGGGCTGCGGGACAAACTCGGCCTGATCCGCGTCGCCTTGCCGGCCGAAAAAGATGTGGTCCATGCGATGGTCGCCGGCCACGAGGCCGCCGACATCTTCGGCTCGCTGATCGACGCCGGCCGGCTCGACCAGTTCGGCGCGGGGTTCATCTATAGCACACCCCTGGGCATGGGGGTGCTCAACAACATGGTCATTCGCGGCCAGCGCCATTCGGCCAGCATCGAGCAGATCATCGCCGCCGTCGACGACCTCAAGGGGTCAGCCGATTGGCGCAAGCGGGCGCTGGAGGCAGGCGAGAAGGGGGCCAGGAAGCGGAGGTACCTAGAAAATCTGGTCAACCTGACCCTCATCTGCAACGAGGGCCGCGCCAGCGACCTGGTGCATGCGGCCATGGCGGCGGGGGCCGGCGGAGCGACCATCAGCAGGCTGAGCCACGCCCGCACCGACGGGGCGCCCAGCCCGGTTTCGCCGGCGCGCGAAACGACCGAACTGGTCGTCGGCAAAGGGGCGGTCGAGGCCATTGTCGGCGCGCTGGAGGAGGCCGGCGTCTTCGATGGCGAGACTGCGGGCATCATCACCGTCTCGCCAGTGACCTTTGCTTTCACCCACCAGAGCCGCCGCCGCTGATCCGGCGTCATACCCAGCCGGCCTCCGGGTAGGGCCTGCTCAATAGCCTCTTGGTCTCGTTGTCCGTGTTAATTCGGAGTTAATGCCGTACCAGCAGGCATCGACCGATCCTCTCTATGCGGCTCATGGGGATGCCAGCCCCACAAGGCCAGCATGATGAAGAAGCTGAGCACATAGGCGAGGATTACCGGCCAACCGTGTCTCAACCAGCCTCCCACGGACTTGGCCTGCGGGAAGATATTCGACAGGGCCACCCCGGCCGAGGAGCCGAACCAGACCATCGACCCGCCAAAACCCACCGCAAAGGCCAGCACCCCCCAGTCGTATCCTCCCTGGTCCAGCGCCAGCTTGGTCAGCGGAATGTTGTCGAACACCGAGGAGATGAATCCGAGAGCAAAAGCGGATTGCCAGGAAGGGGCCGGCAACTGATCCACCGGCATCAGCGAGGCGCACAATACCAGGCAGATCAGGAACAGGCTGCCCTTGAGGGCCACCGGGATCTCCTGCCAGGGGGTCTTGGTGAAGAGCGCGCCGATCAGGATGGCCCCCCATACCCCGGCGGCGGGGAAGTCGAGCAGGATATTGGTGGCCACCGTCCCGGCCAGGATCAGCCCGACCACCAGAAGCCTGGCCCACTCCACCCGATGGTGCCCCACCTCGTCCTTCTGGATGGGTTGGAAACGGTGTTGCTTGAGGGAGGCAAAGATACCAAAGAAGAACAGGCAGGGCACTGCCGCCACATAGGCGTGGACCACGGCGGCGGCGGCGACCCCGTCGATCCACATCATGGTGGTGGTGGTATCCCCTAGCACGCTGCCTGCCCCCCCGGCGTTGCTGGCGGCCGTGATCGCCGCCAGGTAGCCAAGGTGTACCCTGCCCTTGAACACGACCAGGGCGATGGTGCCGCCGATCATCGCCGCGGCGATATTGTCGAGGAAGGACGAGAGCAGGAAGATGACGGCCAACAGGGCGAAACCGCCCCGCCAGTCGTCGGGAAGGAACTTGGGCAGGATCTCGGGAACGCCGGATTCCTCGAAGTGTTTGGCCAAGACGGCGAAGCCCAGCAAGAGGCCCAGCAGATTTAACAAGATACTCCACTCGTGGTGCAGGTGTTCGAAGAGCTGGAAACTCGGCACAAAGGCGAACTTGAAGAGCAGGACCGCAGCCAGGCCGATTAGCGAGACCTGCAGGGTGTGGTGGTGGAACAGGGCCACCCCCACCAGCGTCAGGGCGAAAAGCAGGAACTCCCCGCGAATCCCCAGGATCACCGGTCCTTCAGGGCCGCTTCCATCTGCCAGGTACACCGCACCGAAAATACAGCCCAAGCCAATGGTGCCCAGGATTGCCCCAAGATTCCTGTTCATGTGTTCCTCATCTCCGTCGCCGTTGAGCTGGTGGAGCTTCCGACCGAGTCCTCAATCCTTCACCGGCGGGGCCAGGGCATTGAGGCGCTCCACCTCCTCGGGGGCCAGGCGCCAGCCGGCGGTGCCCAGATTGTCCTCCAATTGTTCCAGGGTGCGCGGCCCGATGATGATCGAGTTGACCAGCGGGTTGGCTAGGGTCCACTGGATGGCTACCTGCGAGATGCTCTTCCCCCGCGCCTGGGCCACCGCGCCCACCCCGTCCACTACCGCATAACTCGCCTCGGTCAGCCGCTCGGCCATGTTGTTGCCCGGCTGGCCGCCCCGCGAGTCGGGGGGCGGGGCCTGCCCGCGCACGTACTTGCCGGTCAATACCCCGCCGAAGAGCGGGCTGTGGGGCACCACCCCGTAGCCGCTGTCCTTGCAGAAGGGCAGGAACTCGGCTTCGATCTGGCGGCTGGCCACGTTGTAGCGTGGCTGGTCGGCCACAAAGGGGGCCAACCCAGCTTGGGCGGCATAGCTGAGGGCCTTGGTCAACACCCAGGCCGGGTAGTGGGAGGTGCCGGCGTAGAGGATCTTGCCCTGGCGCACCAGGTCGTCCATGGCGCGGATCTCCTCTTCCACCGCGGTGTTGGCATCGGGCCGGTGCAGATAGTACAGGTCGATGTGATCGGTGCGCAGGCGCTTGAGGCTGGCTTCGACTTGGCGGGCGATGTGGTAGCGCGAGTTGCCCATGTCGTTGGGCCGTTCCCCCATCTTGCCGTGGACCTTGGTGGCCAGAAAGACCTGGTCGCGCACGCCCTCCAGGGCTTCGCCGGTGATTTCCTCGGAGCGGCCCTGATTGTACACGTTGGCGGTGTCGATGAAGTTGATGCCCGCCTCCAGGGCGCGGCGGACGATGCGAGTTCCCTCGGCCTCGTCGGTGCGGCCGCCAAAGGTCATGACACCCAGGCACAGTTCCGACACCTGCACGCCGGTCTTACCCAGATAGCGGTATTCCATGGTGGTCTCCTCGGTTGGTGGTGGCCGTGCCTGGTCGTGCGCATGGCCGATGGGCAAGGGCAAGGATAGCGCCCTCAGCAGCGCTCGGTTGTTTCCCTGAAGGATGGTGCGCTATATTGGCGCATACTTTAGTATTCATTCCCGGCTCCGCCTGTCAAGCGCGCCGGGGATCTTCTGCGGGAGAATTGGCTATGAATCGCATCGCCGTCGGTTTTGGTTTTTCGCTCTTGCTCCTGGGGCTGGGCTGTGGCGGCCCGGAGCCCCAGGCATCGGCTGGTCGGCCCCCCGCGGCCAGCGCGGCGACACCGCAGGCGCCCGATGTCCGGGCGCTCTACCCCGAGCCCCCGGCTGCCTTCGTGGGCCAGCTCATCTACGTGCCCATCTATTCGAGCATCTTCTACTTCGACAGCCAGCAGACCCGCAAGTTGTCGGCCATGCTCTCCATCCACAATATCGACATCGAGAATAGGATCGAACTCACCCGGGTCGACTACTACAACACCAAGGGGGAGCTGGTCCGTTCCCACCTCCAGCAGCCCCTTGGAAACCACCAGTTTTGTAATCGACGAGCAGGACCGGAGCGGCGGGACCGGCGCCAACTTCATCGTCGCCTGGCAAGCGACAGGTGAGGTCACTCCACCGCTGGTCGAGGCCTTGATGACCGGCACCTCCTCTGCCGGCATGGTCTCGCTGATGACCAGCGGCACGGTCACCCGCAGTTTCAGTCTCCGCACTCCAAACCCGGAGTAGGCTGTCAGGTCGGCCTGGATGGGCCCCCGAAGGGCGGAGCACAAAAAACCCGGCCAGGGCGCCACAGGCCGGGAGCGGGTTGCAGGGCAGAGGGATCTTATTCGGGCCAGGCTGGTGGCTGCAGGCTGCCTTCGATCCGCCGGTGGGCCAGCATCACCCCCAGGCCCGGGTAGAAACGCCCGGTGATATAGGCTCGCAAGGTGTGCAGGGCAAAGGTCACGGTGCGGGTCTGCTGACTGATGCCGCCGGTGGTGTCGGTGCTCAACTGCTGGGCGTGCTGGCAGGTGAGGACATAGAAGTGGTGGGCCTCGCGCAGGTCCTCCCCTTTGAGGGAGGAGGTGTTGAGGGTCTCGACCGCCTGGGCGTAATCGGCCAGCAGGGTGCGGGCCCCGTCGACCTCGGTCTGGGTCACCGGCCTTCCGGGTGCCTCGAAGAAGCTGATATAGCGCTGGACCTGCTGGTTAAAGGGCTGGAAGCGCTGGAGGGTCTGCAGATAAGACACCAGCTCGGTCGGCTCTTCCACGCCCCCGCAGCCTCCCAGATACAGGGCCAGGACGATCGCGGTAGTTTTCAGCATAAGGGCCAAAAAATACGCCGGGCGCACCGGAAAATCAAGGCGGGCGTATTGACGGGTCGCTGGCTGCGCGATACCTTCTACCCCTCCCCCAATCAGTGCCGCCACCATGCAGACGGACCGGCTCCGCCGCTCTCCCCATCTTTTTTTTACGGTTGCCGAACTGCCCCGCCTGCGGGAACGGTTCGCCCGCGAGCCGTACACCACCTGCCACCGGCTCCTGCTCCAGACCGCCGACCACCTGCTGCGCGATCCCCTGCCCTCCCGGCCGCCGCCCGGTCCCCCGGTGCCCCAGGACCAGACGGGGTACTCGCGGGAGTACCTGCGCGCCCACTACCAGTTCTACACCTGCGGCCATGCCCTGCAGGGCTACGGCCAGGTGCTGGCCTTTGCCCATCTGCTCAGCGGTGAGCCGGCCTATGCGGTCCGCGCCCGGGACTGGGCCCTGGAGTTTGCCGGCTGGCCGCAGTGGGGTCCCGGCGCGGCGCCAGACGGAATCCAGGCCGCCCATGCGCTGACCGGGCTGGCCCTGGTCTACGATTGGCTGGGCGCTTTTTTGGACGAGCAGGAGAGCCAGCTCTTGCGCCAGGCCCTCGGCCGTCAGGTGCGGGCCTTCAGGCTGCAATGGGAAGGGGCGCCGCTCAACACCAGCGCTGCCTGGGTATGCCTGGCCGCCGCCGGGATGGCCAGCCTGGCCCTGCTCCCCGAAGAACCCGAAGCCGCCGGCTGGGTCGAGCACTGGACCCGGCTCTTCCAGACCCAGGTACTGCCCACCAGTTTCGGCCACCAGGGGGAGTTCTGCGAGGGCACCGGCTGGTGGGATATCTGCGCGCTGCGGCAGGGAGTGCTCTTCTTCGAGGCCCTGCGCCGCCAGGGCGGCCCGGACCTGTGCCTCGATCCGGGGCTGCGAGCCTACCCGGCCCAACTGTTGGCCAGCAGCGCCGCCGCTGACCTGGGGCATCCGCCCCATCCGCGTTGCTGGGCCTCCTTCCAGCCGCCCTCCCCCCACCACTACCGCTACGTGTTGCTGTATCTGGCCGGCGCCTTGCAGGAGGGCGGACTCCAGGCCAGCGCCGCCCATCAGGGACTGGCCGTGCCGCGGGGCACCCCCCTGGACTGGTTCTACCGCCAGTTGCACCGCCGCCCGTACAAGCCGCAGACCTGGTACACCGTGGTGATGGGTTGGGATGCCGGTACCGGAACCTGCACCCTGACCATCGACGATCACACCTGGCGTTTTGCCGTCTGTGACGGGGAGCGCTTACACCGGATCGACGGACTCTCCTTCTGCACCGCCGCCCAGGGCGGCGGTTTCCGCCTCAGCCATCTGGGCGTGCGGCCCGGCGAACACCCGGCCATCCTGCCCCTAGAGCAACACGCCGAACTGGCCATCGGCGGGAGTGGGGCGCCGGGCAGTGCTGAGGTGCGGTTGCGGGTGCCCGAGCTGCGCATCGATTTCCCGGCCGCCGCGCAGGGGACGGCCTGGTTCCAGATCTCCAAGGGAGACCTGCTGGACAAGGCGGTGGTGCGCTTCAGCGCCGGCGGTGATCCCGGTCCGGGCCTGCACCTGGAAGCAGTGGAACTCTTTCCAGTGCTGGGCGCCGACTTTCTCCAGTGCGACTGCGATGGCCAGACCGCGCCCCTGGGTGGAGCGCTGGGCGGGCAGGTGTGGTTCGACGGCCCCTGGGAGTACCTGTGGTACGACGAGCAGTTGGCCCCCGCCCCCGACGCGTTCCTCCCTGCACCTGGAGGATGCGGGCCTGGTTTTCCTGCGCGGCGAAGAAGGCACGGAGCTGCGGCTGCGCGCCGGTCCGGCCATGGGCAAGGATCGGGGGGATCAGAACGGTTTTGCCCTGCGGGTGGCCGGCCAGTTGCTTTGCGGCGAACTGCCCGAGGCCGCCTCGGGAGAACCCGAACTATCGCAGCGCCAGTACGAGTTGGATAATTATTTCCTCAACACCTTTGCCTGCAACACCCTGCTGGTGGAAGGCCAGCCACAACGGCGCACCCCCAGCGAATGGCTCGCCGACCCGCGTACCCACCAGGGCAGCATCGAGGGGTTCTTTTCTTCGGGGATCCTGGATTTTGCCGCCGGTGAGGCGGGCCGGGCCTACCCGGCGCTGCGTGGTTTTCGCCGGCGCATCGCCTATATTAAGCCAGACTACTTTGTCATCGCCGACCAGGTGGATGCCTCCTCGCCGGTGGAGATCGAGTGGTTGCTACACACTACCTGCCCCCTGGAAGTGGCCGAAGAGGGCCGAGCATACATCCGGGGTGAAGGCTGCGGCCTGGAAGTCCACTGCCTGGAGCCCTCGCAGGTCGGGCAGGGGCGCACCCCGGCGGCGCTGGAGGCCGAACGAACTGATTATCTGAGCCTGAGCCAGCGCGGGGAGCGCCTGCATTTTCTGGCGGTCCTCGTGCCCAGGCCGGTGGGGGGGCGTTCCAATCTGCGCCCGGAACAAATAAGCGGCCGCGGCGGCCGGGGGGTGAAGGTGACGCGCGCGGGCAGCAGCGACTGGGTGTTATGGCGAGACCTGGAGACCGAGGCCCTCAACATCGAGGGCATGCGCAGCGACGCAAGCCTGGTCTTCGTCCGGCGCGGGGCCCGCGCCGCGACTGCGGTGTACGGGTTGATGGGGGGCACGTACCTGCACCTGCGCACCGAACTGATCCGCGCCGACCAGCCGGTGGATATGGTCTTTCACCAGGGGCCCAGCCGCCTGAGTGCCCTGGTGCGGGCTAGCGCACCCTGCACCTTGCGACTGGCGGCCGGCACCAGGCCCCGCAGCTTGAAGCTGGATGGGCGCCTGCTGGCCGAGGGCGAGTACAGCTATGCACCCCAGGGCCGGCGGCTGAGCCTGAAGTTAGAGCCCGGCCGCCACGAACTCGAAGTGAACCTGAGATAAACACACGGAGGCCATGAGTTATGATCACGCGCCAACAACTCGAAGCCCAGCTCGACAACTGCCTGCTGGAGGCCCGCTACCCGCGCTGGCAGGCCCATTACCAGCAGGGCAAGGTCCGCGACATCTACCTGCTGCCCGGCAAACGCCTGCTCATCACCACCGACCGGCAGAGCGCCTTCGACCGCATCCTGGGCACCATCCCCTTCAAGGGCGAGGTGCTCAACCGCATCGCCCAGTACTGGTTCGACCAGACCCGCGATTTGGTCCCCAACCAGGTGCTGGCGGTGCCCGACCCCAACGTCACCGTGGCCCGCGAATTAAAGATGCTGCCGGTGGAGATCGTGGTGCGCCGCTACCTGACCGGCAGCACCTCGACCTCGGTGTGGACCAACTACAACAAAGGCGTGCGCAACTTCTGCGGCGTGGCTCTGCCCGAGGGTATGGTCAAGAATCAGCCCTTTGATGCCCCCATCATCACCCCCACCACCAAGTCCGACGACCACGACGAGTCGATTTCGCCCCAGCAGATCCTCGAACGGGGGCTGGTGAGTCGCGACACCTGGGAAAAGGTGGAGCACGCCGCCCTGGCCCTCTTTGCGCGCGGCACCGAAGTGGCCGCCCGGCAGGGATTGATCCTGGTGGACACCAAATACGAGATGGGGCTCGACGAAGAGGGCCGCCTGACGGTGGCCGACGAGATCCACACCCCGGATTCCTCCCGCTACTGGATCGGGGCCACGTACCAGGAGCGCCACGCTCGGGGCGAGGAGCCCGAGAGTTTGGACAAGGAATTCCTGCGGCTCTGGCTCAAGGAGCGGGGCATCACCGACCAGAACATCCCCGCTCTCGACGACGAGATCCGCATCCAGGTGGCCCAGCGCTATATCGGGCTCTTCGAGCGGGTCACTGGCCGGCCCTTCACTGCCGAGGCGAGTCAGACGCCGATTATAGAGCGCATCGAGCGCAACATCGCCCAGTACTTCTGAGATGCTGAGGAAACTGATCCGCACCTGCCTGGTGCTGCGCCTCGAACTGCAGACCGTGCCCCTGGACTGGAGCCTGGTGCTTTTGGCCTGGCTGCGCCGGCCAGCCATCGAGATCGTGTTGGGTGCCGGAGAGACAGACCTGCGCCGCCGGCAGGCCCACCTGCGCCGCCGGTTAGACGAGGTATATCCTTTCTGATGCTGCACCGCCAACTGCAAAACGCCCTCGAAGAGATCTTCGGCACCCAGTTTGTCGAGGAGGCCCTGGCTCAGTCCGAACTGGCCCAAGAGGTGATCTACGATCGGCCCAAGGACTTCAAGCAGGCGGTGCTGGGTTTCCAGCGGCTCAGCTTCCGCGACGAGCAGCAAAGCTACGCCGCCGCCCTGGAAACCGGGATGGGCATCGCCCTGATCTGCGCTCTTTTGGACGATCCCACCCGCGAGTTGGTGTGGGAGCTGGGACTGAACTATATCTAGGTAGCAGTAGGTTGCCGCAGACTATTGGCTGGCGCGCTGACGCGGCGGGGAGCAGACCCCAGAGGCCTTTACTGGGGGAGAGGTGCCGGGAAAGGGCCTGGGGGCAGGGTGCGGCGTCGGTGGCAGGCCCGGGCATCGGGAAAGGCCGGAGTGGGTCGCGCCCCGACGCGGCCATTCGCCAACGAGGTGTCGATCATGTCCGCCAAACGCCAGTTGCTGGCCTTTGATCTGGGTGCCGAGAGCGGCCGCGCCATGTTGGGGCAGTTCGACGGGGCACGGCTCGAACTGAGCGAGGTGCATCGTTTTGCCAACGGCCCGGTGCAGATCTTCGAGCACCTGTACTGGGACCCTTTGCGTCTCTTCGCCGAGATGCAACAGGCCCTGGTGTTGTGCGCCGGTCGCGGCGGTATCGACGCCCTGGGGGTCGATACCTGGGGGGTGGACTTTGCCCTGCTGGGCAAGGGCGATGTGTTGCTGGAGAACCCGCGCAACTACCGCGACCCGCGCACCGAGGGTATGCTGGAGGCGGCTTTCGCCCGGGTGCCCCGCGAGGAGATCTTCGCCCGCACCGGCGTGCAGTTCATGCAGATCAACAGCCTGTACCAGTTGTTGGCCATGCGCTTGCAGGACTCGCCGGTACTGGGGGCGGCCCGCTCTTTCCTGATGATGGCCGACTTGTTCAACTTCTTCTTTACTGGGGAGAAGGCCTGCGAGTTCTCCAACGCCACCACCACCCAGTTCTACGATCCGCGCGAAGGCCGCTGGTCCACCGAACTTTTGGAAAAGCTCGGCCTACCCACGGCTATGTTGCCCCGCATCATCCCACCCGGCACTCGCCTGGGTGCCCTGCTGCCGGCCCTGGCCGAACGCACCGGCGTGGGGCCGGTACCGGTTATCGCTCCGGCCACCCACGACACCGGCTCGGCGGTGGCGGCCATTCCCACCTCTACCCGCGATTATGCGTATATCAGCTCTGGCACCTGGTCGCTGATGGGTGCCGAGTTGGTCGAGCCCCTGGTAAATGCGGCGGCCCTGGCCCACAACTTCACCAACGAAGGCGGGGTGGGCCACACCTTCCGCTTTCTCAAAAATATTATGGGGCTGTGGCTGGTGCAGGAGTGCCGCCGCACCTGGGAGCGACAGGGCCGCGTTTTTTCTTATAACGAATTGACCGCCAAAGCCAGTCAGGCCCCTGCCTTTGCCGCCCTCATCGACCCGGATCACGAGTCTTTCCTGGCACCCGGCGACATGCCGGCCCGCATCCGCGCTTTTTGCCAGCAGAGCGGCCAGACCGCGCCGGCCGACGAGGGGGGGATGATCCGGGTCATTCTGGAGAGCCTGGCCCTGCGCTACCGCCAGGTGCTCGAAGGCCTGGAGCAGATCCTGGGGCGGCGCCTGGAGTGCATCCACGCCGTGGGCGGGGGCATCCAGAACCAGCTGCTCTGCCAGTTCACCGCCGACGCCACCGGCCGGCCCCTGGTGGCCGGCCCCCTAGAAGCCACGGCCATCGGCAATCTAATGGTGCTGGCCATGGGTCTGGGCGAGGTGGGTTCCCTGGCCCAGGCCCGCGAAGTGGTGAGCCGCTCCTTTGCCCCCCGCCAGTACCAACCCCAGGCAGGCGGCGCGTGGGATCAGGCCTACGAGCGTTTCAAA
>CAMAVQ010000007.1 GCA_945861755.1 Gemmatimonas phototrophica
TTGGAACGACATCCCCGGCACCAAACCAGTCGGCCAGCAGAGCGACGCAGACCGCGTGTTGCCCGGCGAGGGGGTGGGCCCGCTGAAGGAAATCGAGCGCCTGGCCCTGCAGCAGGGCTATCAGGGCTTTGTCTCCCTGGAGCTGTTCAACCCCACCCTGTGGCAGCGCGATCCAGAAGAGGTGGCCCGCCTGGGCATGGAGAAGATGAAAGCCTACTTCGCCGGCTGATTTTTGTCCTTGCCTGCGGGACCCTTCGCCCTTATCTATGGGGAAAGATCCCTGATCGTTTTTGTCGAAATTTCCGATAAAATCTGTACGTTCCCTAAAGGGATTGCCGAGTGATCGGTGCCGGAACATGCTGGTTGTGTTCCGTGTAGGGGATGCCCCTACATCACAACCCGAGGATTTCGCGCGTCACCCTGGGGAGTTGGTGCCAGTCGCGCAGCTCGTAGCGGTTGCCGTCCACGTCCTCGACCAGGGCGCGGTACCCGGAAAGGGGGCGGATGCTGGTGCGGATGCCCCGGATCTCCAGGCGGCGCGGGCCGCGGCTGGTCTCCACCTCGATAAAGACCACTCCAAACTCCTCGCCGATGTCGTGGATCTGGGTGATGACCGGGCGAAAGTAAAACTTGTCCAGCTCTTCGCGCAGCACCTGCCGGCTTTGGGCGTCCAGGCGCTCCGGATCTTCTAGCAGTCCCAGCTCGGCCCCGTCGGCCAGGAAGAAACCGATGTAGCGGTCGGCCGCCTCCAGCGGAAAGGCCCGGCGCACCTCCACGCCCGGGTGCTCCTGGTCGCCCACCTTCACCATTAGGTTGCCCCGCGCCGAACGGGTACAGCGCAGCAGGGCTGGATCTAGCAGGTGGTTGGCGTAGTTGTGGTCGCGGTCTTCCATCTCACACCGCCCGCATCCGGGCCATCTCGGTTTGCATGTCCACCAGTTTGCGGTACAACCCGTCCTCCTTGGCCAGCAGTTCCTCATGGGTGCCCACCTCGACAATGCGTCCCTGGTCGAGGACCAGTAGCCGGTGGGCGTTCTTGAGGGTGGAGAGCCGGTGGGCGATGGCAAAGGTGGTGCGCCCGGCGATCAGGCGTCCCAGGGCTTCCTGGATCTCGTATTCGGTCTGGGTGTCCACCGAGCTGGTGGCCTCGTCGAGGATGAGGATATGCGGGTCGCTAATCAGGGCGCGGGCGATGGAGATGCGCTGGCGCTCACCCCCCGACAGCCGTGCCCCGCGCTCGCCCACCTCAGTGTCGTAGCCGTCGGGGAAGTGCATGACGAACTTGTGGGCGTTGGCGGCCCGCGCCACGGCGATGATCTCCTCGCGGCTGGCATCTGGCTTGCCATAGGCGATGTTCTCGGCGATGCTGCCCTGAAAGAGCAGCGGCTCCTGCAGCACCACCCCGATCTGGCCGCGCAGCTGCTGCTGGGCCAGCTCCTGGATCGGCACCCCGTCGATGAGCAACTGGCCGTCGGTGGCGTCGTAGAAGCGCGAAATCAGATTCACCAGTGTGGACTTGCCCGCCCCGCTGGGCCCGACAATGCCGATCATCTCCCCCGGTTTCACCGCAAAGCTGACATCGTCGAGGATACGCGCCGAGCCGTCATAGGTGAAGCTGACCTGCTGGAACTCCACCGCCCCCTGCAGTACGCCCGGGTCCCTGGGCTGGGCAATGTCGGCGACATCGCCCGGAGTATCGAGGATCTCGAAGACCCGCTCGGCGCTGGTGGCGGCACTCTCTAGTCGCTCCGAGAGCAGGCACAGGTCCCGCACCGGCTGGTAGAACATCGTCATATAGGAGATGAAGAGCTGCAACTGGCCCACGCTCAGTTCGCCCCCCAGCACCTTGCGCCCCCCGTACCACCAGATGATCAGTGAGCCGATGGAAGTGACAAAGGTCATACTCGGCATGAACCAGGAGCGCATCCTGACCGCTTCCATACGCGCGCGGCGCAGCTCGGAATTGCGCTGGTCGAAGCGGGCGATTTCGCGCCGCTCCTGGGCGAAGGCCTTGACCACCTTGGCCCCGGGAATGGTGTCGGCCAGGTGGGCGTTGAGCGAGGCGATGCGGCGCCAGATGCCGTGGAAGACCCAGTGGATGCGTTTGCGGTAGAAAAGGGTGCTGATCACCATCACCGGGGTGGGGGCCATCGCCAACAGGGCCAGTTTCCAGTCGGTGAAGAGCAGGACCAGACCGATGCCCACCAGGGTCAGGATAGAGATCACCATCTCCTGGAAACCCTCGGTGATGAACTCCTGCAGGCGCTCGGTGTCGCTGGTCACCCGGGTCATGATCCGCCCGGTGCTGTGTTTGTTGTAGAAACTCAGCGCCAGGAATTGCAGGTAGTTGTAGACCTCGGTCTGCAGGTCGTAGATCACCCGCTGCCCCAGCCAGCCCAGGGCATAGGCCCGTCCTCCGGCGATCAGGGCACGGGCTGCGTACACCCCCAAGAGGCCCAGCACCGCGGCCAACAACAGATCTGCCGCGTTGGCGGCGCGCGAGTCGGGCACCAGCACGTTGTCGAGCAGCCAGGCGTTGAACTGGGGCGGCACCAGGCTGATGCCGGTCAGGGCCAGGGTGAGCAGAAATCCGCCCAACGCCTTCCACTTGTAGGGCCGCACGTAGTTGAAAAGCCGCCAGAAGGTCTCGGTCTTGCGGATGCAGTTGGGGCAGACCTTGCTGCCCGACCGCAGCGCACGGCCGCAGGTGGCGCAATGCTCCACAGCGGGCAGGGCCGGCGGCGGTGGGCCTTCGGCGGCGGCCTGATTCTGTCCCAGATCGGCCAGCGCCGCGCCCACTACCTGAGGCAGAGCGGAAAATTTGTAGTAGATGCTGGGGGAGAAACGCAGCAGCTCGACGGTCTCGTCGGCCAGATCAGCCAGGAGGGCGCCGTTGCCCACGTAGTTCTTGCTGTGGACCCGCTGCACCTGCTGGAGGGGAATGGACACGACCTGTCCATCGTGGTGGAGCACCAGCAGGCGTTCGTCAGTGAGGGCCAGCCACGACTGCCCGTAACGGCCCTGGGGGGTGATATCGGCCGAAAGCAGGACCAGCAGCAATTCACCTGGGTGCAACTGGCCGCGCAAACGGGTGGCTATCTCAGGCGAGATAGGCTCCACCAGATTCACCGCAGCCTCTGTGTGTGCTCTATTGCCAAACTCAGATTTTCTGTATTTTGTGGATGCATTTTAAACTAAGTCCTGACCCAATTCCAGGCAAACTTCCCATCCATGCAATTGCCCCAGCCCGATTCGGGGCGCCTCGAACGGCGCCCCCAGCTCCTGCGTGGCCTGCAGAAGCTCCTGCGCCCTGACCAGGTGATCCACCTGCCCGAGGACTTGGCGGTGTACGAGTGCGATGCCCTCTCCGCCTATCACCAGCAGCCCATGGCCGTGGCCCTGCCCGAGTCCACCGGGGAGGTATCGGCCCTGATGCGCCTGTGCCATCAGCTCGGGTTGCCGGTGGTGCCCTGGGGGGCCGGCACCGGCCTGTCGGGCGGGGCCCTGCCTCTACAAGATGGATTGCTGTTGAGCCTGGCCCGGCTCAACCACATCCTCGACATCGACCTGGCCAACCGCACGGTGACGGTGCAGCCAGGGGTCACCAACCTCAGTGTCACCAACGCGGTGCGGGCCCAGGGTTTCTACTACGCCCCCGACCCCTCCAGCCAGATTGCCTGCAGCATCGGCGGCAACATCGCCGAGAACTCGGGCGGGGTACACTGCCTCAAATACGGCACCACCACCAACAACGTGCTGGGTATCGAGGTGGTGCTGGCCGACGGCGAGGTGGTGCGCCTGGGCGGCAAGGGCATGGACCAGGCCGGGTACGACCTGCTGGGCCTTTTCACCGGCTCCGAGGGATTGTTGGGGATCATCACCGAGGCGGTGCTGCGCATCCTGCCCCGCCCGGAAAAAGCCAAGGCGATGATGGCCGCCTTTGCCGGGGTGGAGGAAGCCGGCCAGGCGGTGGCCGCCATCATCGGCGCCGGCATGGTCCCGGCAGGCCTGGAGATCATGGACCGGCTCTCCATCGAGGCGGTGGAGGCCTTTATGGGCGCGGGTTATCCCCGGGATGTGGAGGCGCTGCTCTTGGTGGAGCTGGACGGGGCGGCCAGCGAGGTGGACCACCTCATCGGCACGGTGGAGGAGTTGCTGCGCCAGAGCGGGGCCACTGAAATACACCTCGCCCGCACCGAAGAGGAGCGCCTGAAGATGTGGGCCGGCCGCAAAGCCGCCTTTCCGGCCATGGGCCGGATCAGCCCCGACTATTATTGCATGGACGGCACCATCCCGCGCCGCGCCCTGCCCCTAGTGTTGGGCCGCATCCGCGAACTGTCGGCCCAGCACGGCCTGCGGGTGGCCAATGTCTTCCACGCCGGCGACGGCAACCTCCATCCCCTCGTCCTCTACGACAGCAACCAGCCAGGCGAGCTGGAAAAGGCCGAGGAGTTGGGGCTGGAGATCCTCAGGCTCTGTGTGGAGGTGGGCGGGGTGCTCAGCGGCGAACACGGCATCGGCATCGAGAAAGAGGCGCTGATGGGTTTCATGTTCACCGAGGAGGATCTGGAGGCCCAGCGGCGGATCAAGACCGCCTTCGACCCTTTCTGGCTGCTCAACCCGGGCAAGGTCTATCCGGTGCTGCACCGCTGCATCAAGGGGGGCCGGGCCCATGTACACCAGGGCGACCAGCGCTTCGCGCACCTGGAACGCTTCTGATGTCCTGCCTGTCCACTCCCGAGGCAGTGCACGAGCGGGTGCGCCAGGCCCTGGACCAGCACACCCCCCTGCACCTCTTCGCCGGGCGCACCAAGGACCGGCTGGGCTGCCGGGCCAGCACCCTCCTCCCCCTAGATTTGTCCGGGCTGGATCAGTTGGTCAGCTACGAACCCCGCGAGTTGATCCTGGTGGTGCAGCCGGGCATGAAGCTGCGGGCCGTGGAGGAATTGCTGGTCGGGGAAAATCAGCACCTGCTCTTTGAGCCGCCCCACTGGGGCGAGGCAGCCACTATTGGCGGGGCCGTGGCCTGCAACCTGTCCGGGCCGCGCCGTTTCAAGGCCGGGGGTCTGCGCGATTTTATTTTGGGAATAGAGATGATCGACGGCTGCGGCCAGCGCATCCGCGGCGGGGGCAAGGTGGTCAAGAACGTGACCGGCTACGACCTGCCTCGCACCCTGTGCGGCAGCTTTGGCACCCTGGGGCCGCTGACCGAACTGTGCTTCAAGGTGTGGCCCCGGCCCGCTGCGCAGCAGACCCTGACGCTCCACGGGCTGTCCCCGGCGGCGGCGGTGGAGCGTATGACCAATCTGGCTGGCCGGCCTTGGGAACTCACCGGCCTGGCCTACACCCCCTCTCGCCTGCTGATCCGGGTCGAGGGACCAGAGCCAGCAGTGGCCGCCCAGGTGCGGCAACTCAGGGAGTTGCTGGCCGGCGAGCAGTCGCTGCTTGAAGACGCCGCCTCGCGCGCCTGCTGGCAGGATCTGCGCGAATTGACTTCCCTACAGCCGGGTCCCGGAGAGGTGCTCTGGCGCTTCTCCCAACCCCCTGCCGAGGCCGCCCGCCTGCACCAAGCCCTGGAACCCCACGGCCTAACCCGTTATGCCATCGACTGGGGCGGCGGCCTGTTGTGGGCCGTGTTGCCCACTTCGGCGCTGGACGTCTCCTTGCACCAACTGGCCCTCGCCCACCAGGGCCTGGCCTGGCGCTTCGCCACCGGACCCGACGACCCCAACGAAGCCGCCTTCACCCCGCTATCCCCCGGCCTGGCCCGCGTCAATCAAAAGCTCAAGGCCGCCTTCGATCCGCAGGGGATCTTTAATCCGGGCCGGATGGGGGTTTAAATACCCCTCAGAACACCTGCCCGGCCCGGTACCCCGGCGGCGGGGTGGGTTCGCCGCTGAGCCACTGGGCCCGGTTGCGCTGGGCCCACACATATTGGTAGTCGTAGCTGGGATCAGGCGGGGAAATATTGCCCTTCGATGGGTACTTGGCGATGGCCTCCTCTACCAGGTCCACCCCCAACCCCGGCGCATCCGGCACCAGAATGTGGCTCTGCTCGATGCGGGGCTGCCCGGTCATCACCTCGTAACGCTGCGGCACGTCGTCCTCCAGATGCTCCAGGATGAGGAAATTGGGCAGAGTGGCCAACAGATGTACCGCCGCCATCTCGGCCACCGGCCCCAACGAGCCGTCGTGTGGGGCCACGGTGATGTAGTGGGCCTCGGCCATGGCGGCGATCTTCTTCATCTGCAGCAAACCGCCGGCCCGCCCAGTGTCGGGCTGCACCACATCGATGATCTCCCGCTCGATCAGTTCCCGCACCCCGTACAAGGTGGCGTGGCGCTCGCCGGCGGCGATGGGGATGTCCACCGCTTCCGACACCCGGGCGAGGGCCTCGATGTTCTCGGGCGCCACCGGGTCCTCGTAGAAGAGCAGGTCGAACTCCTCCAGCCGGCGCCCCAGGGCGATGGCGTCGCGGGTGGTCAGCCAGGGCGGCCCGTGTACGTCCACCATCAGATCCACCTCCGGCCCCACCTCCTCGCGAATGGCGGCCACGGTCTCGACGCAGTTTTTCAGCCCCCCGGTCTTGACCGCGTCGTAGCCGCGGTCGACCAGCTGGCGGGCCCGCTCCGCGCTGTGGGCGTGGGCGTAGATGCGGATCCGGTCGCGCATCTTGCCCCCCAGCAGGCTCCACACCGGCACCCCCAGGGCCTTGCCCTTGATGTCCCAGAGCGCCATCTCGATGCCGGTCATGGCGCCGCTGCCCACGACGCCGGTCATGCCGTGGCCCATCATCGCCACCAGCATTTTGTGCCACAGTCGCTCGATGTTGCCCGGATCCTCGCCCACCAGCAGGGATTCGAGGTCGCGGATCGCCGTCTCCACCACCCGCGGCCAGCCGCTGGCCTCCCCCACCCCGTAGATCCCCTCATCGGTGAACACCTTCACAAAGAGCCAGTTGCGAGCGGCCCAGCCCCCCGCCTCGGGGGGGCCGGCATGCATCAGATAGGTCTGGATCTGGGTGATTTTCATCGGTTGCTCCCGGGTTGTGAAGTCCGGGGGAAGTATAATAAATGCCAGACTCAGGCTCCAGCCGGCCCCCTGGGTTTGACAGGCTCCCTTCTTTTTCATTAATTTGTCGTTTTCTAATAGTTTAGGGTGCAGTGCGGCGCCGGGATCTCCCATCTTGGTCCAGCGTGCGCTTTTCTAAGTGGGTTTGCCTTGTCGCTTGCCGCGCAACTGCTGGGTTCAATCCAGACCGAGATCGATCTCTTTGAGCAGCGCCTGGACCAGGCCCTGCAATCTGATGTCGAGTTGGTGCACCAGGTGGCCCGTTACCTGGCGCCGCTGAAGGGCAAGCGCCTGCGGCCGGCCCTGGCGGTGCTCAGCGCCCGGGCAACCGGCGGCTGGGACGACCGGATCATCGATGCCGGCGTGGCCGTGGAGATGATCCACACCGCCACCATGATCCACGACGATGTGGTCGATTCGGCGGGGTTGCGGCGGGGCAAGAAGACGGTGAACGCGACTTGGGACAGCCGCATCGCCGTGCTGATGGGCGACTTCCTCCTCTCCCGGGCGCTCAATATCTTGGTCGGCTTGAAGAACCAGCAGGCCCTGGAGACCGTGTCCAGAGTGACGGAACGGCTGAGCCAGGGCGAGATCTACGAGATCCAGATCGGCCAGCAGACCGACACCCGCGAGGCCTCCTATTTCGCCATGGTAAGTGACAAGACCGCCTCACTGATTGCCGCTTCCTGTAAGCTAGGCCCTATTTTAGTGGGCGCCCCTCAGGAGACCATCGAGGCCATGGGCCAGTACGGAGAAGCCCTGGGGCTGGCCTTCCAGATCGCCGACGACGTGCTCGACTTCACCGGCAACGCCGATACCCTGGGCAAACCCGTGGGCCACGACCTGCGCGAAGGCAAGATCACGCTGCCCCTGATCCGCGCCCTGGCCGCTTCGCTGCCGGCCGAGCGGGATGCAATCGAAACCCTGCTGCGGCAGCCGGAAAAAACTGAGGCGGAGTGGGGGCAGATCGTCGTTTTTGTGGAACGCCACCAGGGTCTGCACTCGGCCCGCCAGACCGCTCGCCAGTACGGGGAGCGGGCCGAAGAGTGCCTGAAGATCCTGCCGGCCTCCTTCTCTCGCTTGGCCCTGCAGCAGGCGGCGCGGCTGGTCGTGGAGCGCGACAACTAGGCAGTGTACAAAAAGGCTGGCTGGCTGTTGGGGGTCGCCGGGATCGCGGTGGTGCTGCTCCTGCTGCCGGCACCGGAGACAACCACACCCGTGACCCGCACCCATCTGGCCATGGGCACGGTGATCACGGTCAAGTTCTACGGCGAAGAGCGGGACCCCGGGCCGCTGATGGACCTGGCCTTTGCGGCGATCGACCGGGTCGACACGCTGATGAGCCGGCATCTGGAGGCCAGCGAGCTGAGCCGCATCAATCGGCTGGCCGCCGACCAGGTAGTGAGCACGGTGCCGGAAATGAGTCAGGTCCTGGAGCGCGCCCAGTATTTTTCCGGGCTTTCTGGCGGGGCCTTCGATGTCACGGTGGGCGCGGTTTCGCGCTTGTGGGATTTTCCCAACGCCCGCGTGCCGCCCGCCGCGGCCCGTATCGCCGCGCTCCTGCCGCTGGTGGGGCACCGGCAGTTGCAGGTACAGGACGGCCGGGTGTTTTTCCGGCACCCAGGGATATACCTCGACCTGGGGGCAGTGGGCAAAGGTTTTGCGGTGGATCAGGCCGTGGCCGCCCTGCAGGCCGCCGGCGTGGCCTGTGGCCTGGTCGATGTGAGCGGCAATATCCGCTTCTGGGGCCGCAAGCCAGACGGCTGGCCCTGGCGCCTGGGGGTCCAGCACCCGCGCTTGGCTGACCAGCAGATCGAGGTGGAGGACCTGGGCCTGCCGGCCCTGTCCACTTCGGGGGATTACGAACAGTATTTTGAATACCAGGGAGAGCGCTTCCACCATCTCCTCGATCCGGCCACCGGGTATCCGGCCCGCCGGGCCATCAGCGCCACCGTGTGGACCACAACGGCCACCGACGCCGATATCCTTTCGACGACGGTGTTTGTGCTGGGACCGGAGGCGGGTCTGCAACTGGTCGCGGCCCTGCCCCAGGCCGAAGCCCTGGTTTTTTTCGAAGAAGGGGGCCAACTACGCCACCGGGTCTCGGCGGGCCTGGAAGGCCGGCTCCGTTTTGCCGCTGCCCCGGAAGATTGAAGGCACTTAATCGATCGTATAACGAGAGTGTAGAACATGAAAAACTATTGGAAGCAGTTGCTGATCCTGGCCCTCATCGCCCTCTCCGGATATTACCTGTATCCGACCGTTCAGTTCTACGGGTTGTCCCCGGACCAGCGCGAGGCCCTGCGCCAGAACAACCCGACCCAGTTCTACGATCAGCACAAGGACGCCATCAACCTGGGCCTCGATTTGCAGGGCGGCATCTACCTGGTGCTGGAGGTGGATCTCAGCCAGCTGCCTCCCGACCAGGCCCAGGATGCGGTGCAGCGGGCCCTGGAAGTCATCCGCAACCGCGTCGACCAATTCGGCGTGGCCGAGCCCACCATCCAGCGCGAGGGGGCCAACCGCATCATCATCGAGTTGCCCGGCATCCAGGACATCGAGCGGGCCAAGGCGCTGGTCGGTCAGACCGCCCTGCTCGAGTTTCAGATGGTGGAGCCGGCCGCCGAGCGCGACCGCCTGCTCCAGCGCCTCAACACCGTCCTGGGAGGGACAGCGGCAGCTGATAGCGCCGGGCAGAAACCGGAGGAACAGAGCCTCTTCGGCGAGGGTAAATCCCAGCCCGCCGCCGCCGGCACCAACCTGCTCTCGCTGCTTTCCTCTTATAACGGCGAGGTGGTGGTCGCCGCCCTAGAAATGCCCCGGGTGAAGAATATGCTGGAAGGCCGGCGCGCCGCCGAAGCCACCCCCGGCGACGTGGAATTCCTCTTCAGCAGCAAACCAGAAGGCCCTCCGGGCAACCAATTCTACCGGCTCCACCTGGTGCGCAAGCGGCCCGAGATGACCGGGGCGGTGATCAAGGACGCCCAGGTATCGGTGGGCCAAAGCGTCGAGTACATGGGCCAGCCCATCGTCGACTTTGCCACCTCCGACGAGGGGGCCAACACCCTGCGGCGGGTCACCGGAGCCCACATCGACGAGCGCATGGCCATCGTGCTCGACGGCACGATCTATTCGGCGCCCACCATCCAGGGCAAGATCCCCAATGGCCGCGGCATCATCACCGGCAGCGGCACCCAGGAGGAGGCCAAGGACCTGGCCATCGTGCTGCGGGCTGGTGCCCTGCCCGCCAAGGTGGACATCATCGAAGACCGCACCGTCGGCCCTTCCCTGGGCCGCGACTCAGTGGAGCAGGGCAAAACGGCCTTCATGATCGCCACCGCCCTGGTCGCCCTCTTCATGATTCTATACTATCGCGCTGCCGGCGTGGTGGCCGACATCGCCCTGGGCCTCAACATCTTCTTCCTGCTGAGCATCCTGGCCTACTTCCACTCCACCCTCACTCTGCCCGGCCTGGCCGGCATCGTGCTGACAGTGGGCATGGCGGTGGATACCAACGTGCTGATCTTTGAGCGCATCCGCGAGGAGTTACGAGCTGGACGAACCGTGCGCGCCGCCATCGACTCGGGTTACCAACACGCCATGTCAGCCATCGTCGACTCCAACGTGACTACCCTGATTGCCGGCATCGTCCTCTACCAGTTCGGCACCGGTCCCATCCGCGGTTTCGCCCTTACCCTCTGTGTGGGCATCATCACCAGCCTCTTCACCGGCATCTTCGTCACCCGCGCCATTTTCAACGCCTTCACCCGCAACACCAAGGCGACCACCCTCAGCATCGGCCCCATCAACGCTCTGGCTGGCCTGAAGATCCCCTTCATGCGCTGGCGCAAGGTGGCTGCCTGGGGCTTCTCCGCCTTCCTGCTGGGGGTGGGCCTGATCTCCGTCGTCGGGGTCAACGGCCTCAAGACCGGCATCGACTTCGCCGGCGGCACCGTGCTCGAATTACACTTCGACCCTGCGGTGAGCATCGACCAGGTGCGCGGCCAACTGGGCCGGGTGCAGGTGGGCAACCGCAGCCTGGACCTGAGCAGCACCGAAATCAAGCAGTTCGGCTCTGCCAATAATCTGTTGTTGCGTATCTCCGAAGGGGAGAGCGGCACCGAGGTCGCCGACGCCCTCAAGAGCACCCTCAAGACCGCCTTTGCCAGCAGCATCAAGAGCGAGCAGGACTGGGTGCGCCGCCAGGAAAAGGTGGGGCCCAAGATCGGCCAGGAATTGAGCATGAATGCCCTGCGCGCGGTGATGACCTCACTAGTGCTGACCATGATCTACCTGGCCGTGCGCTTTCGGGTCCAGAAGGACCGGATCGGCCCCCACGGCCTGACGTGGGGCGCCGCCGCGGTGCTGGCCACCTTCCACGACGTGCTCATCACCCTGGGCATCATCTCGCTTTTCAGCATCGAATTGAGCCTGGGGGTGGTAGCGGCCCTGTTGACCATCGTCGGGTACTCGCTCAACGACACCATCGTGGTTTTTGACCGCATCCGCGAGATGTTGCAGGGACGCGGCCGGGAGAGCTTCTTCACCAAGGAGAACTTCACCGAGCTGCTCAACATGGCCGTCAACCAGACCTTCAGTCGCACCACCATCACCGGTATGACCACCTTGATGTCGCTGGTCGTGCTGATGGTCTGGGGTGGCGAGGTGAATCGCGACTTTGTCACCGTGCTGCTCTTTGGCCTGGTGGTGGGCACCTACTCCTCCATTTTCGTGGCCAGTCCCATCCTGCTGGTGTTGAGCAAGTTCGAAGAGGCCAAGCAGAGCCGCCGGCCCTGACAAGGGCGTGAAAAACTTTGCCCTCTGCAGCCTGGTCCTGCTGCTGGCGGCCCTAGGACCGCAACGGGTCCAGCACGGCCTTTTTGACGCTGCTTGGGCCCTGGGCACCCTGATGCTGGTGGCCTTCCTAGCCCAGCGGGCCGCTGCCAGTCTGCGCCTGCCCGCCCTGACTGGCTGGGTGGCTGCCGGCCTGCTGCTGGGACCGGCCCTGCTCAAGCTGATCCCTCCTGCCCCCACCCTCCATCTGATCCACGCCTTCGCCGCCATCTGGGTCGGGTTCTGTGCCGGCCTGGATTTCTCCCGCCCGGTGGTGGGATGGCGGCCGACAGCGGCCATTGCCCTCTCCACCCTGGGGGTTTTCCTCGCCGTAGGTGCGGCCCTGGCCCTGCTGGTGGGGATCCCTTGGGAACTGGCCCTGATCATCGGGGCCCTTACCAGCTTGTGGGGCCCCTTCACCATCCCGGCGGTGATCGCCGATCCCCAGGCGGTTTCCTGGAGCCTGGTGGGCAACGGCTGCGGCCTGCTGCTGCTCAGCGCCCTGCTCCTGCTCTTGCAGGGCCAGGGCCTGTTGCCATCCACGGTGCTGACCTTTGTCGGCGCGCTGTGGGCCTCGCTGCTGGCCGGCGCTCTGGTCGGCGGTCTCTTGGGCTGGATGCGGGTGTGTACTACGCCTCGGGCCACCCTGGTGGGCCTGGGTGGCACCTTCCTGCTCAGCGCCCTGGTGATCGACCAATTCCAGCTCTATGCCCTGCTTTTTGGTTTTGCTGCCGGCTGGGGGATGACCCGGCAGCCCGACCAGCGCCAGCAGGTGGAACCTAGAGCGCGGGCGGTCCAGCCCCTCTTCGCCATGCTTTTTTTCGCCCTGGCCGGGGCGGTTCTCGATCCGCGGACCCTATGGCCCCCGGTGACGACCCTGGTCCAGATCGCCCTGGTCCAGGTCCTGGCCCTCATCTTGTTGAGAGGTTGGGCGCTGGGCCGCCTGGCCCCGGCTGTCCCTGGCGCTCCCCGGCCCCGCACCTGGCTGCTCTTGCCCAAGGCGGCCCTGCTCTTCGAGTTGATCTATCATCCCGGCGGCGGCCTGGCCGAATTGCTGCCCGCCGAACCAGCCCGCCTGTTGCGGCAGACCGCTCTGGCCGAGCTGCTGGTGCATGCCTTTGTGCTGGCGGTCCTGGCCTTCCTGCTCTACCGCCCCTGGCGGCGGATCCCCGACTCGATTGTGCAGGGATAGGCCGCTCCTTATATTCTATGTTTCTCAGTATTTTATGGACGCGATTCGAGCAAATTGGCAGACGCTGCAGGAGCGGATCACCCGGGCCGCTCTCGCCGTTGGCCGCATCCCAGAAGAGATCCAGGTGGTGGCGGTGACCAAGACCCGCACCCCTCAGGAGGTGGAGGCCGCCCTGCGCTGCGGCCTGCGCCTGGTCGGTGAGAACCGGGTCCAGGAGGCGGCGGCCAAAAAAGATCAAGTACACTTGGAGGCCCGCTGGCACCTTATCGGCCACCTGCAGACCAACAAAGCGGCCAAGGCAGTGGAACTCTTCGACCTAGTCGAGTCGGTGGACAACCTTCACCTGGCCTCCGAACTGGACCGGCGGGCAGGTCAGGTAGGCCGCACCCTGGAAGTCCTGATCCAAGTCAACACCTCGGGCGCTCCGCAACAATCGGGAGCGCCTCCCGAGCAGCTTCCCGAATTGGCCGCCAAACTGGTGACGCTGCCGCACCTGCGGTTGCGCGGGCTGATGACCATTGGCGCCTATAGCCCCGAAGAACGGCTCGTGCGCGCTTGCTTCAGCCGGCTCCGCCAACTGCGCGACCAGCTGGCCTCTCAGCTGCCGCAGGCCGACTGGGGCTGGCTGTCCATGGGCATGAGCGGGGACTTTGAACTGGCCATCGCCGAGGGATCGAATCTGTTGCGCCTGGGCACGGCGCTCTTCGGCGCGCGCCAGGCCTGAAAACCACAGACGAGGGAAAGCGTGTTCGACCACAGCTATTTCACCGGCGGCGTAATCGGCATCCTCATCTCCCTGATCGGCATCTACAAGTGGATCATCATCATCCGGGTGCTGATCTCCTGGATCAATCCAGATCCGTATAACCCCATCGTCCAGTTCCTGCGGGCCATCACCGATCCGCCGCTGGAGTGGATGCGGCGTATCATGCCGCGTTTTCTGTGGTCCACGGGCCTGGATTTCACCCCGCTGCTGCTGATCGTGCTCCTCCAGGTCATCGTGTTATTCCTCGAGAGCATTCGCGTCTGAAGCTAATGCCGGTATGACTGAAAAAAAGCGTTTCGCCGATGTCCCCTCCCAGGTGGACTTTCCCAGGCAGGAAGAGCAGATCCTGCGCCTGTGGGAGGAGTTGAAGGTCTTTGCCCGCTCGGTGGAGAGCCGGCCCGCTGCCAAGCCTTTTGTTTTCTATGACGGCCCGCCTTTTGCCAGCGGTCTGCCCCACTACGGCCATCTGCTGGCTTCCATCATCAAGGACGTGGTGCCCCGCTACTGGACCATGCGCGGCTACCGCGTGGAGCGGCGCTTCGGCTGGGACTGCCACGGCCTGCCGGTAGAGAACGAGGCCGAGCAGCAGCTGGGTCTCAAGTCGCGGCGCGATATCCTGAGTTACGGGGTAGGGGAGTTCAACGAATTCTGCCGCACCCTGGTGTTGCGCTACACCGCCGAATGGAAGCGCCTCATCGACCGGGTGGGCCGCTGGGTGGACTGGGATAACCAGTACCGCACCATGGACCTCGAATACATGGAGTCCATCTGGTGGGTGTTCAAGACCCTGTGGGACAAGGGACTGATCTACGAGGGGTACAAATCCCTGGCCTATTGTCCGCGCTGTGCCACGCCGCTGTCCAACTTTGAGGTCAACCTGGCCTACCGCGAAGCCCAGGACCCCTCCATCACCCTGCGCTTTTTGGTGCGGGGCCAGGAGCGCACCTT
Organism: Gemmatimonas phototrophica; assembly: GCA_945861755.1. Classification (GTDB taxonomy): domain Bacteria; phylum Latescibacterota; class UBA2968; order UBA8231; family UBA8231; genus SICG01. The sequence goes on from CAMAVQ010000007.1 coordinate 14,811, forward strand.
TCTGCTGGCCTGGACCACCACCCCCTGGACCCTGCCCTCCAACATGGCCCTGGCCGTGGGCCGCGATATCCCCTACGTGCGGGCCCGGATGCAGAACGGCGAGAGCCTGGTGCTGGCCCGAGCCCTGGTGGATAAGGTCCTCGAAAAACACCGCGACCAGTTGGTCGGCCTCGACGAGGTGGCCGTCGACGAGGTGCTGGGCTGGACCTACGAACCCCTCTTTCCCTACTTCGCCGACCAGCGGGCCAAGGGTGCCTTCCGGGTGGTGGCCGCCGACTTTGTCTCCACCGAAGACGGCACCGGCATCGTACATGTGGCCCCCGGCTTCGGCGAGGCCGACTATCAGCTGGGTCTACAAGAAAGCATCCCGGTGGTCTGCCCCATCGACGAGGACTGCTGCTTCACTGCCGAGGTCGCCGACTACCAGGGGCAGTTCGTCAAGGAGGCCGATACGCCCATCATCCGCCGGCTGCGGGCCGCCGGGCAGCTCTTCGCCGAGGGTTCACTGGTACATACCTACCCCTTCTGCTGGCGTTGCGACTCGCCGCTGATCTACCGGACCATCTCCACCTGGTTCGTGCGAGTGGAGGCGATCAAGGAGCGCATGGTGGCCGCCAACCAGCAGATCTGGTGGATCCCCGAACACATCAAACCGGGCCGCTTCGGCAAGTGGCTGGAAGGGGCGCGCGACTGGGCCATCAGCCGCAACCGCTACTGGGGCACCCCGCTGCCGGTATGGCGCAACGAGGAGACCGGGGAAACCCTGTGTGTGGGCAGCCGCGCCGAGCTGGAACGCCTCAGCGGCAGTGGCGTGATGGACCTGCACAAACACTGCATCGACCAGCTCGAGTTGCCCTCGCCCACTGGGAAAGGCGTGCTCAAACGGGTCCCCCAGGTGCTCGACTGCTGGTTCGAATCGGGGGCCATGCCCTACGCCCAGAGCCACTATCCCTTTGAGAACAGCGAGCGTTGGCAGCACAATTTTCCGGCCGACTTCATCTCCGAGGGTCTAGATCAGACGCGCGGCTGGTTCTACACCCTCATGGTGCTGGGGGCGGCCCTCTTCGACAAGCCGGCCTTCAAGAACTGCATCGTCTCGGGGATGCTGCTGGCCGAGGACGGCCGCAAGATGAGCAAGCGGCTGAAGAACTACCCCGAGCCCACCGAGATGCTCGACAGGTACGGGGCCGACGCGCTGCGCCTGTACCTGCTCGATTCGGCAGCCATGAAGGCCGAGGAATTGCGGCTCACTGAAACCGGCATCAAGGAGAGTCTGCGGGCGGTGATCCTGCCCCTGTGGAACGCCTACAGCTTTTTCGTCACCTACGCCAACATCGACGGCTGGACCCCCGACAAGGGGCAAGGCGTGCAGTCCACCCACCAGCTCGACCGCTGGGTGCTCTCGGAGTTACAGACCCTGATCCACACCATCAATACCGAGATGGAGGCGTACCGGCTCTACAAAACCGTGCCGGCCATGGTTGAATTTGTCGACCGGCTGACCAACTGGTATATCCGCCGCAGCCGCCGGCGCTTCTGGAAATCCGACGACGACCAGGACAAGGCCTCGGCCTACGCCACCCTCTACCAGGTGCTGGTGGAATTCACCAAGACCCTGGCCCCGGTGCTGCCCTTTGTCAGCGAGGTTGTCTACCAGAATCTGGTGCGCAACTGGAACCCGCAGGCCCCCGAAAGCGTCCACCTGTGCGACATGCCCCAGGCCCAGGAGCACCGCCGCGATCCGCGCCTTGAGGCCCAGATGGAACTGGCCATCCACGCGGTGGCCCTGGGCCGGGCCCTGCGCAGCAAACACAATCTCAAGACCCGCCAGCCCCTGCGCTGCCTGTATCTGTTATCCCCCGACGCGGCCAGTCGCGCCGGCTTGGAGGAGATGCGCGGGGTGATCGCCGAGGAACTCAACGTCAAGGAAGTGCTGCTGGTCGAGGACGAGACGGCCCTGAGCGAGATCTCCTACAAGCCCAATTTCCGCACCCTGGGCCCCCGCTTCGGCAAGCAGATGAAAGAAGTGGCTACCCTTATCCAGGCCCTGACCCCGGCCCAGGTGCGGCACCTGGCCGAGGGTGGGCAGCTGGAGGTGGCCGGTGGACAGCTAGGCATCGGGGATGTGGAGGTGCAGCGCCGCGAGAAAGAGGGCGTGGTCGCTGCGGTAGAGGGCAATCTGGGAGTGGGGCTCGATATCCAATTAGACGAGGAGCTGGTATCCGAATGTACGGCCCGCGAGTTTGTCAACCGCGTGCAGAACATGCGCAAGGACGCCGGTCTGGAAGTGGCCGACCGCATCCGCCTGTGGGCGCAGGGCGACGAAAACGTGGAACGCGCCGTCCAGACCCACCGCGCCTACATCACCGCCGAAACCCTGGCGGTGGAAATGGAACTGGGGGTATTGCCAGCCTCTTCTCTGGCACAACAGGAATGGCAGGTAAATGACCTGCCCTGCACCATTGCCCTGGACCGGGCTAGCTGATAAGGGAGGATGTTGAGTTCAGCATGAATGAAGTAGACCTGCAGCACTTCAAACAGCTCATTTTGGCCAAAAGGACCGAAGTGAGCCAGGATTTGGAGGAACGCCACCGCGTCTCGCGCAGCGATGAGGCCCAGGAATCCTCGGAAGACCGCTCGGCCTATTCTCTGCACATGGCCGACCGCGGCACCGACGCCATGGAACGGGAGAAGAACATGTTGCTCGTCCAGCGCGAGGGCGACTACCTCGACTATCTCGAAGAGGCGCTGCAGCGTGTCGAGGCCGGGACCTACGGGCTGTGCCGCACCTGCAAAAGCGCCATCGCCCGAGCGCGGTTGGAGGCGGTGCCCACTGCCTCTCAGTGCATCGACTGCAAGAAAAAAAACGGCGACAGTCCGCAACCGTGATCTGGCTCTGGCTGGCCCCCCTCATCCTGGCTCTCGATCAGCTCACCAAGTGGATGGTGGCCAGCACCATGGTCGAATCCCAATCCATCCCGGTCCTGGGTGACTTCTTCCGCCTGACCTTCATCCACAACCGCGGTGCCGCTTTTGGCATCGATGTGGGCAGTCCGCTCTTGCACCTGCTCTTTTCCCTGGTGGCTCTGGGCGCTCTGGGCTGGATGTTCTACACCGCCCCTCCGGGCGCACGGCTGTTGCGCTGCAGCCTGAGCATGGTGCTGGGCGGGGCGCTGGGCAATATCGTCGACCGGATGCGCATCGAGAAGGTGGTCGACTTCTTCGATTTTGGCCTAGGCGACCTGCGTTGGCCGGTCTTCAACGTGGCCGACACCTTTGTCACCATCGGCATCTTCTTGCTGGTCCTGACCTACAGCCGGACCCAGGAGGCAGAGACACCCGCCTCCAATCCTCATCCCCCCGGTGACCTGGCCTGAGCCGGGTCACCCCGCCATGCGCTTAGAGGTGTCTCCCGAGGAGGCGCCGGAACGCCTCGACCTCTTCCTCAGCCGGCATTACCCCGACTTCTCCCGCAGCCGCCTCCAGGGGCTCATCAAGGAAGGGGCGGTGCGCGTCAACGGCCAGCCCGCCCGCTCCAGCTACCAGATCCGCCCCGCCGATTACATCGACCTGGAACTGCCTGCCCCCACTGCGCTGGCGGTAGACCCCGAGGCCATCCCGCTTTCCATCATTTTTGAAGACGAGGATTTGCTGGTGCTGGACAAAGGGTCGGGCATGACTGTACATCCAGCTCCCGGCTCCTGGCAGGGCACCCTGGTCAACGCCTTGCTCCACCACTGCCATGACCTGTCGGGCATCAACGGGGTGCTGCGGCCCGGCATCGTGCACCGCCTCGACCGCGACACCACCGGCCTGCTGGTGGTGGCCAAAAACGACACCGCCCACCGCGCCCTGGCGGCCCAACTGCAGAGCCGCAAGCTGGAGCGGCGCTACAGCGCCTTGGTCTGGGGCCGGCCGCGCCTGTCTCCGGGCCGAATCGAAGCCCCGGTGGGTCGCCACCCCCGCGACCGCAAGAAGATGGGCGTCGTGGCCGGCGGCCGGGCCGCCCTCACCCACTACCAAGTGGCCGAGTCCTTCGCTTTCCTGAGCCTGCTGGACCTGCGCCTGGAGACCGGGCGCACTCACCAGATCCGCGTCCACCTGCAACACCTGGGAAACCCGGTTTTCGGCGACCCGGTCTACGGGGGGCGTTCTCCCATCGGCGGCCTGCAGCCAGCCCAGCGCCTCCGGGCCGCGGAGCTGCTCTTGCTGATCACCCGCCAGGCCCTGCACGCCCGCAATCTGCGTTTTGCCCACCCCCGCAGCGGCGAGTGGCTGGAGTTCAGCGCCCCGCTGCCGGCGGACATGCAAACCCTGATCGCGGCGGTTCGCCAAAAGGACTGAGTCTGCGACCTGTTATCCAAAGCAAAGAATTTTTATGCGCATACTGGTGACTGGCGCCAATGGCTTCATCGGAAATTGGGTATGCCGGTTGTTGCTGGAGAGAAGCCATCAGGTGGTTGCCCTCTGGCATCACCGATGCGAACGGCTGGAAGCCTTTGCCGGACATCCCGGCCTGCAGATCGAGCAGGGGGATGTGCTCGACCAGGCGCGACTGGCCGCTTTGTGCGCTGAATGTCGAATCGAGGTGCTGTGCCACCTGGCCATCCAGCCTCCCCAAGAACAGGGCCAGGTAAACACCGCTGGCACCCTGTCGGTATTGCAAGCCGGGGTAGGGCGAGTGGTCTTTGTTTCCTCGATGAGTGTGTACAATTTCCTCACCCCTTGCTACCTACCGGTAGATGAGCACCATCCCCTGGAACCATTACAGGCCTATGGCGCAGAAAAGGCGCTGGCAGAGACCTACTGCCAGCGCTACCGCGGACGGCTGGAAGTCCCCATCCTGCGCCTGGCCGGGGTATACGGTCCGGGAAAAACGCAGGGTGCGGCGTATGAGTTCACCAAGGCCGCGCTGGAGGGCCTGCCGATCGAGATCTCAGTGAACCGCTCGGTGGACCTGCTTTTTGTCGGGGACGCTGCCGCCGCAGTGGTCGCCGCTGCCGAAGGCCGAGCCGGAAACGACACCTACAACATTGGCTCAGGCCAGGCCCTCGCCCTGGACGAGCTGGCCCGGCTGATCTGCCGGCAGCAACAGGCTGAAGTCCCCATACATTGCGGGCCACCGGGGAACACCTTCTATCTGGATATCAGCCGGGCCAGAGAGCGCTTCGGGTACGCGCCCCGGCCCATCGAGGAAGGCCTGGCCGGCTTGGCAGAATGGGTGAAAAGTCGATGAAACCACGGCGTCTCCCGAGAGCCAAACCGCATTTCCCCGAGGAGGATGTGGCCGCGTTGCTGGCGGAGTTCGGCGGGATTTTGCGCAGTGGCCGGCTCACCCGTGGGCCTCACCTTGAGCGCTTTGAGCGGGAATTCGCCGCGCAGGTTGGGGTAGGGCATGCCGTGGGGTTGAGTTCGGGTACCGCACCCCTGGAGATTGCCCTGCGTTTCTGGCAGGTGGAGGGGAAGGAAGTAATCGTGCCCACCAACACCTTCGTGGCCTCCGCCAATGCGGTGCTGCTGGCCGGGGGCACCCCGGTGTTGGCGGACATCTCCCCGGCCTGCCTCTCCGGTTCTTACGCGCAGATCAAGGCCCGGCTCACGTCCAGGACCCGTGGGGTGATGGTGGTCCACCTGGCCGGGATCATCCCCCCCCAGATCGAGGAGATCCAGCAGTTGTGCCGGGAGCGGGGTCTGTTCCTGTTGGAAGACGCCGCCCATGCCCACGGAGCCTCCTGGCGCAACCGGCCAGCCGGCAGCCTGGGGGATGCCGCTGGCTTCTCCTTCTTCCCGACCAAGGTGATCACCTGCGGCGAGGGGGGGATGTTGACCACCGACGATCCTGGGTTGGCCGACTTTGCCCGCAGTTACCGCTGCCACGGGCTCGATGACCAGACTGGGGAGTTAGTGCGGCTGGGCAACAATTACCGCCTGCCCGAGCTGAGCGCTGCTCTGGGGGTGAAGCAGTTGGCCCGCCTGGGGGAGTTTGTCGCGGAGCGCAGCCGCCTGGCAACGCGTTATCTGGAGCAGTTGGCCGGGATACCCGGCCTGGGGCTGTTCCCGCCCTTGCCAGACCAGGTCCACAGCTACTACAAGTTCCCGGTGTTGCTCCCCCCCGGCAGCAACCGCCAGCAAGTGGCGCAGTGCTTACAGGAGGAGTTTGGGGTGGAGACCGGCAGTGCGTACTGGCCGCCCTGCCATCATCACCCCCTATACCGCGATCATTTCCCTTCCGCGCTTTTCCCCGTGGCGGAGGAAATCCTGCCCGGCATCCTCAGCCTGCCCCTGTTTATCGGCCTGGAGCAAGCGGATATCGACTGGGTCTGCAGCGCTTTGGCCCTGGTCCTGGCCCGCTGAGAGCACTGATTTATTTTGTTTTCATCTCAAAGTAAGTTATTGTTTACTTATATCGCGATTAGAGGGCAGATCTTGCGACCGAGCAGGAAGGAAGAGATCATCGCGGCGACCATCCAGCTGGTTGCCCACAAAGGGGTACAAGCGGCCACCATCCGGCAGATCACCACCGAGGCCGGGGTCACCGAGGCGGCGCTCTATCGCCATTTTTCCAGCAAGGACGACCTGTGCCAGCAGGTCTATGAGCGCATCGTGGCCGAAATGGCCGCAGCCAAGGAGGAGTTGGCCGCCGGCCCCTTGCCCCTGCGCGACAAGTTGCGCGAGTGGGTGCGGCTTTCCTACGAGTACTTCGACCGCTACCCCGAGGCCTTCACCTATGTCCTGCTGACTGCGCACAGTTTTGCCGAAGACGGAGTTTCGACCAGCCAGGGGTTTTCGCTGATGCGTCTGTTTAAAAAGGAAAAGCTTGCCAACACCACGCCGGAGATGGCCCTGTGCTTGTTCAGCGGCGTGCTGCTGAACGTGCCCAGGATGATCAACGAGGGCCGGCTCAAGGGGCCGGCGTCGCAGTACACTGACCAAGTCACCCAGGCGGTATGGCGCATCTTCGGGATGGCATGAAAAACGACAGGATACTGGTACTGGCCCCCCACACGGACGACGGCGAATTCGGCTGCGGCGGCACCATCAGCCGCTTCATCGCCGAAGGGCGTGAGGTGTACTATGCCGCCTTTTCCACTGCCCGGGAGTCCGTGCCGCCCGAGTTCCCCCCTGACATCCTGGAACAGGAGGTGAAGGCCGGCACCGCCTCGCTGGGCATCCCGCCGGCCAACCTGGTGGTCTACCAATACGCGGTGCGCCACCTGCCCGACGTGCGCCAGGAGATCCTGGAGGAGTTGGTGCGGCTGAAAAAGGAGATCGATCCGGGCACGGTGTTCCTGCCCAGCAGCAAGGACCTACACCAGGATCACCAGACCATCTACATGGAAGGCCTGCGGGCGTTCAAGATGGTCACCGTGCTGGGTTACGAACTGCCCTGGAACAACCTGAGTTTTGACTACCGCCACTTTGTGGTGCTGGACCGCAGCCACGTCCAGGCTAAGATCACCGCCCTGCAGTGCTACCGCTCGCAGCAGCACCGGCCCTATGCCCAGGAGGATTTCCTCTGGGGCTGGGCGCGCAGCCGGGGCGGCCAGATCTCGGTGGAATTCGCCGAGGCCTTCGACGTGTTGCGCTGGGTGTTGCGGTGAGCAAGGTATTGGCCGCCCACCAGCCCAATTACCTGCCCTGGGCCGGCCTCTTCTTCAAACTGGGCCAGGCCGATGTCTGGGTGATCGCCGACGACGTGCAGTACACCAGCCAGGGGCTGGTCAACCGCAACCGCATCCGCACCCCTGCCGGCTGGCAATGGCTGAGTGTCCCGGTGCTGAGCCGGGGTCGGGGGCCGCAGCGCATCAACGAGGTGGAAACCGATCCGGCCAGCACTTGGCGGCGCAAACACTGGAAAGCCCTGCAGTGCAACTACCGCCGTGCGCCCTATTTTGCATTGCATGCCCCTTTTCTGGAAGCAGTCTACAGTCGGGAATGGCCGCGCCTGCTCGACCTCAACCTCGAACTCTGTTTCTACATGATGCGCCAGTTCGGCATCACCCTCGAACTTAGGCGCAGCTCGCAACAGGAACTGCGCCAGGAGCGCACCGCCAGGCTGGTGGACATGACCCTGGCCTGCGGCTGTGACGTGTACCTGGCTGGCGGCGGTGCCTCGCGGGAATACCTGGAGGAAGAGGCGTTCAGCTGCGCCGGGGTCGAGTGCCGTTTCAGCGATTTTGCGCATCCGGTATACCCACAATGCTGGCCAGGATTCGAACCCAACATGACCGCGCTGGATCTCCTCCTCAACTGCGGTCCCGACAGCCGGAGGGTGTTGCTTGGGCACTAGCGTGTGTCTGCTAACCAACGTCCACCACCCTCTGGACCAGCGCATCTTCTACAAACAGGCCCTCAGCCTAGCGCAGGCCGGCCACCGCGTGGTGGTGATCGGGCCGGGACCAGCAGAGCTGGCGGGCTGTCGCGACGGGGTGGAGATTCGCACCGTGCCCCAACCCCGCTCGGCCTGGGGCCGGTTCTGCAACCTGGGGCGGGTATTGTGGGCTAGCTGGGGAGTGCGGGCGCATGTCTATCACTTCCATGACCCCGAGCTGCTGCCCGTGGGCCTGTTCCTGCGCCTGTTGGGAAAACAGGTGTGCTACGACGTGCATGAGTACTTCCCCCAGGTAGCCTTGGTGCGGGCCTGGGTGCCCCGATGGCTGCGTCGGCCCTTGGCGGCGCTGGTGGATCGGGCGGAGCGCCTCAGCGCCCGCTGGCTGAGTGGGGTGGTGGGGGTGGTGGAGGAGCAGGGGGATCGGTTCAGGCACCGGCCTTTTGCCGCCGTCAAGAACTACCCGCGTCTGGAGTGGTTCCCCATAGCCAATGGCCAACCGCGCACCGGCCCCGAGCTGATCCACGTTGGGTCGCTCTCGGAGGACCGAGGGGCGTTGTTGCTGCTGGAGATCATGCGCCTGTTGCGGCAGACCCACCCGCAGGTGCGGCTCCTCACCCTGGGTCCATTTCATACCGCACACCTCGAAAGCAGGTTCCGGGACCAGATGCGGGCTTACGGTCTGGAGGGCCGGGTGGAGTGCCGGACCACCACCGTCCCCTACCAGGAGCTGGGCACCCTCATCCGCACCAGCCGCATTGGCCTGATCCCAGGCCAGGCATCACCGAAAAACTTGACCCCTTTTGTGCCCACCAAGTTGTTCGAGTACCTGGCCTGCGGGCTGCCCGTAGTCGCCAGCGCCCTGCCCTCCATCCAGGGTTTCTACGCCGTTGCCAATTGGGGGATTTTGGTGGACCCGGCCGACGCGGCAGCCCACGCCCACGCCATTGCCTATCTGTTGGACCATCCAGAGGAAGCCAGGGCCAAAGGGGCGCAGGGGCGGAAGGCCGTGGAAACGCACTACAATTGGGCGCAGGAGGAGCAGAAGCTCCTGGCTTTCTACGCGAATCTGGAAGGGACGAGGCAATGTTAGGCCTATTGTTGGTCTTGTTGGCGACCGGGCAGGTCTGGGCCGGGGCGTGGAGCCAGGCAAAGGGGCATTACTACGCCAAGAGTTCGGGGATTTTCTATCGCGCCGACAAGGTTTTTGACGAGATGGGTAAACGCCGGGCTCTGGGTATGGACCACGACCGCTTCGAATCCGCCCAAGGGTTTGTTTATCTAGAATACGGCCTGAGAGACCGCCTGACCCTGTTAACCCAGATCAGCGGCGGGCAACTGAAGGCCGAAAATGACCTACTGCGGAAGGAAACGGCCGGCATCGGCGATCTGGAACTAGGTTTCAAATACCAATTGGTGGACCAACCGGTGGTGGTGTCGCCATCGCTGAGCATCAAACTGCCCACTGGCTACCACAAGGCCTATGATCCCCCTTTGGGGACCGGTAATACAGATTTGGAGGTGCGGCTCTTGCTGGGACGTTCGCTTTTCCCCCTGCCCCTCTACCTGGGTGCGGACGCGGGGTACCGCCGGCGGGGAGGACAGTTCTCGGATCAGCTCTCCTACGGGTTCGAGGCGGGCGGTTCCCATGGCCGGGTATTCGCCAAGGTCTATGTAGAGGGGAAGCAGACCCTCAGCGGCAACCAGGAGAGCAGCGGGGAGGTCGGGTCTATTCAGGTTTCGGAAGGGGATTTCGCCAAGGCCGGGGTAAACCTGGCCCTGAACCTGGCCGGATCCGTATGGGTGGACTTGTTGGTCGAGGGGATTTTCACCGGAGACAATATCGGCGCCGGCCGCTCGTGGGGGCTGGGCTTTGCTTACCGCTACTGAACGAGGAGTGGAAAGATGAAACGACGCCGTTTTCTGCAGGCCGGCAGCATGGTGGCCATCTCGGCCATCGTCCCAGCCCTGGGGTGTGACCGCAACGAGGTGCAGGTCACCGCCATGCCCACCGCCCCCGACATGGACCTGCCCCTGGACACCCCGGCGGCGCAGCTGCCGCTGCCGCCGATCACCCCCAATGACCGCTTCTACCTGCAATCGATCAACGGCAAGGACTATGATCCCCGGGTCAACAGCGGGGGTTGGCAGTTGGCGGTGGACGGACTGGTGGACCGGCCACTGAAGGGCCTCACCTACGCCGAGATTATCGCCATGCCCCTCCAGCGGCAGACCCTCACTCTCCAGTGTATCGGCAATTGGATCGGCGGTCCCCTGGTGGGGAACGCCGAGTGGGGGGGAACCCCTTTTGCCAACCTGCTGGACCAGGCCGGGGTGAAAGCGGAGGCGCTGCAAGTGAAGTTCTACAGCATCGACGGGTACACCACCTCCATTCCTCTGGAGCGAGCCCGGCGCGCCGAGGTGCTGCTGGTCTGGGAGATGAACGGCGAGGTACTGCCCTCCAAACACGGCTACCCGGTCCGGTTGATCAACCCGGGCCACTACGGCCAAAAGATGCCCAAGTGGATCACCCGCATCGAACTGATCGACGACGAGTACAAGGGATACTGGGAGAGCAAACCAGAGAACAAACCCTACAAATGGTCAGACGAGGCCCAGGCCACGGTGAATTCGCGCATCGACGCCCCCCTGTCCCTGTGGGACGATGTCCAGGACCCGGCCAATGGCGGGGTGGCGAAGACCTACCAGACCCTCAGGGGAAAGACCGGCGATGCCTTCGTCATCCATGGAGTTGCCATGGCCGGCGAGCAGCCGGTGGCGCGGGTCGAGGTGAGCGCCGATGGCGGGGTGACCTGGGAGGAAGCCCATATCACCACCCAATCCCTGCCCAATATCTGGGTGACCTGGGGCTACGAGTGGCACCTGCCCGCCACGGGCCGTTATGAACTCATCGCCCGGGCCACGGACAGCGAAGGGAGCACCCAGCCCCAGGAGGACAAAGGCGTGGACCTGTACGACGGGCGCACCGGCTGGCATCACGTACCGGTGGACGTGGTGCGTGTAGAGGGCTAAGGGAAGGGCTGTTCAGGTCATAATGGATACCCTCCTCATCGCCAGTGGCTTCTCCCGTCAGCGACTGGAAGAGTTCTTCGGGGAAGTTGCCGAGATGAGTAGGACACTCCACCCTCTGGCTCCGGCCTATGAGAACGACCTTCCCATCTACCTTTGCCGATCACCTAGGCAGGCCCTGAAGGACCGCTGGCCGGCGCTCAAGAACTACGACTACCTAAGCCCCGCAACAGACAGGTGAGCAGGGGCATTGGGCAGGGGACGGGCAGATGACGAACAAGGAAACCGTTGAAGCAGCAATTCCACTTGAGCGAAGGAGGTATTGGATGAAACGCTGCAGTTGTCAGATGGTGATTGCCGGCGTGCTGGGCGCGCTGGTCGGCGTCGGGCGCGCCGAACCCCCCAGGACCGTTGAGGCTTTTGCCCAGCACGGGGTAATCGTCGATCCGCGGACTTTCTTCACCGCCGCCATCCCGGGCGCCAGTGAGGCGGGCAGCGGGCAGCCGGGCAGCCGGGCCCTGGTCACCGAGGAGGGGGTCTATGCCTTCATCGAAACGCCGGAGAACGAGCAGCAGCTAAGCCGGACTGTGCCCGGCACCGTGGTCCGTATCGCCGGGAAGTTGCTGAAGGAGGGAGCGTTGGTCTACATCGACACCCTGGAACTGCGGACCACCGTGCCGCTGATCGATTTCGCGCGCTTTCGCAAGGATGCGGGCGAGGTGGTGACACTCAAGGGGGTGAACAAGTGCCAGTGCGGTCTGGAGGTGGGCGGCATGCCGCGTTCGTGTGTGCTGGGGCACCTGCACCATCTGGAAGCGGCGGACGGCGGGATCTATCACTACCTGCGGTACACTCGGGGCGAGCAGCTCTTTCTGGGCCAGGGCTTTCACTTTCAGCCCGTGGTGGTGCAGGCGCGGCGTCTACCGGGCAATTACCTGCTGGTGCAGGAGGTGCAGGTGGAGTAGGGACGAGGCACTAGCAGGGTCGTTGGTCCTGTTGGGGCTGTTTACCCAGCCGTCGGCGCTGGTGCTGCTCATCAACATTTCCGTGGCCATCCTCACAACCAAGATCCCCATTCTGCTGGGACCCGGGTTCTGGCTGTTCATTTTGCCCAAACTTGTACGCTATGGACTCTGGAGTATGGCCCCCGAAGCGCGGACGGACTTCTGCATGTGGCCTGGGTGTCTGTTTCTCATGATCGTGGAGGCAGGACCTCTCTCCGGCGACGCCAAAGCCCTTCGACGAAGAACGCAGCTCGATGACGCCCGGCGTAACCTTTATTTGAACTGCCCTTCGGGCTTGCCCTGGCGCACCATCTCCTGACAATAGGCGTAGAGGGCGTCGTAGATGACCTCCTGGGTGTGGGCGACCTCTCGTCGTCTTATCGGGCAGGCGCCGGCAGCCGCACCGCCAGCAGGAACACCACACCGGCCAATGCCAGTGCCAGGCCGATGGCCGGGAAGCCCACCCCGTAGCCCCAGGTGCCGATCAAGAGTCCGGCAATCACCGGTCCTGAGGCCTGCCCCACATCCATGATCATGCTCATGGTGCCCAGCGCCGCCCCACAGGACCTGGCCTTGGCCAGCTCAGAGACTAGGGCGGCGGTGGAGGCGGTCACGGTAGCCAGGCTCAGGCCAAAGACCATACTGACCAGCAACAGGCTCCAGAAAGACGCACAGAAGGGCACCAGGATCATCGCCCCTGCGCCGAGGAGCAGACCGGTGACGATGGGCAGTCGTCGGCCATGCCGGTCGGAAAAGCGCCCCATCAGCGGCTTGGTCAGGGTCACAGCCACCACCTGGAGGCCCAGGAGCAGCCCGATCTGATAGGCGCTGAAGCCGGCTTGCAGGGCATAAAGCGGCAAAAAGGTCTCCAGCGCACCGTACGCCAAAAACTGCACTGCTTCGGTGCCACTGGTAAAGAGAATGCCTCGGTGGGTCAGCACCTCCCGCAGTCCCTGCTTGGTTTCCTGCCATTTCTGGCCGGCTGCGGGGGATGGGCGGTCTGGGTTTTTCCTTGGCGGCACCGGCAGGCGCAGGGCCAGCAGCAGGGCCAGCACCCCGCCGACCCCGCAGGCCAGGTAGACGTTTTGGTAGCCCGCTGCCCCCGCGCTGAGAAGCACCCCGCCGGCCAGGGGCGCCAGGGAGCGCCCCACCAGGGTGGAGGAGGAATACCACCCCATTTTCTCGCCCCGCTCTTTGACAAAGAGATCGGCGACCAGGGCCAGGGCCACCGGGCCAAAGATCGCCGTGGCCAGCCCATGGTAGAGGCGCACCGCCACCAGCCCCCAGACATCGCTCACCAGCAGGTAGAGAAAGGGCGCCGAGGCGAACACCGCCATGGCTAGCAGGATCACCCGCCGGCGTCCCCACAGATCCGACAACACCCCAGCGGGCAGGCTGACCAAAATGCCCACCACCGTGGAGACCGCGGCGATGAAGCCGATGTCCGCCTTAGATGCGCCCAGAGAATTGGCGAAGAGGGGCAGGATCGGGCTTTTGGCGGCCGTGGAACTGAAGATGGCGCATACGCCCACCCCGCAGAGGATCTGGAAGGGTTTGATCCGGCCCATAGATTGTTGGCTCAGGTGTGCAGCGGCCGGAAGATCCCGAAGGAACTGGTGTAGCCGTGCAGGTAGGTGGAGGCGCCCACCTGGCCGATCTCGCCGCCGCAGAAGAAGCCAGCCAGGGGGAGGGCGCCCACCTGCTGCAGGAACATGTCGGAGTCGTGATTGGGTTTTTCGTAGAGATATTCGCCCCGACCCGTGCAGGTGAAGAGCAGAGCCCCGGCCAGCGGGGTGGGTGCCGGGCGGGTGCGATAGCGCCGCAGCATCAGTTCCAGGTCATCGGCTGCGGTATGGGCGTCGCGCAGGTGGAATTGTACGGTCTGCCCTTGGCGCAGCTGATCGCCGATGGCGATGAAGTCGGGGTCACGGCCAATACGCGCGATGTTGCGGATCAGGAAGTCGCCGTGGCCGAACGCCTCCTGCAATTCCGAGGAGGCGATGCCCAGGTGCAGGGCGCGATTCAGCAATTTCTGATCCTCGGCAGAGAGACTGTGGTACAACTCCAGCAGCACCTCGACGGAGGGGCGGTGATCCAGTTCGAGCAGGAGATTTTCCCGGCAGAGCGTGATGGTCATGGGCTGACCGATGGGCCGGCAGCCCTGGGCCACCACGGTATCCACGGCGAGGTTGCCCTGGAGCGCCAGGCCGATGACGCCCGCATCCAAGGTCGCGCGGCCCAGGAAGAGGGCATTGTGGTCGTACGCCGAGGCCAGGCCGCCGATCTTGGCCCCGCCCGGATAGGCAAAATCCAGCCCCATGAGCAGGGGTCGGGGGTCAAAGGTGGCCGGGTCGGCCAGCAGGAGAAAATGGGCGGGAGGCTGCGGCGCGACGCCGAGGATGTTGACCCACCTCTGGGGGCCGGCATCTGGGTCTGGAAGGGACCCGTGGCTCAGGTGAAATGGATGGATTTCCACTCCAGGCAACGAGGCCAGCGAAAGGGAGAGGGCGGGCTGTTGTCCAAGTTCTCGGCCCCCGCCGATCACCCCGGCGGCGCTGCAGCCGATCAGGGTGCGCGGACCGAAGCGCTCATTGACCAGCGCGGGGATGCGGTCATAGGCTTCCTGGTGGTGCGGGGAAACAAAAACAACCGCCAGGTCGATAGGATCATCGCCCAGCGCGGGTTTCAACTCGCGTTCAAGCGCGTCCAAGGCATGGTCGAGGTCCGGTTCCGAGGAAATGGCCGAAGTCCACTGCATCGTCAACTCTCCCTGAAAGGTGGCACTCTAAGATCACCTCAAATCCACGCATGACACAAGGAGGCCCTTTGCCAAGCCGGACTGGTTCCTCCGTTGCCTCCGCTGGTGACTGCCCCCATCTCCACCGCAAAGGGAGCTACTGACCATGACCAAAGAAGAACTGAGGAACAACGCCCCCTCGCGCGACGGACGTTTTGCCGAACGCGTCGCCGAATTGCTGCAACCCGAGTCGATGCGGACCGACCAGTACCAGTACGGCATCGAGCGGGTCAACGGCCACGACGCCTGGGCCCTCTTCTGCGCCTGCGCCGCCGGCGATCTGGCGCGGGTGCGCGCCCTGCTCGACCGCGATCCCAGGCTGGTCAACGCCCAGCACTGGTACCAGTTCCCCATACACATGGCCGTGCGCCAGGGGCACATCGAGGTGGTGCAGTTATTGTTAGAGACCGGCGCTGACCCCGGCCAGTCGCGTTTCACCTACAACTCGTGGGACAAACTCTTGCAGGTGGCCGGGGAGCGCGGCTACCGGGAGCTTCACCGGCTGCTGGTGGCGGCGATGGCCCAGCGCTTCAATTACGCCGCCGCCTTCGCGCCCTTGGCCGAGGCGATCAAAGAGGGGGCGCGGGCATGGGTCGAGGAGATCCTCGGCGCAAACCCTGCGCTCATCGCCGCCGCTGACGCCCTCGGCAACGGCCCCTTGCACTGGGCCGCACTCAGCCGCCAGCTCGAACTGATCGACCTCTTTATCGCCCGAGGTGCCGCGCTCGAAGCGCGCCGCGCCGACGGCCAGACACCACTCTTGGTGGCCCTCAACGGCGACTACTGGTACCGCCGCCCCCCGCCCACCGCAGCCCAGAGCGATCGCTGGGCCGTCGTCCGCCACTTGCTGGCATGCGGCGCTGACTACGCGCTGAGCATCGCCTGTGCTGCCGGGGACCTGGCGCGGGTCAAGGACCTCTTACAGGCTGACCCGGCCCAGGCCCGCCGCCTCGACGCGGGTGGGCGCAGTCCGCTTTCCTACGCGGCAGGCGCGGGCCACCTGGAAATCGTCCAGAAAGTACTCGACCTGGGCGCCGAGCCCAACCAGCCCGAGGCCCTGTGCGACCGGGGCGGTGCCCTCTTTGCCGCCAGCGCCGGCAACCACCTGGAGGTGGCCAAATTCCTGCTCGAACGCGGTGCCGACCCCAACGCCCATTCGGACTCCTCGGGCTGCTGCCTGACCATCGTCGGGGATAAACATGCGGACGCCTGCGCTGCAATGCAGAGCCTGCTGCGCCAGCACGGCGCTTTTTTGCCCCCGTACGCGCTCAGCAATGCAGAGTTGGCGCAGGTCATCGCTGAAAACGGACCGGCCCTGCGCGACGGGCAGTTCCTGGACGATCTAATGAGACGCGACGATCCCGGCCTGTGGCGCCTAGTCATGGACCAGCGCCCCGAGTTGATCGAGAGTCTCTGCCTCACCGATATCTGGAGCGGCCGCCACCCCACCGATCCGGGCATCGTCCGCGCCCTTGTCGAAGGCGGCCTCGACATCAATCGCGCCAACTGGATCGGCCGCACTTTTCTCCACCGCGCCGCCGAGACCGGCGACCAGCAGGCAGCGGGCCTGTACCTGGAGTTGGGCGCCGACCTCGATGCCCTCGAGTTGGAACACGGCGGCACCCCGCTGGCCGCCGCCGCGCGCAAAGGGCAGGTGGAGATGGTGCGTTTTTTGTTGGCGCGCGGGGCCGATGCGCTCGCGCCGGCCGGCTCGCCCTGGGCTCAGCCGCTGGCCCAGGCGGAAAGGGCGGGGCAGGCGGAGATTGCCGCGCTGGTGCGGGCGCATTTGGGGGGGCAGGGCTGAGCCTCAGACTCTAGGGGGAGAACCCTCCCTAGGGTGCGGCAAAGGCAAAGGGATACTGCTCGTACTCGGGCTGGGTCTGGCGCCACTTGAGGTACTCGGGGCGCAACTGGGCATCGGGCGGATAGGCCTGCTCCAGGGCATAACCTTGGGCCAGCTTCATGCGGGTGAAGCGCTCCTGCACCTCATGTTCGATGCCAAAGGTCACCAGGGCCTCGACCTCGGAAGGCGGGATGACCACCACCCCGTCCTGGTCGCCCAGCAGGACATCGCCTGGCAGCACCGCACTGTTGCCCAGGCGGACGGGCACCTGGTAGTCGGCCGACATCAGGGCGCGGTTGATGCCGGCCCCGTGTACGCCCTTGCAAAAGAGCGGCAGGCCCACACTGCGGATGGTGCTCAGGTCGCGCACCGAGCCGTCGATGACAATGCCGGTGCCGCCCCGCTCCTTGACCCTGCGGGTGAACATGTCGCCTACCACCCCGGCCTCAAAGCTGCCGCAGGCGTCGATGACCAGAATCTCGCCCGGCGCGATGGACTCGATGGCGTCGCGGTGGGGCCGGTCGCCCACCGAGGCGTATTGGGCCTTGACCAGATCCTCGCGCAGGGGCAGGAAACGCAGGGTGCGGGCCCGGCCCACCATCACCTGGCCCCCGGCCAGGGCCTGGGGCGGGATGCCGATCAGGTAGGTGTGGTTGAAGCCGCGGCCCATCAGGTGGGCGGTGGCGGTGGGGGTGCTGACCAACTTCAGGCCTTCCAGTAACTGGGGGGAGAGGGTGGTGTCGGGGTTCTTGAGCATGGGGTATTCCTTTCGGTTGGGTGTCCGCTCTGAAATTGCCCTCTGTGCCGGCGCTGTCAAGCCGGTCGATGCGGCTCAGCCGCCCAGCCAGGTCAGTACTAGGGCGATGGCCACCGGGCTGGTCAAGGTGGAGCCCAGCAGGATGCCGGTCAGCAATTCGGGCCGGGTGTCGAAACGCACCGCCAGCAACAGGACATTGATGGCCGTGGGCAGGCAGGCGCACACCAGGAGCAGCTGGAGCATCAGGCCTTGGGCTCCCAGCATCAGGGCCAGGCCTACTCCCAGGGCGGGCACGGCCAGGACGCGGAGGACCAAGCTGGCACCCAAGGTGGCGGAGAGTTGGCCGCGCAGGGGGATGTTGGCGAGCTGAAGGCCCAATACCACGGTCGAGACCAAGGGGCCGGCCTTGCCGATGGACTCGCCGGCGACCAAGAGGGCCGGCGGCAGGCTCAGGCTGAGGGCGTGCACCAGCAAGGCCAGCAGCACCGCGTAGATCAGGGGCAGGCGAAAGACGCTGGCCAGGGCCTGCCGCAGGTTCTGGCGGCTGGCCGCCGCAATGTACACCCCCAGAGAGCTGGACATGATTTCGTTGTATACCAGGAGCAACATCATTCCCGACAGGGCCTGGTCGCCCAGAGCGAAGAGGACCACCGGTATCCCGTAGCTGCCCATGTTGAAGTTGGTCATCGACAGCAGCACCGCGCTGCGGGTGGCCCGATCCCAACCTGCCAGTCGCCCAGCTGCCCAGGCCAGGGCGCCGGCCAGCACTACCGCCGACAAGTACCAGCCCAGAAGCAGCGCTGCCTCCCCGCCGGTGAGGGGGTTGCGCACCAGCGAGGTGAAGAGCAGCAGCGGCATCAAGATGTAGAGGCAGACTTCGGCGAGGGGCCTCGGGTCGATGTGCCGCAGCCGGCCGAGGAGGTAACCGGCTCCGGCCAGGGTGAAAAAGGGCATCAGGGCTTGTAGCAACAACTCGATGTTCAAGGTGTACTACTCCGATTGGTGGTGGTGGCTGGAGGGGGTTCTCGAAGCGCGGTCCGCAAGCCGCCGGGATGCCGGCTCTGCGTTCGGGGCGCCGACATCACTGCGAGCGTTTCACCGGCTGGTTCACCCTCCCGAAGCCCCGCCTGAAATCCGTCAGATCCGCCTGGTCTACCTTGCCGTCCCCGTTCAGGTCATAGATGGAATTGTAGGCGGGTTCGCCCCGCCGTTGGCCAACGTGCTGGGCCAGGGCAAAGAAATCCTCCATATCCACGGTTTCGTCGCCGTTGAAATCGGGGACGGGGTGGAAGCTGACCCGCAGGAGCGGGGAACCAGCGCTCCGCTGGCCCGCCGCGTCCACGGCGTACACCCGGTAGGCATAGACCCCAGCTCTCCAGGCTTCGCTGAAACGGGTGCCGGTTTCCTTTCCCACCATGAGCCAGGCCGCCTCGAGGTTGGCCAGGTCCCTGCGGTAGACCTGGTAGCGACAGGGGTTCTGGCGGGGGCGGTGACTCCAGGAAAGGGTGAGCAGGGTTGCCGAATCGTTTGCCAGGCGCAGGTCATCGGGGGGAGGTAGGAGGGTGGTGAAAAAGGGCGTCTCGCTGTCGAAACGGCTCTCGTACCCGTGCGCGACCAGCCAGGAGGTGACCTCCTCGAGCCGCTGGCGCACCTGCCAGGTGATGTCGTGGTCAAAGAGAAAGGACTCGTGGGTGAAGACCTGCACGTTTTGGGAAGCGTACGGCTGCCTGAAGAGACTATCCAGCTTGCCCGGCACCCGCGTCCCCACGGTGGTGTGGGCGCCATCTAGAGCGCGGAAATCGCGCTCGATCCAGATGTCGGTCTGGGTGAAGAGGAGGTCCTCGGTCTGGTCCCACCAGTAGTCGCATTGGTTGACGACGTCGCTCCGTGCCGGGCTCAGGTAATAGTTTTTGTACCCGGGAACGGCTCCGTATACCCCCTGGATGCCAGCCTGGTGCCAGGTCCGCACACAGTCGCGGTTGCCGCTCCAATAATGGCTGCGCATCAAAGGGTCCCAGATCTGGGGGCCGGCAAAACGCAGCACCTGGTCGCGGACCGCATCAAAGTCGTCCAGGGCCTGTGCGGCAGTGGCCTGGGCGTAGGGAGTCGTGGGGAGCATGGCGCGGGCGTGGAAACCTAGATGCAGCCAGGAGGCATTTTGGGCCCATTCGTCGCGGAACTTGTCGGGGGTCTGGCTCAGGTCGAACTGCGGGTAGGTGGTCCCCTGGTAAAAGAAGAAAAAGGTAAAAACCGCCCCATAGCGCCGGTGTAAGTCACGGGCAAAGGCCAGCACCGGATGGTCGAAGAGCGAGGGATATTTTTTGGGCTGGCGCGCTAACTCGGCCAGCAGATCGGCGGTGTCGTCCACGGTGATGGAGAAGCGGGGAGCCGGGTCGGGGTCAAAATAAAGATTGATACTGGTGACCAGGATCACGGCGCCGTGCCGTGCCGCGCCGTAACCTCCACCTCCGTCAGGGGGGTTTGCAGCGGCAGAAGGTAGTAGAAGGGGGTGTAGCGGGCCGGGTCCACCAGCAGCTGGCCCAGGGCATGGGTGAGGCGCCAATACTGCCCTTCCTGGCGCCAGGTCACCCCCAGGGCGGGCAGGTCGCCGGCGATGGGCCGCACCTGCTGGCCGTTGACGCGCACCTCAAAGCCGGCAGGGGCCAGGCCCACCAACCCCGCCTGGATGCCGGGTGCTGGGGAAACGTCGCAGCGCGGGGTGAGAATGAGCCCGTCCACCGGGCAGAGCAGTTGCAGTTCGGGATTTTGCCCGCTGGCTGGGGCGGGCGGCCAGCAGCACAGCCCCAGCAGCATAACGATCGCGAGTTTGGCGGCCATAGACGGAGCCAATATAGTAAATGAACCTCAGCTGGAGCCAATTTGTTTGACAGGCCGGAAGGGATTCTGGATACTTTAACCTGTTGTGTATATCTCACAGAAAAGAGGACGCCATGGCCCCTCCAATTGCAGTGCAATTATACACGGTTCGGGACCTGTTGCCCGGGGATTTTGCCGGCACCGTCAAGCGCATCGCCCAGATCGGTTACGCCGGGGTGGAAACCGGCGGCTTTCAGGGTATCACCACCCAGGAGGCGGCCCGCCTCTTTGCCGGCCTGGGGCTCAAGGTGCCCAGCATCCACGCGGCCCTGCCCCTGGGCGACCAGGAAAAGTCCACGGTGGAACTGGCTCAGGCGTTGGGCGTCCACCGGGTGGTGACTAGCACCCCCCGCGACGCCTTTGCCTCGGCGGAGACGGTGCGCGCCCTGTGTGATACCTGGAACCAGGCCCAACAGGTGGCCCAGCGGCACGGTCTCGAGCTGCATCTGCATAACCACTGGTGGGAGTTCAAGCCGGTGGGCGACCGCAATGGCTTGGATCTGTTACTCGAGTACCTGAATCCGAAAATTGGCATCCAGGTAGACACCTACTGGGCGCAGACCGGCGGGTACGACCCGGCCGCGGCAGTCGAGAAAGTGGGAGCGCGGGCACCCCTGCTGCACATCAAGGACGGTCCCTGCGACAAACCCGAGTCGCCGATGGTGGCAGCGGGCCAGGGCAAGGTGGACTTTCACGCGGTGATGAAGGCCGCCGGCACCCACGCCGAATGGCTGATCGTCGAAATGGACCGCTGCGCCACCGATATGATGACCGCCGTGGAGCAGAGTTACCAGTATCTGGCCAGCCAGGGTCTGGGCCGGGGAAGGGCATAGAGGAGCGCGATGAAAAAGGCATTGATGGTCTGGGGCGGCTGGCTGGGCCACGAGCCCAAGCAGTGCGTCGAGGTATTCGCCCCGGTGCTGGAAGCCGCCGGGTTTGCGGTGCAGATCTCCGACACCCTCGACAGCTACAAAGACCAGGAGCTGATGAAGGAGTTGAGCTTGGTGGTGCCGGTGTGGACCATGGGCACCATCGAGCGCGAGCAGGAGCAGGGGCTGCTGGCCGCCGTCAAGAGCGGTGTCGGCCTCGCCGGTTTTCACGGTGGCATGGGCGATTCCTTTCGCAACAACACCGAGTACCAGTTCATGGTGGGTGGCCAGTGGGTGGCCCACCCGGACGGCATCATCGATTACCAGGTAGACATCACCGACCACCAGGACCCCGTCACCCAAGGCATCCCCAACTTTAAGATGCACTCCGAGCAGTACTACATGCACACGGATCCGGGCAACCAGGTGCTGGCCACCACCACCTTCCGCGACCGGACGAGCGCCCCCTGGGTGAACGGTACGGTGATGCCAGTGGTGTGGAAGCGGAGTTGGGGGTCGGGCCGGGTGTTCTATTCCTCGCTGGGGCACGCGGCCAGGGACTTTGAGGTGGCGGAGGCCAAAGAAATCCAAAAACGCGGCATGGTCTGGGCCGCTCGTTAATCACCGTTCGCACAGAGGAGATCGGCGCAATGCAGGTCATGGAGTTGATCAAGAAGATTCAGGACAACGGCACCAGCCGGATTTCGGGGGCACTGGCCGAGGTTCCCTGGGCGCGCCGCCGGCGCAACCGCAATCTCAGTCGGGTGTTGTGGGGGGCGGGCATCGCCGCGGGCTTGGCCCTGGTGGCAGTGCTGGCCTGGGTGGCAATGGGTCGCTGCACCGGCGAGGGAGCTACCGAAGAAGAGGTGGGCCTGTCCTAGTAGGCGTTGCCGCCCACAGCCCAACCCGCGCAACGCCCCATACGTTGGGGCGTTGCGCGGCCTGTCCTGAAGCAGGTGTCCTAGTTCAGGGCGCGGTTGAGGCGGTGGCACAGGGCCTTGAGGCGGTTGAGTTCGGCGCTGCCCAGGAAGTGTTCGGCAAAAGCAGTCTTGTTGTGCCACAAGGGTTCGTCCAGGTCCACCAATCCCCGGCAGGCTTCCCCGTCGGGCGTGTTTGGAATAGGGGAGAATTCGGAGAGCATCAGCCGGATACCCAGCGAGTGGGCAAAGTGCATGGAGGCTTCCACCTCCTGCTGTTCCCCGCGCGGGTGCCCGGCGATGAGGTAGGCGGTGATCATCCGGCGGTCGGCACCGGCCGCTTCCAAGGCCGCCACTGCGGCCACCAGTTCCGCCGAGTACACCTTGCCGCCGGTCTTCTTCTGCCAGGTGTAGGCGCTGCTCTCGAAGCCCAGGTAAAAGCTCTGGAAGCCGGCCCGCACCATCAGTTGCGCTACCGGGGGGGTGATGAAACGCGCGTTGAGGGCGTTGGGGGTGTGCAACTCCAGCCCGTATCCGCGCCGGACTACCTCCTCCAATAAGGGCAGCAGCAGTTCTTCCTCCCGGAAGAGCAGGGCGTCGTCGTAAAAGGCCAGTCGTCGCACCCCGCGTTGATGCAGTAGATCGATCTCTGCCAAGGTCCGCTCTACATTCCCCGAAAACTTTGGATAGAGCTGGGGCACCGAGCAATAGGTGCAGCGGAAGGGACAGCCCTCCGTGAGTTTGAGCACCCCCGTCTCCAGCCTTTCGTAGCCCTCCCAGAAAGGCAGGGCCTCGGCCTCGCCTTCTACGCCCAATAAATCCCATAGCGGTCCCAGATCCTGTCCCGCCACCACCAGGTCAGCACCCAGAGTACGCGCGTGTGCGGTACAGAGCGTGGCATAGACCCCGCCCAGCACCACGGCGCTCTGGGGCGAGGCGGCGCGCACCTCCTCGATCACCTCGCGCACCCCCGGATACCAGTAGGTCATGGTGGTCTGCACCAGCACGGCGTCGAAGGGCGCTTGGTCGCGGAGAAACGCGCTCAGCAGAGCCCGCGGCAGACCAAAGCGGTGGTAGCGCCGGCGGATGGGGGCCAGGGCTGCGGGTTTGGGCAGGACCTCGGCGGGAAAGGCACCCCGGCCCCAGGGATCGCGCTTGAGGCCGGGGGGCATGCCTGGGTGCAGGCGGTCGAGGAAGTCGAAAAGCTGCAACTCGGCCTGGCCGCGCAACTGTCCGGCCACCCGCAGCAGGCCGTAGGGTTTGAGCCAGTAGTCGTAGGCGGTGAAATCGCAGATGGGCGGGTTGACCAGCAGGATGCGCAACTCCATCAAACCTCGTAGCTGGTCCAGGTCCCGGTACAGCCGTGGC
This sequence comes from Gemmatimonas phototrophica, assembly GCA_945861755.1. GTDB lineage: Bacteria > Latescibacterota > UBA2968 > UBA8231 > UBA8231 > SICG01. Next base: position 38,602 of record CAMAVQ010000007.1, read on the forward strand.
CGCACCGCACGTGGAAGAGCCCCTTGGCCGGCTCGGCGAGGTACCCGGTGATGGAATAAGAGCCCTTGGCCCCGTGCCGGCAGATGCCGCCCGGATCGCCCTGGTGATCGGCCATGATCCCCTTCATCACCTGCACGTCGATGTGGCCCCAGTGCTGCTTCACCAGCTCGCGCAGGCGGTCCAGGCGCGGACAGGAGTCGGGCAGGGTGGCATCCTCGTACGGGGTGAACTCCGGGGTGAGGTAGTGGTTGGTATGCAGCCGGCAGTCGGGGTGCTCGTCGGGGTACAGGGCCACGGCCTCGGGGCGGATCTCCACGTCGGCCACCGTGCCCTCGCCGTCGCAGAAGACCATATTGCCCGCCGAGCAGGTGGGGTGCTCTTGGACCATGCGCAGGCACTGGGCCACCGTCGTTTTTTCCAGCAGGGTGCGCTTGAGCGGATAGTGGGGCAGGCCGGGACGCCAGGGGGCGTTGTACAGGGCGTTGGCGAAGTGGGCCACCCCGTGCTGGTTCATACCCATGTACCCGAGCTGGCCGGCAAAGGTGAAGGTGATGGCCCGGGGCCGCCCATCGCTGGGCTTGAGGTGGAGCACGATGCCGAGGTCGGAGAATTCGGGAGGCAGGTCCTGGTTTTGCCCGGCGATGGGTTGGCCGGTGGCGGTGGCCGCGCCGGTGAGGGCGAAGGCGGTGCAGCCTTCGGGCCGGGCATTGACGGCCTCGCCGCGCACCTGGCAGAGCAAGGCTTCCTCGTAGGGGAGTCCGGCACCGGCGGCCAGGCCGCGCACTTCTTCTAGGTAGGCGGGGTTGAGGCGCTGGATGAAGGGCTCGAAGGCATGGGCATTGCGGCCCAGTTCGGCGCGGTCCCGGCCGGTGCTCTTCTCGATCCACCCCAGGTATTTGCGGATCAGATCGCCGGCCTGTTGGCCGTGCTGGTAGCCCATTTCGTAGGCAGTGCCGGAGACGGAGATGAGGGGAAAGGCGTGCATGAGGTGTGGCTCCTGTGTGGATGGCTAGGTGGTGCGCTGAGTCTAGGGGATGACTCCGCTGCTGGCAAGAGTGCTTTGACAGCGATGGGGGGGCGCTCTACTTTGGAGCAACCCATTTCGATAAGGAGAGAAATTATGGCAGGGCTTTCGCAGGCGGATCTGGATCTGCTGCGCAAATACGACACGCCGACTATCTGCAATGTGATCGAGTTGTTCGAGGTGCGGCCAAATGACGCTGGGTACATGGATGCCCGTATCCGCGCCTGTTTTCCGGAGTTGCCGCCCATGGTGGGATACGCTTCTACGGCCACCTTCCGCTCGGCGGCCCCGGCCCGTTCGGGCGACGTGTACACCAGTCTCGACCGGCAGGTGGAGGAGTTCGGCGAGCTGCCTGGGCCCCCGGTGGTGGTCTTTCAGGATCTGGATAGCCCGACTGTTTCGGCTACCTTCGGCGAGGTGATGTGCTCCACCTACAAGGGCTTCGGGGCGGTGGGGCTGATCACCAGCGGGGCGGCCCGCGACCTGGACCAGGTGCGGGCCTTCAAATTCCCGGCCTTCAGCGACGGCACCATCTGCTCCCACGGCTATGCCCATACCCTCGATTCGAAGGTGCCAGTGCATGTGGGCGGGATCACTATTTATCCAGGTGATCTGTTACACGGGGACTGCAATGGGGTGACGACCATTCCGCACGAGATCGCCTCCGAGGTAGCCCACCTGTGCGCCGAATACATCGAGGGGGAGATGGTGGTGATCAACTACGTGCGCAGCAGCGCGCCTACGCCCAAGGGGTTGGGTGAGGCGCGGGCGGAGTGCGGCCGGCGTTTCAAGGAGATGGCAGCGCGGATCAAGGGGAAGAGGTAGGAGCGTCGGGGAGCGACCCACTCCGGCTTTTCCCGAGTCCCGGTCCTGCCGCCGACGCCCAGCCCCCAGGACCTTTCCCGGCACCACTCCCCCAGTAAAAGCCTTCGGGGTCCGCTCCCCGCCGCTCTACGCAGTCTGGCTGGTTCCGGCAGGTTCGTAGCCGGGGCAGTGGAGTACGGGCAGCGGGGGATACTTGGGATAACGCGGGTCGGTGGCGGCGCGGCGGCACAAATAGAAGGTGGCGCCGCGCTGCGAGTGGACGCGGCGCAGGTGCTGGCAGTGGGCGCAGAGGCCCGCCTCTGCGGGGGATGGTTCAGCGGCCACGGGGCGCTGTTCAGTAGACCACGGCCACAGTGCCGGCCTGCTGGTCCCGGTCCCGCCCCGCTTCCACCGCCAGGTAGTACACATACAGACCCGGCGGCACCAGCCTCTGGTTGTCGTCCCGGCCGTCCCAGGAAAAATGGAAGCGCCCGCTCTGCAGCGGCCCGGCGTAGACCACCCGGCGTCGGCGGCCGGACAGGTCGAAGATCTCCAGCTTCAGGGGCGCGTTGTCTGTCAGTTGCAACAGGTCGAAGGAAAAATTCACCGTCTCGTTCACCCCGTCGCCGTTGGGGGTAGCGGTCCTGGGCGCCACGATCAGATTCGCCAGGAAGCGGGTGGAGAACAAGGTACGCACGGAGAGCACGTCGCTCGCCAATTGCGGTGTCGCATCGCCCGGCTCGATCCGCTGCGCCACTTCCAGGGGGCGGTCTGTGTCCCGCAGCCAGCCGGCGAAGGGTGTGCCGTAGCGCAGCACCGGCGCGCGGAAGACCACCTCGATCAACTCTCCGGAATTCTCCGCTTTGCGGCGGGGGAAGCGGACGGCGAACAAGGTCGAGTCCGGCCCCTCGACGCGGACCTCGGCCGCCACCGGCACCCCGCCGATCTTCACGGTGTCCACCCCGGCCAGGCCAAAGGGCGCGGCGATCTCCACCTCGTCAAAACCAGAAGACGGCGCCTGGATCAAGGGCCGGATGGCGTAGGTGAACTGCGCGGTTTCTCCCAAGGGGACCTCGGGAGGGTAGATTTCCCCTACGGCTTTTTCGGCCAGGGGCGGGGTGGTGGCCGCAAACTCGACGAATTTCAACTCGCCGCCCTCCTCGGCGGTGGGCAGAAAATCGACGCGGAATTGAAAGACCGAGTTGGGCCCCGGGGAGAGCACCGGCGTGCCGCTGCTGTCCGCAAATTCGTAGGGAGCGGTCCAGAAGCTCCAGTTGTCGCTGTCATAACTGACCTGGGCGGCTTCCCCTGGCTTCAATTGGGTATAGGCCGCCTCGTTCAGGGAGGCGCCCTTGGCGTCGAGTGAAGAGATCTCATCCCCCCGCCCGGTGTAGCGCCAGTATACATTCGGGTCCCGGTCTTTGCCCGTCCGCGACTGGACCCAGACCTCAGCCTCCGGGTCCTGGCGGCCGCCCCAGCGGATCTTTCCCCAGATCGCCGGCGTTCCCAGATCGATGAAGGAGCTGACGTAGGAGGCGCGGTTGATATAGCCCTTCCCGTAGATCTCCACCTCGGCCACACTCACCGCCTTGGAGGACATCCGATAGAGCATCAACTCCACGTTGCGGGCCAAGGTCGGGGGAAAATACACGTCCAGGGTGTCCCGGATGTTGTCCGCCACCCTGGCGATTACCTCGTCGGCGACCAGGTAGAACTTGAGGCCGGCTTTGGCGTTGGTGCTGGCGGCGATGTCTAGCTTGTCCGGATAGTGGCCGCTCTGGGGGGTGAAGAGCCGGACCCGGTTCACCTGGAACACCCTCCCCAGATCTATGGTGAGCAGCAGCTTCGGCAGTAGGGAGGAGTACGCCTGGCCGGCGAGCGGGTCCAGAGCAGTGGGGGGCACTTCCCATTCGTAAAAGGTCTTGGGATCTCCATCGATCAGGGTTTTGGAGGCATCGGTCACCAGGAAATTCCCGCCGGTGTAGTCATAGGCATAGGGACCGCCGCCCCGCACGATGCTAGACAGGGCGATATTGTCCTCCGGGTCCAGAAAGAGCGGTCGCAGCACCCCGGTGGCAAAGGCCTCTTCGTCGAGCCCTTCCCTGGAGGTGAAATCACTCCACTGCAATTGATGGAAGTTGACGCCTGGCTGGTCTGGGCGGGGCTGGTCGGCGCCGCCGATCCGGAAGATCTCCAGGGCGAGCAGACCTCCTGGCAGGGCGATACTCACCAGGCTGGCGATGATCAAGGCCTTTTTCATCAGGCGCCCCCCTTGCCTCTATGATATGCCGGTATACAGACTGGAACAAGTGTTTGCTTGGACAAAGAATCGCCGCGAGGTATATTCCCTGCAAACGTGCAAACGAGCCAGTTTTTCAGGCTCTAGGAGTGCCTTTGATGCGCAGGGTGCGAGTGGTAGTCTGCGGCCTCTTGATCGCGTCCACAGCGTGGGCGCAGGGTTACCGCCTCGAAGAGGACCGGGTGAGCGCTGCCCAGGACCAAGTGCGGGAATGGACCTTCCCGCAGGGGAGTCTGAGCTTTGGCGCCGAAGGGGTCCGCCCCCACCTGGTGCGGTCGCAGGTCAATGCGGTACTGGACGCCGGGACGTTTGTCCATGCCGACGGCAGCGCGGGAGGCATCCGCAACGCGGGGACCAACGCGGCACAGGCCGCGCAGAGTATCGACGGCCGGGAGGATACTTTCTGGGAGCCGGATCTGGCCGCGCCTCTAAAAGACTGGTGGGTGGAGATCGATTTGGGCCGGGCGGTGTGGGCCAAGAAAATAGTGGTGAAGTTCGCCGGTGAAGAAGAGGGAGATCCCTTTCTCCAATTCAGGGTCCTCACCTCCAATGGTCAGCCCGCCTTCTCGCAGAGCAAGGCCCTCAACTACTTTGTCGCAGGCCGCAGCGAGGGCCTCAACCAGACCCTACGCGTCTTTGAATTCGACTTGCAACCGACCTCGGCAGCGGACCCGGGTTTTGCCGGCGACGTGATCCAATTCGTGCAAGTCTCTGCCACGGCCAGCAACCTGGGACGGGCCGAGGAGATCAGCGCCGCCCGCTGGGACAGCCTGTCAGCGGCGGATCGCGGCGAGGTGCTCTACTTCCGCCGCGAGGGCTCCGGGTATGAGCGCCAGGTGGACCAGGCCGAATACCAGAGCATCGCCGACGTCGGGCAGCGCGGCCCGATCAGGTACTATCGCCGGGAACACCCCCGGCTGGCCGAGGTCGAGGTATGGACTGCGGGTGACAATATCAGCCTGGGAGCGCTGGGCCGGGGCGGCAAGATCCAAGGCTATGGCAGTTTGGGGGCCGAAGTGCTGACGGTGGACGGGGACTACAACACCTTCTGGAGCGCCCAGGTGGGCCTGCCCAGCAGTGGAGCTGATCCCTCCACCATCATTGTCCAGGATCCGGAGCGCCACCTCTTTTTTGATCTGGCCACCTGGTACTGGGTGAACCGCGTGCTCAGCGTGTACAGCAAGTCAGGTAACACCGGGTTTTCATTGCCATTTCCCAGCTACGCGGTCACGCTTTCGGATGGCAGCGTGGCGCCGGACGGCAGTTTGGTCTACACCAACCTGGGCGGCCCAGGCCTAGGTGGGGGCGATGCGCGGCCCAGCATTTTTCTTGAGGACAATCTCTTCGATCTCACCAAGGCGCGTTATCTCAGACTGGATTACCGCGTCATTGTCGCCCCCACTTGGTTGAACGCTGACCTCGCTGAGTTGCAGCTCTACGGCCGGGGTTTCCTCCCCCAGGTATCGCTGATGTCGGGGCTGATCGAAGTAGGGCAGAATCCCCGGATTCTCTCCACCATCAACTGGGATGCGGATACCCCGCCGGGCACCCAGGTGCAGATCCGCACCCGGACCGGGAACCGGGTCGAGCGGCAGGTCCGCTACTTCACCAAGACCGGAACCGAGGTGAACGAGAAGGAGTACCGCAAGCTGCTGAGTTTCCAGCGGGGGGATTCGCTGGTCGCCTCGATTCCCGGGTCGGACTGGAGCAACTGGAGCCAGTTCTACCCGCAGTCCGGGGCGGCCATCGCCTCGCCCAGCCCGCGGCGCTATGCGCTGATCAGGGTCGATCTGCTCTCCGACGACCCCGACCAGGCGGCAACGCTGCGCGGCCTGGACCTGCGCCTGAAAGAGCCCCTGGCCAACCAAGTCCTGGGCGAAATCGCCCCGCAGAAGATCGAGCACAGCGGCGAGTCCGAGACCTTTACCCTCTTCCTCAAACCCGACTTCCAGACCAACAGCCTCAGCTTTGACCAAGTGCTGGTCGAACTGCCGCCCAGCGCCGAGGCACAGGTGGTGGAGGTGGCCGTGGGTCTGGAGGGCGAGTTGGCCGCCGGCAGGGGGCGGGTGTACCGCCGGGACGAAGTGGAACGGGGCGGGAGCGGCGCGGATTCGCTCTGGGTCCAACTCCCCGAAAAGGTGAAGGCGCAGGAGATGGTGGCCCTGCGTTTTTCAGGAATGCTGTACCTGGCCAGCAATGCCTTTGCCGCCTCGGTGGGTCTGGGCGCGGGGGCAGACAGGGTGTGGCAGCGGGTGGATGCGGGAGAGGCGACGGCACTGGAAAAGGGAGTGGGCATGACCGTGCAGACCCCTTTCGCGGGGCGCTTGCTGGGCGCGGTGGAGGTGTCCCCCAACCCCTTCACCCCGAATGGAGACGGCATCAACGACACCGTGGAGCTGGTCTTTCCGGTGTTCAAGGTGCTGGGGTCCAAGGCGCTGGTGCTGGAAGTGTATAGTCTCGACGGCACCCTGGTGCGGCGCCAGGAGAAGGCCGTGGCGCACGCCGCCGGGCTCCAGCGCCTGAGTTGGGACGGCAGGGGTAGGGACGGGCGCCTGCTGCCGCCCGGGTTGTACCTCTGCCGCGTCGGCCTCAGGGTGGAGGACCAGAGCGCCGACCAGCCGCTGACCGCCAAGCTCGTCGCCAGCGTGTACTGATCGTCCTACCAGCGCAGTTCTCCCGCATACTCCACCTCCTGTGCCCCCTCGACGATGCGCCCGATGGCATAGGCGCGGCAGCCCTGCGCTTCCAGATGCCGGCAGGTTTCCTCGGCAGCCTCCGGGGCCACCACCAGGGTCATGCCCACCCCCAGGTTGAAGGTGCGCAGCATATCCTCGTCGGGCACCTGGCCCACCTCGCGGATCAGGCTGAAGAGGGGCAGCACTTCGATGGACTCCAGTTCGATCAGGGCATTCAGGCCAGGGGGCAGGACGCGGTTGAGGTTACCGGCTATGCCGCCGCCGGTGATATGGGCCATGCCGTGCAGTGCGGGCTGGGGAAAGAGGGCGCGCAGGGCCTGGAAGTAACACTGGTGGGGTTTGAGGATGGCATCGAGGAAAGATTCCCCCTGCACCTGGCGGTTGAGGATCTCCGCTTTGCGCTCCATCAGGGCGCGCACCAGGGAATAGCCATTGGTGTGCAGGCCGTTGGAAGCCAGGGCCAGCACCTGATCTCCCTCGGCGATGCGCGAGCCGTCGACGATCAGCGCTTTCTCCACCACCCCTACTACACTGGCGGTGAGGATGTAGGTGCCGGCTGGCACCACGCCGGGTTGTTCCGAGGTCTCGCCCCCGGTGAGGGTGCAGTCCTGGTCGCGGCAAGCCTGGGCCATGCCCGCCACCAGGCGGCTGACCACGGATTTTTCTAGTTTGCCGCAGACAATCACATCCTGCACCGAGAGCGGGGCCGCCCCCATGACGATGATGTCGTTGATGAGGTGGTTGACCAGATCCTGGCAGATGGATTCAACGCGCCCGTGTTGTAGGGATAGCTTCTGCTTGGAGCCGGGTTCTTCGCTCTTGAGCACCAGCACCGGGTGTTGGTAGCCTGGGAAGCGGGCATCGAAAAGGGTGGCAAAGGCGCCCAGGCGATTGAGCACCCGGGGGTCGGCCGTTTCCAGACTTTTGGCCATCTCCTTCTTGGTGGCGTCGGCGGTGGCAATGTCCACGCCGGCCTGCTGGTAGGTGAGTCCTTCGCTCATTTCAGTCCTGTACCGGTCTGGGGGGATTGGCCCAGTGGCCTTCGGGGTCGGTGCCGCTGACCACCACGCCCTTGCCGTTCCAGCCCATGTGGGCGCGCACGTCGGCGGCGCAGTAGCGCAGGGTGAGGCCGCAGCGCCGCCGCGTGGAGGTGTTGGCCTCCGAGCCGTGCAAGAGCAGATCGGAATGCATGGAGATCTGGCCGGCTTTGAGTTCCACGTCCACCGGCTCGCCGAACTGCTCGGCGTTTTCCACCGTCTGGTTGAGCACGTTGTGCTCGTCGTCTTCGCTCAGTTTCCAGGTGAGGTGGCCGGCGTGGTGAGAGCCAGGGATGAAGCGCATGCAGGCGTTGCCAATGTCCGAGTCGTCGATGGCCAGCCACACGGTGACGGTCTTGGAAGGAGTCATGGGCCAGTACGAGGAGTCCTGGTGCCAGGAGACCCGCTTGCCGTCGCCGGGCATTTTGCAGAAAAAGTGGGCGCCCCAGCCGATGACGTTTTCCCCCAGGATATCGCAGACATAGGCGACGACGCGGGGGTGGGTGATCAGGTCGTAGATGGCCCCGTATTTGAGATGGGCGGTGCTGATCGAATAGCTGTTGCCGCCCGCAGCCATGACCTGGGCCAGCAGGGCGTCGAAGTAGCGGCGGTGCGCGGCGGCTTCCTCGCTGGAGAAAAGTGGCAGGTCCTTGAGGTACCCGTCGTGGTTGTACTGCTCCAGTTGGGCGCGGCTGAGGGCCGTGGGATTGGCGGTGGTGCTGGGGTGGAAGCGCAGGTCGCGCTGCAAGGCGTCCAACTCGCCTTCTGGGATGATGACGAAGCGGTTGGGCGTGGGGGGCGGCTGCTGAGACATGGCAGACCTCGTGGACAGGAGAGAGTACTAAATAGAATCTGAGGCTGCGAAGTGTCAAGATGTGCGTGGTGCGCGTCGGGGAGTGACCCACTTCAGCCTTTCCCCAGGCGCGTCCCGCAGCACCCCAACGTATGGGGTGCTGCGCAATACTCGTTGCACTTCCCCAAGACCCATCCCCCGCAACGCCATCTATATGGCGTTGCGCCACGCGGACTTCCCTGCCCAACCACTCCCCGGGAAAGGCTTCCGGGGTCATCTCCCCGCCGCTGGGCGCATCTATTTTCATTGATAGGGCACAGCGATCAGGGGGACCAGCATCTCCTCGGGGCTGAGGCCGGCGTGGCCGCCGCGATTGGGGTGGGTGCCCTGGCCGTAATCATACATGAGTTGGCAGCCGTCGGCTGGCAGGAGGATGAGATCACCCAGGCGGGAGCGATACCGGCCGCAGTCGCCGCCAAACCAGCCCTGGGCCACGGCTTCGTCGGTGGGCATTACCAGTAGGTCCCCGTGCTGCAAGAGTGGGTGTGCCTGCAGAGTGGCCGGGTCGGCGGCAGCCAGGTAACAGGCGCGGCGGCCACCAGCCGGCTCGTAGCGCAGGAGGCGGGCAAAATCTCGATCCAGCACCATAGCGCGGGCCGGGTCCAGCTCGATCTGGCCGTGGTCGGCGGTCAGCAGCAGGGTGTGGCCGGCCCGAGCACAACTGTCGATGATCTTGCCCAACATCAGATCGACGAACTCCATCTCCAGCGCGCAGGGCTCGGACTGAGGTCCGTAGATATGGGAGAGGGTGTCGACCAGGGGCCAGTACACGTAGTGGAAAGAGCGCCGGCCCTGCTCTTGCTCCAGCGAGGTCCGGAGTAGGTACGGGATTTCGGATTGGCCCTCGTAGCCCAGGTACTGGGCGCCTTTGTGCAAGAGATCGGTAAAGCCAGTGCCTTCGTGGGCTTTGGCGCTGATGGCGACGGCGCGGATACCCCAGGCGCTCAGCTGCTCGTAGAGGGTGGGGCCGTTGCGGATCAGGGCCGCATCAATGGGTTGGGGTTGCTCGGCCACAGTGCGGAAGCGCAGCATGTCGCCCAGGGCCTGGATCTGGGGCAGCCACTGCCGCATGCCCAGCATACCGTGCTGGGCCGGGGTGAGGGCGGTGCAGAGGGAGGGCAGAGCACTGGTGGTGGTAGTGGGAAAAACCGAGGTGAGGGTGCGTACCCCGCCGGGGGCGTGGGCCACCAGGCGTTCCAGGTTGGGAGCGCGACCGCTGGCCAGCACCTTTTCGAGCTGGTTCCGCCCGAGGGCATCGCAGACCAGCAGCACCACCCCTGGCGCTGTGGCCAGCAGGTCCGGGGACAGCAACTCGGAGCGGCAGGGCGGATTGGGCGCTTGGATGCCAAAGGCCTGGAGCAGGGAAGCGGCCAGGTTGACGATGCTGCCGCCGGTGTAGTCGGGGGGCACCAGGTTCATCAAGGCGCCCGGTCCAGGATCTGGGGTTCTTGGGGCAGCTCGATCCAGTAGCGCAGTTTGTCGATCTTTCCCTTGGCCGCGCGGCCTTCAGCCCGCAAGAGATGGGCGGGCATAACCATGGAACTCTCGAAGCGGCCGCCGTTGTGTTCGATGATCTTCTTGGAGGGGTGGTTGTCAGAGTTGCAGGTGACCAGCACCCGCTTTAGGCCCAACTGGCGGGCCTCTTCGAGGGCCAGGGCCAGTACTATAGTGCCGTAGCCCTGCCGGCGTCGCGAGGGGCGGATGCTGTAGCCGATATGGCCGCCGTAGGTGATCAGGTAGCGGCTGCTCAGCTGGGGCCGGACGGAGGTCTGGCCCAGGTACTCGCCCTGGCCGATGAGCCAGAAGACCCGATCCCGTTGCCAGCCCTGGGGCAGGGAGGTGTCGGCATCGAGGTTGAGCAGGTCGCGCACAAAGTCGCTGAAGTGGCGCTCCAGGGAGGTCAGGTCGTAGCCGAGGAATTCCGCATAGGTGGAATCAGGCCGGCCCTCGGCGAAAAACTCGGCGGCCCCGGATAGAAAACTTTCGCGGTACGTTTCGCAGGGGCGGACCAACAAACACATAGAGGTCTAGCCGAACACCGAGAAGTAATGGAAAAAAAAGCGCTCGGGGTCCACACGCAGCGCCACCTCGTGTGGGGCTGGCTGGGCGCCGGGACCCCAGTGCGTGAGGCCGGAGACCCGCTCGCCGGACAGCTCGATATCTACCCGGCCCGAGGTGAAGCCGCAGATCTGCTCGTCAAAGAGGGTGGTGGCAGCTAGCGGATCGTGGAAGGTGATGGTGGTGGTGATGCCCAATAACTGGCAGCGGGGCTGGGCCAGCAAATAGGCCAGGCAAAGGGCGTCGTCGATGTCGGAGCCGATATCGGTATCGAGGAGGATTTTTTCGCTCATAGGGCGAGCAAATTACCGCCCAGGCGCGCCCTTGTCAAGCAGGAACTTGATTCATCGGAGGTGTCGAAGGCGAACCATCCTGCTGTTCATGCGAGCGCTGCGCGGTACCTTCCTCCCAAGGTGGTGATCGGCGACGCGGTCACGACCTTGGTTTTTTGCGCCTGAACTGGTTCCTATGGGTCTCCCGGTAGTGCTCGACCTTGCGGCTAATTACCCCCAGGTGCTGGCGCAACTCCCCGAGTTTCTGTTCGATGGAGGCCTGGTGCGCTTCGAGGAGTTGGAGGCGTTCCAGGACAGTGGAGTTGTCCTGCTGGGCCAGTTCCACCTAGCGCCTGATATCGGCGATGGGCATGCCAGCGGTGCGCAGATGGGTCACAAAGAGAATGCGGTACACATCGTCTTCGGTATAGGCGCGGTGCCCGTTGGTGGCCCGAGCAATGGGAGCGACCAGGCCGGTTTGTTCGTAGTACCGCAGGGTGTGGATGCTCAGGCCGGTTTTGGCGGAGACCTGCTGGATCTTCATGGTAGATCTCTTTCCTTTCAGGTCCCGCATTACCTGCCAGCGGATCGAAGGGTCAGAATCAAGTAGCCACCCTATGGCCGATCTCTGTAGCTTCGGGGCTTGCCCTTTGAGTGGATTGGTCGCCATCTGCTGGTGCTCCTTACGTTGGTTAAAAGACGCTGTTGGTAGCCAGCAGCCCAACGCTCGGGCTCACCGGTGAGCATAGAATGGTTTATCGGATTGAGGGTGATTCATTATTGCTGGCACAGTTGCGGTATCACTATTAAAGATGGCTAAGGGTTCGGCTCCAAGCTTTCTTGGGGCACAGAATACCCCTAGCGGCCAGGACACGCTGCTTCAGGATCGCCAAGTTGGCCGTCTTTTTCGGGCCTAAAGGGCCGAGACCCGGACGGCCAGGTCTGCCGCATATTCCTGCTCCTGCCTCGAGGGCAGCAGGTAGCCGCACCTCAGAGTAGCCTTTCCAAATTCGGGTTGCGCGCCCACTTGGGCACCATGCCCCGCAGCCGGTGTCCCTGCTCCTCGACCAACCCCCAACAGATTGTCCAGTCACCAAAGCTGCAGAGCACCTCGCCCCGCTGCGATACCGGCGGGTCAAACACCGCCACCTCGCCGCGGAACAGGGTCTGCACCTGGGGCCAGTCCAGCATCACGCGCCGTCCCTGCATCCGGTCTCCCCACAGGGCCACCGCCCCCTGGGACAGGTAGTAGTGCGCCTGCTGGCGGCGGGCCAGGTGCAGGCCGGCCCGCAAAAAGTAGGGGTACTGCGCCCGCAACCCGGCAGCGGCCTGCGGCTCCATAGCCAGATAGCGACCATCCAGCACCACCCGCTGCCCTTGGGGCACGGCAAACTCGATGCCCCACCGCCCCTCCAGGGCCACACGCACCGGCCCGGCCTCTGTCTCGCTGCCGGCCTCCTCCCATTCGGCAGCATCCCCCTCCACCACGTCCCAGACCGTGGGCTCTAACTTGCGCACCTTGGCCACAAAAGCCCCCTCGGTGTGATGCAGATGCGGCCAGACCCGCGCCATCAGCGCAAAATCGGGGGCATAACGCGCGGCCACCGCGGCCGGCAGCGGGACCCGCTCCAGGCCCTCCACTGGCAGCACCTCGACCTGGCCCGGATAGCGCCGCACCAGCGCGGCGAGCACCTCCTCGTTTTCCTCCAGGCTCAGCGAGCAAGTCGAGTACACCAACACCCCCCCAGGACGCAGCATGTGAAAGGCGGCCCGCAACAGCCCCTTCTGCTGCTGGGCCTTGTGACCGGCACCCTCGGGCGACCAGAAGCTCAACATCCGGGTGTCCTTGCACAGAACCCCGTCGCCGCTGCAGGGTGCGTCGAGCAACACCCGGTCAAAATAATTATGGAAATAGCGGGCCAGCATAGCGCCAGCGGCCCGGCTCAGCACCACGTTGGCGACCCCGCAGCGCTCCAGGTTGCCCACCAGCGAGGGCATACGGCCAGGCACCGGCTCGTTGGCCACCAGCAGCCCGGTGTTGCCCAGGCGGGCGGCAATCTGGGTGGCCTTGCCTCCTGGGGCAGCCGCCAGGTCCAGGACCCGCTCGCCGGGCTGGGGATCCAGCACCTCCACCGCCAGCGAAGGGGCCTTGGCCTGCAGATAGAAGGCCCCCAGGGCGTGTTCGAGGGTGCGGCCCAGGTGCTGCTCTGAGTCGGGCAGCACATAACCCTGGGGACACCAAGGCACCGGCTCAGCCCGCTCCTGTAGCCAATCGCGCAAGGCGCCCGGCTGCGGCCGCAGTGGATTGAGGCGCAGGGTAGGAGGAGGCAGTTCCCGGGCTGCACGGCGGAAGGCCAGCTGTTCAACTTCGGGGAGCAGTTGCTCCAGATGGACCAGCAGTGCTTCCAGGCGGGTCTCTTCAGCGGTGGTGAGGTCTTCTTTGCGCATTTTCTCACTTATGGTTTAATTCGTTCCGATGACCTACCCTCAACCAAATTCTAGGCCCACGGTGCAGCCTCTGCAAGAAATCCCGGGGGTTTCACCGACCTTCATCGTCAGCGACCTGCACCTGGGTTCCCCGTACTGCCATCATCGCCCCTTTCTCGCCTGGCTGGCCACCCTGCCGGCAACCGCACCGCTGATCCTCAACGGCGATATCATCGACGATCCCGGCCATCCCCTGGGCCCAGAGCACCAGGCCGTGCTCCAGCGCCTGATCGCCGAATCGCAGCAGCGCCCCCTGATCTGGGTCCATGGCAACCACGACGATGACCTGGCCCTGGGGGATACCGGCCGGATCCAGTTTGTCCGCCACTGGACCATCGGCCAACGCCTGCTCATCGTCCACGGCGACGACCTCGACGAGGTCATGCCCCGCCATCAACTCTTCAAGAGATTTTTTAAGATCGTACACCGGCTGCACGTCAAACTCGGCTTTCCCGACGTGCACGTGGCCCAGTACGCCAAAAAATGGGGACTGCTCTACCGCGTCCTCAACCAGCATGTGGCCCGCAAAGCCCTGCGAGTGGCCCGCGCCCAGGGATTTGCCGCGGTGACCTGCGGCCACACCCACTCGGCCATGGATCTGCACGAAGGAGCGGTGCGCTACCTCAACACCGGTGCCTGGACCGAAGAGCCCCACCACTTCATCACCGTGACCCCCGACGAGATCCAACTGTGTGTGTACCAATCCCCCGCACCCTGATCCGCCGCTGCGCCTATCTGCTGGGCTGGGCCCTGTTGCCTTGTAGTGCCGGGGCCGAGGTAGAGTTCGCCTGGCCCCTGGCCCTGGAGCACGCCCTTTCTTCGACCTTTGGCGAAACCCGCACGGCCGCCTTTCACGCCGGCATCGACCTAAAAACCCAGGGCAAGACCGGCTTTGAGGTACATGCCCCGGCTGCCGGGTACCTCTGGAAGGTGCGCACCTCGCCCTGGGGGTACGGCCGATCCCTGTACCAGAAACTGCCCGACGGCCGCATCCTGGTCTACGCGCACCTCCAGGGATTTGCCCCTCACGTCGCCGCGCGTGTGGTCCGGGCTCAGCGAGAAAAACAGGCCTATTCCGTAGACCTCGAATTCCAGCCCGGCGAGATCCCCATCCGGCGCGGCCAACTGGTGGCCTGGAGCGGCGACAGCGGCATCGGCCCACCTCATCTCCATATGGAATTGCGCGATGCGGACAATATCCCGCTCAATCCCCTGCTCCACGGCTTCCAGGTGGAGGACACCCTCGCCCCGGTCTTCGAGCGCCTGGCCCTGGTGCCGATGGGTTTGGAGAGCCAGGTCAATGGCCGCCATCAACCGGTCTGCGCAGCGCTGCGGCGTGCGGCCAGCAACTACGAGGCCGCAGACACCCTGATCGTTGCCGGCTCTTTCGGGGTCAGTGCCCAACTCCACGACCTGGCTGACGCGGCCCCCAACCAGCTGGCTCCGTACCGCCTCCGCCTGTATGTGGACGGTCTGCCCCAGGTCACCTCCACCTATGCCCGAGTCTCCTATACCGACGGCCACCAGGTTTTCCTCGACCGCCTCCGCCTCAACTTTGCCGGCGGCAGCGGGGCCTTCTTCACCCTCTTCCGCCTGCCGGGCAACCGTCTAGAATTTTACGACCTGCCGCCCGGTGCCGACGGCTTGCTGCGCGGCCTGGCCAAAGGCCCTCACGAATTGATGGTCCAGGCCGAGGACACCGCCGGCAACATCGCCCGGGCGCGGCTCCAGGTGCAGGTGGACGAGTTGCCGCGCATCGCCGACTTCCAGCTGCATGCCGCCGGTACTATCCTCAAGGTCCAGGCCCAGGTGGAAGACCCCGACGATGACGCGCTCGACCTGGAACTGTCCTGGTCTGCGGATGGCCGGCAATGGCAGCGCGAGCTGTTCACCCGTGTCCGCTCCGGCCCCGGTCAGTGGGAGGTACCTGCCAGATCCGGGGTTTGGCGGCTGCGGGTGTGGGACAAAGCCGGCGGCGAGGATTTCAAGACCTGCATCCTGGGCCAGATCGGGGCCGATGCGGAGTTTTTCCTGGAATACCAGACCTTTCCCGATTTCGCCGAGGTGCGGCTCATCAGCGACCGGCCCCTGGCTGCTGCCCCTCTGCTGGCCTTTGCCGATGACCGGCGGCAGGACACCCTGGCGCTGCGGCAAACCGGCCCGCAGGAGTACCGCGCCAGCCAGCCCTTCAGTGCCCGCGGCGGCCCTTTGACCATCCAGATGGCAGACCGCGCCGCGCCCTCCCTGGTCCTGCTCCAGCAGCAGGTCAATCCCGGACAAGAATCCCAAGTCGAATGGGGCGGCGGCGAGGCCCGGCTGCACCTGGGCAGCGGCAGCATATACGCCCCCTTCTTCCCCCAGGCCCAGCGCTTTTCCCCCCCGGACGTCACTGGCCTGACGCCCACTGAAGTCGGGTACGGTTTCACCCCCGAGCGGCACAGCTTCGACCAGCAGGTAGAAGTCTTCCTGCGCTATGCCCCCACCGTGGCAGCTCCGCAAAAGCTGGGCCTGTACCAGGAGCGGGGCGAAGGCGAGTGGACCTTTGTGGGCAACGAGCTGGACTCTGCCCAGCGCCTGGTCAGCGGCAAGGTGCGGCGGCTCCTGCGTTTTGCCCTCTTCAGCGACACTCAGGCCCCCAGCATCACCGCCCTGCAGCCGGCCGCCGGCGCTGCGCTCAAAGAGCGGCAGCCGCTGCTGGGCGCCCAGGTGAGCGACGAGGGGTCTGGCATCGGACGGGAAGAGGATCTGACCCTGCACCTGGACGGCCACCGGCTCATCGGCGAATACGACCCCGAAGCCGGCACCCTCAGCGCCCGGCCCGAAGCCCCGCTCAAGCCGGGACGGCATCGGTGGGAAGTCCAGGTCCGTGACCAGAGCGGCAATCAGGCCGTGGCCCGTGCGGAGTTCACGATCAGGTAGGTATAATGATGCGGGAAAACTGCGAGGCGAGGCGTTCTTGTAGGAGGGAGAAAGCCTCTTCGGGGGTGTCGGCCCAGGACAGGAGTTCCCGATCCTTGGCGTCGATGGTGCCCCAGCGTTCCAGGGCCGAAAAATCGATCACCTCGTCCCAGAAAGCACGGCCGTAGATGAGCACCGGCATGCCTTTGCTGCGGCCGGTCTGGATGAGGGTGAGCACCTCAGCTAGTTCGTCGAGGGTGCCAAAACCTCCCGGGAAGACCACTAGGGCGCAGGCCAGCTGCACAAACCAGAGCTTGCGCATGAAAAAATAGTGGAACTCAAAATTCAGGGCCTCGGTTATATAGGGGTTGGGCTGTTGCTCGCGGGGCAGGCTGATGTTGAGTCCCACCGAACGGCCGCCGGCTTCTGCCGCGCCCTGGTTGGCCGCTTCCATGATGCCCGGCCCGCCCCCGGAGCAGACGACAAAAGGCTCGCCGCCCAGCTGGCCGGCCCAGGCGGTCAAAAGTTGGGCCAACCGGCGGGCGTCCTCGTAATAGTCCGACAATTTGAGGCTGCCTTCCAGGCGCCCTATCTCCTCGGTACCGGCCTGGCGCTGGCGGGCCTGGGCCAGAGCGCGCTCGGCCTCGGCGCGGGAGGAGGCGCGTGCCGAGCCGAAAAAAACCACTACCTTCTCGATGTGCTCCCGCTGAAAACGCTCCTCTGGCTCCAGGTATTCGGCCAGGATGCGCAGGGTGCGGGCCCCGGGGCTGGTGAGAAACTCGGCATTGCGGTAAGCTTTGATGGACATGGATCAGATCCGCGCCCCGGCCAACGCGGTGGTCAGGCGCTGGGCTAACTGCACCAGGGCCTGGCTGGCGGGGGACTGGGGCGCTGCCACCACCAAGGGGATGCCGGTGTCGGCGCACAGACGCAACTGCGGATCGAGGGGAATCTGACCTAGGAGCGGGGTGTCAAAGGTGCGGGCCAAGGCCTCACCCCCCTCGCCGAAGAGGGCGCTGGTGTGTTGGCAAGTGGGGCAGGTGAAGGTGCTCATGTTCTCGATAATGCCCAGCAGCGGCACTTGGGTCTGGCGGAACATGCCCACCCCACGGCGCACGTCCTCGATGGCCAGGGCCGAAGGGGTGGTGACGATGGCCGCCCCGGTGAGCGGGGCGCTCTGGGTCAGGGTGATCTGCACATCGCCGGTCCCGGGAGGCAGGTCCAGCACCAGCACATCGAGGGTGCCCCACTCGACCTGAAAAAGGAACTGGTTGATCATCTTGGCCAACATGGGCCCCCGCCAGATGACCGGGGCCCCTCGTTCGATGAGCAAGCCCATCGAGATCACCCTGAGGCCGTGGGCTTGTCCGGGCACCAGCATGCCCGACTGGGTGACCGTGGGTTTCTCGCTCAGCCCCAGCATGCCGGGGATATTGGGGCCGTAGATATCGGCGTCCATCAACCCCACGGCCAGCCCCTGGCGGGCCAAGGCCACTGCCAGGTTGGCGCTGAGGGTGGACTTTCCCACCCCGCCCTTGCCGCTGGAGATGGCCAGGAGGTCGGTGATGCCGGGGATGGGCTTGCGTTCGTGGACCTGGGGGGTGTTCATACAAACCTCGGGTCAGATGGATGGTCTCAATATCTGCCAAGAAAGATAGATGTGCAAGACACTCCCTTTGCGAGGACAGGTCTTATGAGGTTCCTCTTTCTGTTGGCCGGCCTCTGGCTGGCCAGCTGTACCAACGTGGCCCAGATGCAGCAGAAATACGAGGCGGGCGATCACCGCCAATTGGAAAGTTTGATCGAGATCGTCTCGCGCCCCGACTACCCCTATGCCACCCGCAAAAACGCCGCCCGCGCCCTGGGACGGATCGGCGACCTCAAGGCCGTGCCGGCCCTAGTCAGGGTATTGGGCGAATACGACCAGCGCACCACCCTCAAGGAAGAAACTCTCAGGGCCCTGGGCGCCCTGGGCGACCAGGCGGCGGTGGAACCCATCGGCCAGCTCTTGGACCGCTCGCTGGATCAGGCCGACGCCGAGTTGCGCCTGGCTGCCCTGCCGGTCCTGGGACAGCTGGGCGGCACCCCGGCAGCTGCCATTCTGCTGCGGGCGCTGCGCTACTACGATCTGCTCAAGTTGCGCAACGAATACAACCAGCAACCCGGGGTTTTCTCCGGCAAGGACCAGCGGCTCCTCTACGAAGCCGACTCCCTGGCGACGGGGCGGCGGGGCGGCCCGGCGATGGGCATGTTTGGCGAGGATCAGGTGCCCACCACCAGCATGTTCGGCACCGACATGAACCTGGGCACGCTGGAAATGCCCGATCCCACCCCGGAAGAACGGACCCAGGCCCGCGCTGCCCTGCTCCAGGTGGGCCCGGCGGCCGCCCCGGCCATCCTCGAATGCCTGGCCACCCAGCAAATAAGCCCGGGTTTGCGCCGGGAGCTGGAGGCGATGCTCGCCCAGTTGCAGTCAGCCCTCCCCAACCCGGTACCCACCGGGGCAGATTCGGCCCCCAGATAGTTGACAAAAAGCGCCCATCCTGCCTATAATAAACCATCTTATCAAGGGGGTGCCTCCTGCTTCGTGGCCTGGCCAAATCCATTATGAACAAAGATCTCGGTCCCATCCTCGAGGGCTGGCCCTTCGCCCAGGGTGAGTTGCGGGTGCGCAAGATCGATGGCGAAGATGGCCGGCCCAGGATCCAGATCCGTATGGACATGGGCCTGATGCAGCTGGAGTGGTCGGGCCGGCCGGACGGCACCCGGCCGCGCGACAGTGTTTCCCTGCTCGACTACTTCAAGGCCGAGCGCCGGGGCTGCCAGCACCAAGATCCAACCGCTTCCCTCAACCTGTCGCGCACCGACTGTTGGGCGCTGGGCCAGGAAGCCATGCAGTACTACTGGCGTCGCCTCAGCTTCTTCGAATTAAAAGAGTACGTGCGGGCCGAGCAGGACGCCCTGCACAACCTCGATATCCTGGACCTGTGCCAGGAATACGCCGAACACCCCGAGGACCGTCAGATCGCCCACCAGTACCGGGCCTTTGTCACCGCCCACCGCATCCAGGCCGGGGTGCTCTCCCTACTGGAACAAGACAACCACCAGGCCGCGCTGCAGCAGCTGAGAACGGGCATCGGCCACCTGGAGGAAATCCTCTTGCGACAGGGCGGTCTCGAACATCCCGACTCCTGCCAGGAACTCAATTTCCTGCGCCAGTGGGAGCTGGAGCTGGAGCACAGTCGCCCCCTGAGTCCCGAGGAAAAACTCAGCGCCGAACTCGAGTATGCCGTCGAGCAGGAGCGTTTCGAACTGGCTGCTTCGCTGCGCGACCGCCTGCGGGTTCTCAAGGCCCAACAACGCTGCAATCCGGACGCTCTCTGAGGGTTCCCTCACCTCCATGCGCAGCGCTGACCGGCCGAACCGGACCGGACCGTGTTCTCGGCCCTACTGCTTATTGATGCTGCTCTTGTTGCTGGCCGGTCTGGCGGGCGGATTATGGGGCTGCAGTCCGGCAACTCAGCGGGCCACCCCCCTCCCGGAGGCCGAACTGGTCCAGGAGGACATGGCGGTGGCCGGGGCCAATCAATTGGGCCTGCGTCTGACCAACAAGGCCAGACGCCGCACGACCCTGGTCGCCCGCCTGGAACTCAAGACGCCCGCGGGGCGTCCATTGGCCCACGAACAGACCCTGCACCTAGCCCCTGGTGCCACCCGCCAGCTAGGGCTGCCCTTCCATGCAGAGGTGCCGGGGCTCTACATTGGATCTTTGAAAGTCTATGAACAGGGCAGTGGCCGCCTGATCCGCGCCTTCTCCGACCTGGAGATCGCCGTATGGCCCCGCTGGGAGTTTACCCCGGATCGCTCCTACTACACGACCGAGACGCAGCTGCGCTTTCGCAGCCGGCTGCGCCGAGGCACGGGGGAAGGAAAAAAACTGCTGGTGGAGTTGCGGGAGGGAGAGCGGGTGCGCGCCAGGCAGCAGCTCCAATTTCGCGGCAGTGAGGTTCTGGGCACCCTGAAGATCGCCGAGTTGCCCCCGGGTTGTTATACCCTGCGGGCCAGGGTCCAGGGACCGGCCGGAGTGGAGGATTCCCTCAGCGCTCAGGTGTGCAAATACCCGCCGGCGCCCCAGGAGGTCAAGGTCGATCTCTTTTCTCAGAGCCTGCTGGTGGAGGGCAAGCCTTTCTTTCCCATCGGTCTCTACTGGGTACATGCGGAGGATCTGGAGGAACTGAAGCGCCTCCACTTCAACTGCGGCGACTACTTCTACAAACTGCGCGGCGCCGAGATCGCCGCGCTGATGGACCAGGCTGCCCAGAGCGGAATCCGCATCTTGCTGGAATTGACGCCCTTCATCCGCGGGCGGGCGGAACCGGACTACCAGGCCATCGCGGAGACGATTGAGCGTTACCGCGACCATCCGGGCCTGCTGGCCTGGTACATCGTCGACGAGCCGGCCGATGCCAAGGTGGATCCAGTGCTGCTGGAGCGGGTCTACCAGCAGTTGCATCAGTCAGACCCGTATCATCCGGTCTACCTGGTGAACAACCGGCCGCACAGTTACCGCACCTATGTGGAGGCCAGCGATATCCTGGCCATCGACGTGTATCCCGTGCCCGACCATCCTCTCACCCGGGTGCGGGACTACATGCAGCAGGCCCGTTGGGCCTCGATGGGCCGCAAACCGGTCTGGCTGGTGGCCCAGGCCTTCGGCGGCGTCGAGCACTGGGGACGTCCACCCACCCCGGCCGAGTTGCGCAATATGGTCTTTCAGGGGTTGGTGCACGGGGCGGGGGGGCTGCTTTTCTACCGCTACTGCCAGAAGGGGGAGCGACAGATCCAGCCGCCGGTGCTCTGGGCCGAGATGCGGGCCCTGGCTGCCGAGCTTTCCGCCCTCGGTCCGGTGCTGGCCGCTCCCACGTCCCTGGCGCAAGTGGAAAACGCCGATGGCTCCCAGGGCGTGGAGGCCATGCTCAGGGAGTACCAGGGACGCTATTTTCTTTTTGTCGTCAATTGCCGGGCTGCAGCCCAGCGCGTGCGTTTCCGCCTCCGGGGTCTTCCCGCCCTGGCGCGGGTGGAAGCGCTCTATCAATCACAGGCACCTGCTCTGCGAGACGACCTGCTGGTCATTGACCTGGCGGCTCTGGGAGCGGGAATCTACCGGCTCGAACCAGCTGGCATATGAGGTGAGGAATGCAGAAGAAAGTCAAAGCTCCTTCCAAGACCACCAAAGCCAAGAGCACCCCCAAGGCGGCATCGGCCCCCAAAGCCGCGGTCACGGCAAAAAAGCCCGAGCCCAAAAAGCCGGAGATCAAGAAAGCCGAGAAAATAGAGCCCCCCTCCAAGGCCGCAGCCCTGACCAAACGCGACCTGGAAAAGACCAGGAAATGGCTGCTGGAACGCCGCGCCCAGTTGCTCAACGATTTGGATGGCACGGCCAACGCCATCGACAACCTCCAGGATCCCAAGGCCGACGACTTCGACCGGGCGGTGGAAGCCGGCACCATGGAATTGCTGGTCACCCTGGGGGATACTGAACGCCGGGAATTGGAGGAGATCACCCTGGCCATCGAGAAGATCGACAACGGCACCTATGGCCACTGCGAAGCCTGCATGGAGAAGCCGCTCAAGATCTGCCCGACCTGCCCCTACATCCCCACCCTCAGGCTCGAAGCCCTGCCCACCGCCCGGCTCTGCGTGTCCTGCCAGGTGGCCGAGGAGCAGCACCAGATCCCCTCCTATACCCGCCTGCGGCCCCGGCGCATGATCTTCGGGGAGGAGATCGAGGAGTTCTCCCACCCGCTGATGGAGACCAACGACGACAACTAGTGCACTTCCACCAGGTCGCTCAAGCCGGCCATGGTGGCCTGGCGCAGGTCCTCGATGCGGAGGTAGTAGTCGATGCGGGCATTGAGGGTCTGGGTGCGGGAGAAGGTGAGCTGTCCCTGGGCAGTGAGGATGTCCTGACTCTTTGAGAGTCCCAGCTCGAAGCGCTGCTGTTCGCGCGCGTAGGTTTTCTCCGCCACCATTAGGGCCGCCTGCCTCAGTTCGACCTCCCGTTCGGCCGACTTGAGGCTGTTCACCGCGTCCCGGATTTGGAGGACGGCGTTCTGGCGGAGCGATTCCTGGTCGGTCTGCAATTGCTCCAGCGCCAGTTCCTGTTGGCGCACCTGGCTGCGCCGCTCGCCGCCGTCGATGAGGGGCGCGTTCACCCGGATGTTCATGCCCCACTGATTGCGTTCGAGGCGCTGGTGTACATCGCTGAGTTGGTCCCCCTGCCCTCTTAGGCCCACCGTGGCATTGAGGATGGCGGTGGGTCCGGTCTGACTGCGGATACTGCGCAGGTTCAGCCGCTGGTTCTCCGCGTCGAGTTGAAAGGCCTGCAGGTCCAGGCGGCGGCTCAGTCCCACGGCAACGGCTTTCTCCATGGAGACCGGGTACTTCTGGAAACCTTCCCCCACCAGGCCTTCCACCTCCAGGGATTGATCCCAGCCCAAGCCCAGCACCTCGCGCAACCGGTCGCGGGCCCGCTCGATATTGTTCTGGGCCTGGTTGTAGCTGGCTTCGGCCTGGAGCATGTCCACCTCCAGGCGCAGGGCTTCGGTTTCATCGAGGAAACCGACCTCCACCTTGCGGCGGGCCAGATCCAGGGAAACCCTGGCCCGCTCGAGGGTCTGCCGGTCGATGTCGAGCTGGCTTTGCACCCGCACCAGGGTATAATAGGTCTGGGTCACCTGAGCTTCTAGCAGCAGCTGATTGCGGCTGAAATTGAGCCGGGCCCCGGCCAGGTCCAACTCGGCCCGGACCAAGGCCACCTCCTCGGGCGCCTGGGCAAAAAGGTTCTGGGAATAGTCGAAGACCAGGTCGCCGGTGTAGTCGCGGTAGGAGGTTTGGCGGTTGGAACTGAAATCGGTAAACCGGCTCTGGGAGCTAAGGGTAAAGCGACCCAGGGAGCGCACCCGCTGGCTCAATTCCAGATTCCCCTGGTATTGGAGCTGGGTGTTCTCGTCGCGGACCCGGGTGGTCAGGGCCAGGTTATCCACCAGCTGGCGGTTCTCCCCGTAACTGGGCAACATCATGTTCAACTGCAGCCGAGGGGCAAAAGGCGAGCGCTGGGCCTGCAGTTGGAGCAGGCTGCGCTCCAGGGCCTGCCGGTTCCGCTGGGTCTGGGGGCTCTGCTCCATGGCCAGGGCCAGACACTGGGCCAGCGAGAAGGGTTGGGCGGCAGCACAGACCGGCGCGCCGAGCAGGATCCACCCGCAGCAGCAATACCAGAACCACGGCCAGCGAAAAAGTTGTTGAAACACTACCTTCATAAGCACTTCCCCTTGGGTTGATGCCTTAGCTAGCTAGTCTAACCAATTAACTGGACCCCTTCAACCATAATTTATCGGGATATGGCTCTATATCTGATCACGGGCGGTGCCGGCTTCATCGGCTCGCATCTGGCCGAAGAACTGCTGCGGCGCGGCGCACGGGTGCGGGTGCTGGACAACTTCTCCACCGGCAAGCGGGAAAATCTCGCCGGCCTGGGTCCGCACTTCGAGCTGATCGAGGGCGACATCCGCAGCTACCACACGGTCCACCAGGCCGTGCGGGACGTGGACTACGTGCTCCACCAGGGCGCCCTGCCCTCGGTGCCCCGTTCCATCAACGACCCCATCACCACCAACGAAGTCAATGTGGGCGGCACCCTCAACCTGCTCGACGCCGCCCGCGATGCCGGGGTCAAACGGGTGGTCTACGCCTCCTCCTCCTCGGTGTACGGGGCCCACAGTCAGGTTCCCAAACGCGAGGACATGACCCCGCAGCCCATCTCCCCCTACGCGGTCTCCAAATTGACCGGGGAGCACTACTGCCAGGTCTTCTCCCGCACCTACGGGCTGGAGACGGTGTCCTTGCGTTATTTCAATGTCTTCGGCCCCCGCCAGGACCCCCAGTCGGCATACTCGGCCTTCATCCCCAAATTCGCAGCTGGCATCCTGCGCCACCAGGAATTGACCGTCGACGGGGACGGCACCCAGTCGCGCGACTTTACCTATGTGCGCAATGTGGTGGAGGCCAACCTGCTGGCCGCCACCGCCCCAGGGGTGAGCGGCGAGGTCTTCAATATCGCCTGCGGCGCCAGCCTGAGCGTCAATGAAGTGGTCACCCATCTGGCCCAACTCTGCGGCACTCAGGCACGGCTGGTCCACGGCCCCTCTCGCGCCGGGGATGTGCCCCACTCCCTGGCCGATATCAGCCGCGCCAAAAAGTGCCTAGATTATGAGCCCCAGGTGGGCGCCCGCGAGGGCCTGGCCCAGGTGGTGGCGTGGTTCCAGAACAAATTCGCCCTTGAAGGCCGGTCGCCGTGAGCACCCTGGTCAAAAAAATAGCCGACAAGGACATCCATCTGGCCATCATCGGCCTGGGGTACGTGGGCCTGCCCCTGGCGGTGGAATTCGCCGAGGCCGGCATCCGCACCACCGGCATCGACCTGGACGCCCAAAAGGTGGCGCAGCTCAACGCCGGCCACAGCTATGTGCAGGACACCCCCTCCCCGCGCCTGGCCCTGGCCGTCTCCCAGCACCGCCTCAGGGCCACCACCGATTTTGGCGTCCTGCGCGACACCGACTGCGTGTGTATCTGCGTGCCCACCCCGCTGAGCAAAACCAAGGACCCGGACATCTCCTACATCGTGGCAGCCTGCGAGCAGATCGTTCGCCACTTTCACCCCGGCATGCTGGTGGTGCTGGAGAGCACCACCTATCCGGGCACCACCACCGAGGTGATCCTGCCCCGCCTCAGCGTCGGCGGCGCCCAGGTGGGCACCGATTTCTACCTGGCCTTCTCCCCCGAACGGGTGGACCCGGGCAACCACACCTGGCAGACTCGCAACACCCCCAAGGTAATCGGCGGGGTCACGCCCGAATGCGCCCGCGTTGCCATCGCCCTCTACAAAAACGCCATCGACACCCTGGTGCCGGTCTCCTCGCCAGCGGCAGCGGAGATGGTCAAGCTGCTGGAGAATACCTTCCGCGCCGTCAACATCGGGCTGGTCAATGAGATTGCCCTGATCTGCGACCGCCTGGGACTCAATGCGTGGGAGATCATCGAGGCTGCGGCGACCAAACCTTTCGGCTTCATGAAATTCACCCCCGGGCCGGGCCTGGGCGGCCACTGTATCCCCATCGACCCCCTGTACCTGTCCTGGAAGATGCGGGGGCTGGACTACGAGACCCGCTTCATCGACCTGGCCGACAAGATCAACTCCTCCATGCCCCATCATGTGGTGCAGAAGGTGATGGAGGCCCTCAACGACGAAGGCAAGGCCCTCAAAGGATCGCGGGTGCTGGTGTTGGGTGTGGCGTACAAGGCGGACATCAGCGACGTGCGCGAAAGTCCCGCCCTCGACATCATCGAACTTTTGCGCGGCAAAGGCGCCAAGGTGGCGTACAACGACCCTCACGTGCCCCAATTACCCATGGAGCTGGGCGCGGACATGCAATCGGTGGAATTGGACGAGGAACGGCTGACCTGGGCCGACTGCGTGGTGGTGACCACCAACCACGCCGGGTACGATTGGCAGTGGATCGGCCAACAGGCGCAGCTGGTGATGGACACCCGCAATGCCTTCAAGGATCATCAGGGGCCGGCCAGAGTGGTTAGACTCTAGTCCCCCAGCCCAAGGCGCTCCAATGACTGACCTCCAGATCAAGATCTTCGCCGATGGCGCCGACCAGGCCGGCATGCTCGAGATGTACCGCCATCCCCTGATCCGCGGCTTCACCACCAATCCCACCCTCATGCGCAAGGCCGGCGTCGCCGATTACGCCGCCTTTGCCCAGGACCTGCTGCGCCAGATCCCCGACCGGCCTATCTCCTTCGAGGTCTTCTCCGACGAATTCGAGGAGATGGAGCACCAGGCCCGCCAAATCGCCTCCTGGGGTGACCAAGTCTACGTCAAGATCCCGGTGACCAACACCCGCGGCGAGCCCGGCTATCCACTGATGCGCACCCTGTCCCAGGCCGGCATCAAGGTCAACGCCACGGCCCTCATGTTGCTCGACCAGGTCGAACAGGTGGGCGCGGCCCTGGCCGGCGGCGCTCCCGGCTGCGTCTCGGTCTTTGCCGGCCGCATCGCCGACACCGGCCGCGACCCTGTGCCCCTGATGGCCCAGGCCGTGGAGTTGCTGCGCCCCTACCCCAATGCCGAGCTGATCTGGGCCAGCCCCCGCGAACTCTACAATATCTTCCAGGCCGATGCCATCGGCTGCCACATCATCACCGCCACCAACGACCTGCTCAAAAAACTGACCCTCATTGGCAAGGATCTGAGCGAGTATTCCCTGGAAACCGTCAAGATGTTCTACCAAGACGCCCGGGCCGCCGGGTATCAGCTCTAGCGTGGCGGTGAGCGACCCGCTCCGGCCTTTCCCGATGCCCGGGCCTGCCACCGACGCCCCACGCTGCCCCCAGGCCCTTTCCCGGCCCCTCTCCCCCAGTAAAGGCCTCCGGGGTCATCTCCCCGCCACTACCCCATCACCTTGGACAAATACTGATAGGCGCCCCCATATGGGACACACCGATTCCTTCCTGCGCGAAGCCACCCAAGTCATCGCCCAGCTCGACCAGGCTGCCATCGAGCGGATGGTGCAGTTGTTCGTCCGCACCCGCCAGCAGGGCGGCCGGCTCTTCATCCTCGGCGTGGGCGGCAGTGCCGCCAACGCCTCCCATGCGGTCAACGACTTCCGCAAACTCGCCGGCATGGAGGCCTATGCCCCCACTGACAACGTCTCGGAGTTGACCGCCCGCATCAACGACGAAGGCTGGGACACTGCCTTCGCCAAATGGCTGGAGGGCAGTCGGCTTACCAACAAGGACTTGGTCTTCGTGCTCTCGGTGGGCGGGGGCAACCGCGAAATGCAGGTGAGCGTCAATCTGGTCAAAGCGCTCGAATACGCCGCCCAGGTGGGGGCCGGTATCTGCGGCATCGTCGGCCGCGACGGGGGCTACACCGCCCAGGTGGCCCAGGCCTGTGTGATCGTGCCTACCCTCAGCCCGCACACCCTCACCCCGCTGGCCGAGTCCTTCCAGGCCCTGGTCTGGCACCTCATCGTCTCCCATCCCGATCTCCAGATGACCTCTGCCAAGTGGGAGTCGCTGCCCGTCCCCAGGTAGAGACACCTTGGTCAAATGTATATTTTATTTCATTTATCATACATATTTGCTAAGTTAATGCAATGACATGGAAAGAACTCCTGGGCACAGTCGGAAAGGAACCCGTCTTTTCTTCGGCACTGCTCCTAGCTGGAAGGGTTTCTCCCGAGGGCCTGAGCCAACAATTAGCGCGGTGGACCAAAACAGGAAAGTTGATCCAGTTGCGCCGGGGGCTTTATGCCTTGGCCGGGGCCTACCGCAAAGTCGAGCCCCATCCTTTCCTGGTGGCCAACCAGCTCCGCCAGCCTTCGTATGTGAGCCTGCAGTCGGCCCTGGCCTATTATGGGATGATTCCCGAATATGTCCCAGTAGTGACCAGCGCGACCACCCAAAGGCCGGGCCTGGTCGAGACGCCACTGGGCAATTTCCTCTATAAACACCTCAAAGCACCCTTCTTCAAAGGCTTCCGCCTGCTGGAAATCGAGGCGGGCCAGCGGATCTTCCTGGCCTCTCCGGAGAAGAGCCTGCTGGACCTGGTCTACCTGACGCCGGGTGCTGACTCCCGGGAGTATCTCGAGGAACTCCGCCTCGGGAACTTTCCGGTTCTGAATATGCAGACACTGCGGGAGATGGCCCACGACTCGGGCAGCCCCAAATTGCGGCGCGCAGTCGAGAGGATTGGCGAACTGGCCACCGCCGAGGAATACCAGGTCCTATGAAGGAAGAGGTCCGCCAGATCCTCGCCAGCGCGGCGGATATTCCCCGCCGGCGCAACCTGCTGCGGGAATACCTGCAGGCGCGCACCCTGCAGATCCTGCAGGAAGAGGGCGCTTTCCTGGAATGGGCCTTCCTGGGGGGCACAGCCCTGCGTTTTCTCTATGCCCTGCCGAGATTTTCCGAGGACCTCGACTTCTCCGCACATGGCCCTGCGGAGAGGAGTCATTTTGGCGCGAGGTTGAAAAAAATTAAACAGCGGTTCAGTGCCGAGGCCTACGACGTGGACCTCAGGGTGAGTGAGCACAAGGTGGTGCAGTCGGCTTTTGTGCACTTCCGCGGGTTGCCACACGAACTGGGGCTCTCCCCTCACCCCTCTGAGACCATCTCGATCAAATTGGAGGTCGATACCCAGCCGCCTGAGGGAGCCGGGGTGGAGACCACCCTGGTGCGGCGGCATGTGCTGCTGAATCTTTTGCACTACGACCGCGCAAGTCTGCTGGCCGGCAAGTTGCACGCCCTATTGGTGCGGCGATACACCAAGGGGCGGGATCTCTATGACCTGGTATGGTACCTGTCCGATCCTTCCTGGCCAGCACCCAACCTGGACCTTCTCAATGGCGCCCTGGCGCAGACGTCGTGGCCTGGCCCGAAGTTGGATACCCACAACTGGCGACAGGTGGTCTGGGAGAAGCTGGCAAAAATCAATTGGTCCCAGGCAGTCGAGGATGTGCTGCCCTTTCTGGAGCGGCAGGCAGAAATGGGGCTGATCACCAGTGCGAATTGCCAAAAACTGCTGCACATGTAGTGATGAGGTTGAACTCTGTGATGCCGCGGTAGCCTGCTGGCCAATTTCCTGTTGACCTTCTCCCAGCTATTTGTTACTTTGAGAAACGATATTTGTTTCATAGTGCAACACTGTGCCCAATCCTCCACGGATACATCCCATTAGATGGACCTCTTCCGGCAAAATTCGGCGACCCGCGAAGACCTGGGCATGCTGGCGGTTATGGACGCCCTGGCTGCCAAAGACCAGGTCACCCAGCGCGAACTGTCCCGCCAGACCGGCCTAAACCTCAAAAAGGTCCATTTTTGTCTGCACAAACTGCTGGAAAAAGGCTACGTCAAGTTCCAGCGGGCCCTGCATAATCCCGACAAAAGGGTTTATCTCTATATTGTCACCCCTGCCGGCCTCAAGGCCAAGTCAGAGCTGACCTACCGCTTTCTGAAGGTCACCCTCGACTTCTACAACCAGGTGGAAGCCAAGGTGCAGCAGACCCTGGCCTCTATGGAAAAGGCCGGTACCGAGCGGGTGGTCCTCGGCCAGCGATGCGGCCCGCATGGTACAGGAGCAGACCCGCAGCAACGGCATCGAAGTAGTAGGCATCCTGGCGCGAAAATAACCGCGTAATTGACGGGGGCGAAGCGTATCCTGCCAAAATAGGAGGATGAGAGTATGCGACGGCGTTGTTTTTTACTGGCCGTAGTCTTTCTGGGGGTTGTGGGAGAACACCCTGCTGCAGGACAAGAGGGATTGATCC